>JAYSYH010000239.1:0-4439 GCA_043716645.1 Betaproteobacteria bacterium | reverse complement strand
GCAGCGACGTGAAAGCCGGGCGGCGTTCGACCGGCGATTGAAGTTGAGGCGGCGGCTGAAGGCCGGCGCGGCGCAACTTGCGCCCGGCAGCCCGCGTTTCGCGATGGGCTGCGCCATTTGGTCGCGCAGCGGCTGCACCGGGCGGGCCGGCTTCGCAGAATCGCGCCATTGAATCCCAACCCGCCACCCGGAGCGATGCCATGAACTACACCGCCTTCCCCTGCGTCGCACTGTTCGTTGCGGCTTGCAGTGCGTTCAGCGCCAGCAGCGCTCAGGCCCAGGATGGGCCGCCGAGCCCCGCTGCCCCTGCCGCTGCCGCTGGCGCTGCCCCTGCCGCTGCCGCTCCTGCCGCCGCCGCGAGCGCGGCCCCGGGCACGGTCTGCATCGATGTCGAAGTGCACAACGTGCGCCCCCAGCAAGGCCTGTTGTTCCTGGCTGCCTACGGCAGCGTTGAGACCTACGGCAAGCAGCCGCTGTCGGCCGCCAGGGTGCCCGCCGGCGACGCCACCACCCGGTTGCAGATGTGCGGCATCAGCGGTAGCAGCGTGGCCATCTCGATGTTCCAGGACCTGGACGGCGACGGCAAGATGGGCAAGAACATCATGGGCCTGCCGACCGAACCCTGGGGTTCGTCAGGCACGCCGGGCATGTTCGGCCCCAGCTGGGATGCCGGCAAGGTCACGCTGGACGGCAGCGCCGTCGTCGTCAAGCTGTCGCAGTGAACCGGGGGCCCACATGCAACGCCGTCAACTGCTGTCCGCCACCGTGACCGGTCTGGCCACCCCCGCCTTCGCCAAGCCGGCGCTGTCGTCGGTGTTCGACACCAACGTGAAGGGCCAGCCGCTGCTGGCGCCCTTCAAGGGCGTGACAGACGCCACCGGTGACCGCGACAGCGACAGCGCCAGCGGCCCCGGCCAGATCGTGCTGCGCGGCCGCTGGCCGGCCGAACTGCGCGGCCGCTTCTACCGTAACGGCCCGGCGCTGATGGAGCGCGGCAGCGAGCGTTACCACCACTGGTTCGACGGCGACGGCATGGTGCAGCAGTTCACCATCGGTGACGGCCAGGTCACGCACCGCGGGCGCCTGGTGCGCACCAGCAAACTGAAGCTCGAACAGCAGGCCGGCCGCTTCGTGATGTCGGCGCTGGGTACGCAGATCGAAGCTGGCCCGCCGGGGAGCGCAGGGTCCGGCGCGCCGGCCGGCGGCCCCGACGCCTTCAACGTCGCCAACACCAACGCCATCGAACATGCCGGCCGCGTGCTGGCGTTGTGGGAAGGCGGTTCGGCCTATGGCCTGGACCCGCAAGACCTGTCGACGCAAGGCCCCGTCACCTGGCGCAAAGACCTGCAGCAGGTTCCGTTTTCCGCGCACCCGAAAGTCGACGCCAACGGCCACCTGTGGAACATCGGCACGCAAGGCGCGGCCATCGTGGCCTGGCATGTCGACCCGCAGGGCTCGCTGGCCGGCGCGCAGGTCGGCGAGTCGCCCTACCCCGGCGGCATGGTGCACGACATGGCCGTTACCGAGCGCTATCTGGTGGTGCCGCTGCCGCCGGTGGCTTTCGACTTCGCCAAGACCATCGGCGACGGTCCGCGGCGCTTCGCGATGCAGGCCGGCGAGCCGCTGCGCGTGCTGGTGATGGAGAAGGCCGACATCACGAAGCGCCGCGTTTTCGAGCTGCCACCGCAAATGGTGTTTCACGTCGGCAACGCGCACGAAACGGGTGACGGCCGCATCGTGCTGAGCTACATCGGCGCGCCCGACGCCTGGTTCCTGGACCAGGGTGCGGTGGCCCTGATGGCCGCCCGGCAGCAGACCGCCGGCCGCACCGGCTTGCAGATCGCCACGCTGGACATGGGCAACGGCCGGGCCACGCTGCAGGCCGTGCCGGGCGAGGTGGAATTCCCGCGCATCGACCCGCGCCGCATCGCGCGCTCGGGCGCAGACCGGGCGCGCTTCCTGGTAACGGGTGCCTCGTGGAAGCAGTGGCCTGGCCGCAGCAACGCGCTGCTGCACGGGGTGCAAGTGCTGAACGTGGAAACCGGCCGCGCACAGCGCTTCGACTACGGCGAAATGGGCGTGGCCGAAGAGCACATCGTCGTGCCCAAGCCCGGCAAGACCGGCGAACTCGACGCCTGGCTGCTAGGCACCACCTTCGATGCCCGCCGTCGGGCTACGGTGCTGAACGTGCTGGACGCGGCGCATGTGGAAGACGGACCGGTTGCGCAGGCCATCCTGCCGTACACCTTGCCGCTGGGCTTTCACGGCAACTTCACGGCGGTCTGAGCCTGGGATGGGTGCTCTTTGAATTCAATATAGCTATGATGTAGCCACTTAATGTCTGAGTCCGCTCACGTACACCGCCAAGCCGCTCATGCACACCGCCAAGCTCTTCACCCACGGCGGCAGCCAGGCCCTGCGCCTGCCGCGTGAATTCCGCTTTGAAGGCACGGAAGTGCACATCCGCCGCGCGGGCCAGGACGTGGTGCTCAGCGCCAAGCCGGCGCCCAGCGTTGCCACCTTGATTGCGGCCCTGGACGACTTCGAGCCTGGCCTGCGCGTTGAGCGCGAGCAGCCGCAGGCCGATGTGCGTGCCGCTCTGTGCCCCAAGCGTTGATCGGCGCCGGCCGGAGTGGCGCATGCGTTACATGCTCGACACCGACATCTGCATCTACGTCATCAACGACCGTCCGCCGGGCGTGCTGCAGGCCCTTAAAGACCACGAATCGCAAGGCCTGGGCATCTCGGCCGTGACAGTGGCCGAGTTGTACTTCGGCGTGGCCCGCACCGGATCTGAGCGCAACCTGCGGGCCCTGCGCCAATTCCTGTCGGCGCTGGAGATCGTGGCTTTCAACGATAGCGCGGCCGAGGTCTTTGGTTCACTGCGCGCCTGGCTCACGTCGCAGGGCACGCCCATCGGCCCGTTCGACACCCAGATCGCCGCGCATGCGCAGGCGCTGGGCGTCACGCTGGTGACCAACAACACGCGTGAGTTTCTTCGCGTGCCGGGCCTGCGTGTCGAAAACTGGGCGGCTTGATGGCCACCGCCAAGACGGTCCACACCTGCCGCGAATGCGGCGGTACCAACGCCAAGTGGCTGGGCCAGTGCCCGCACTGCAAGGCCTGGAACACGCTGGACGAGACGGTGCCCGAAGCGGCTTCGGGCTCGGGCCCGGCCACACGCAACACCCGCTTCCAGGCGCTGGCGCGCAGCCAGCCGGTGGCCACGCTGAGCGAGATCGACGCGGCCGAGATCGCTCGCACGCCCACCGGCCAGGAAGAGCTGGACCGCGTGCTGGGTGGCGGCATCGTCGAAGGCGCGGTGGTGCTGATCGGCGGCGACCCTGGCATCGGCAAGAGCACGCTGCTGCTGCAGGCGGTGGACGCGCTGTCGGCGCAGATGGGTGTGCTGTACGTGACCGGCGAGGAAAGCGGCGCGCAGATCGCGCTGCGTTCGCGGCGCCTGGGTTTGAGCGGCAAAGCGGTGCGCGTGCTGGCCGAAATTCAGCTTGAAAAGATCATCGCCGCCATCGACGCCGAGCAACCGGCCTTCTGCGTCATCGACTCGATCCAGACCGTCTATTCCGAACAGTTGAACTCAGCCCCCGGCAGCGTGGCGCAGGTGCGCGAATGCGCCGCGCAACTGACGCGGGTGGCCAAGACCAGCGGCTGCGCCATCGTGTTGGTCGGCCACGTGACCAAGGAAGGCGCGCTGGCCGGGCCTCGCGTGCTGGAACACATCGTCGACACGGTGCTGTATTTCGAAGGCGACACGCACAGCAGCTTCCGCCTGGTGCGCGCCATCAAGAACCGCTTCGGTGCGGTCAACGAGATCGGCGTGTTCGCGATGACCGAGCGCGGTTTGAAGGGGGTCAGCAACCCCAGTGCCATCTTCCTGTCCACCCACAACGAACCGGTGCCTGGCAGTTGCGTGCTGGTGACGCTGGAAGGCACGCGGCCGCTGCTGGTCGAAATCCAGGCGCTGGTCGACAGCGGCGGCCCAAGCCCGCGCCGCCTCAGCGTGGGCCTGGACCGCGACCGCTTGGCCATGCTGCTGGCCGTGTTGCACCGCCATGCCGGCGTCAGCTGCATGGACCAGGACGTGTTCGTCAACGCGGTGGGCGGCGTGCGCATCGGTGAACCGGCGGCCGACCTGGCGGTGCTGCTGGCCATCCAGGGCAGCCTGCGCGGCAAGGCGCTGCCGCGCGGCTTCATCGCGTTTGGCGAAATCGGCCTGGCCGGTGAAGTGCGGCCCGCGCCGCGCGGTCAGGAACGCTTGAAGGAAGCCGCCAAGCTGGGCTTTTCCATTGCCGTGGTGCCCAAGGCCAACGCACCGAAGAAGCCCATCGAAGGGCTGACCATTCACGCGGTGGAGCGCATCGAGGAAGCCATCGAGGCGGTGCGCGGGCTGACCTGAGGCACACCCTGACGTTCTCCGG
>JAYSYH010000238.1:0-4443 GCA_043716645.1 Betaproteobacteria bacterium | reverse complement strand
CGACGCAATGCGATAGATCACCTGCTTGCCCTCGCGCCGCGTGGCCACGAGACGCTCCCCGCGAAGCACACCCAGCTGCTGCGACAACGAAGGCTGTTCGATGCCGGCCAATGCACCAAGGTCGCTGACGCTGCGTTCACCGCCCACCAGCTGGCACAGCAACAGCAGACGATCGGGGTTCGCCAGCGCCTTCAGCAGCAATGCTGCTTCCCCCGCGCGGGCGTGCAGGTCCATCGATAACGCGGCCGTTGGCGATGGCCGGGCCAGCGCACCTGTTCGCTTCGCGACGGGTCGACTTGGGGAGCTTGTGTTGGAGAGCATTTGATGTTCATCATACAATGCTTTCATAAATTGTATAGTGATGATGGAACACAACCGGTGTGCATGACGTGCTGAGGTAAGGGCCCGCGCCCCAGGGCGCATCCCCTCAAGGGAAAATCCCTAGGCTCTTTAAATTCGTTATCGCTAATATCCGCATCACTGAATATCCGGATACACGGTAAATGTCTTCCAGTCCTGAGGACCGCGTGTTCGATCTGGCCGCGGAGTTGTTCGGCGTGCTGTCGGCGCCCACCCGGTTGAAGATTGTTTGCGCACTGATCGAAGGCGAACGAAACGTGAGTGAATTGCTGGAGCAGGTTGCGGTGAGCCAACCCAACATGTCGCAACACCTGGGGATGCTGTACCGGGGTGGCGTGCTGGCGCGGCGCAAAACGGGAGCGCAGATCTACTACCGGGTCGAGCATGCGGAGGTTCGCCGGCTGTGCCAGGCGCTGAAGCGCCAGAGTCAGTTGGCCGAGGTAGCGCCCAAGTCAATCGGCGGTCGCCGGGGTGCCTTGAAAGCGACATGAAATCTTTGCCACAGGAGCAGCAGTGAGTTCTCAAGATCACCCGTCCGGACGCCTGATCAAGGCACCGGAAAACTTCATCAGCCCTGAAGGCGTTCGCACGGTCTTTTCCGAAGCGAAGGCCGGCCGGCGCAGCTTCGTGCGTGGCGCTTTCGCGGCGGCGTTGGCAGGTGTTGCTGCACCTGCGGCCCTGGCCCAAGCCAACCCGGTACCCACCGAGGGTGGCGACCCCAACATCCTGGAACTGCCGGCTCACAGCAAGGGCCTGGGTCAGGCCGTGGCCACGGACGGCTACGGCAAGCCATCGAAGTACGAGTCAAACGTGCAGCGTCGGCCCAGCCCGGGCTTGACGCAGACCACCCAGGCGTCTGTGTCGTTCGCGCCGCTGCAAAGCCTGTTCGGCATCGTCACGCCCAGCGGCCTGCACTTCGAACGGCACCACCAGGGCTGGTGGGATGTTGATCCGTCCAAGCACCGTCTGATGATCAATGGCTCGGACGACAAGATGCTGAAGAAGCCGCTGGTCTTCACGGTGGACGAGATCATGCGTCTGCCATCGGTAAGCCGCTTCCACTTCATCGAGTGCGGCGCCAACACCGGCATGGAATGGGGCAACGTCGCCGTGCCCACCTGCCAGTACACCCACGGCATGCTCAGCTGCAGCGAGTTCACCGGTGTGCCGCTGAAGATCCTGCTCGACTTGGCGGGGGTGGACTACAAGCGCGGCCGTTACGTGCTGGCCGAAGGCGCCGACGGCTCGTCAATGACGCGCACGATGCCGATGGAGTTGATCGAGAGCGGCGAAGTGTTCGTCGCTTACGGCCAGAACGGCGAGATGCTGCGCCCGGAGAACGGTTACCCCTTGCGTCTGGTGGTGCCCGGTGTGCAGGGCGTGAGCTGGGTCAAGTACCTGCGCCGTATCGAGGTGGGTGACCAGCCCTACGGCACCAAGGACGAAGCCGTCCACTACATCGACCTGCAGCCCGGCGGCCAGCACCGCCAGTACAGCAGCACGCAGGAATGCAAGAGCGTGATTACCGCGCCGTCCGGCGGCCAAGTGCTGCTGGACAAGGGCTTCTATCAAATCAGCGGCCTGGCCTGGTCGGGCCGTGGCAAGGTCAAGCGGGTCGACATCTCGGTGGACGGCGGGCAGAACTGGAAGGCCGCGCGCCTGCAGGAACCGGTTATGAGCAAGAGCCTGACGCGCTTCTCGTTGGACTGGGTGTGGGACGGCAGGCCGGCCATCGTGCAGAGCCGCGCGATGGACGAAACCGGCTACGTGCAGCCCAACTACAAGCAGCTGCGTGCAGTTCGCGGCACGCGCTCGATTTATCACAACAACTCCATCCAGTCGTGGCTGGTTCAGGAGAGTGGCGAGGTGAAGAATGTCCAGCTGTCGTAAGCACCGGGGCCGGTCTTTGCTGGCACTGATCGTGGCGGTGGCCAGCTTCGGCGCGAGCTTTGTAGTTTTGGCGCAAGCAACCTACCCCGGTGTAGGTCGCACCGCCACACCCAAGGAAGTCCAGGCCTGGGACATCGACGTGCGGCCTGACTTCAAGGGCCTGCCCAAGGGTTCGGGTTCCGTAGCCAACGGCCAGGACATCTGGGAGGGCAAGTGCGCGTCCTGCCACGGCGTGTTCGGCGAAGCCAACGAGGTGTTCTCGCCCCTGGTGGGCGGCACGACCAAGGAAGATATCAAGACCGGGCATGTGGCGCGATTGAACGATTCGACCTTTCCGGGGCGCACGACGCTGATGAAGGTGTCGACCGTGTCCACGCTCTGGGACTACATCAACCGCGCCATGCCCTGGACTGCGCCGAAGTCACTGAGCACGAACGAGGTCTATGCAGTCACCGCCTATCTGCTGAACATGGGCGGCATCCTGCCTGACAACTTCGTGCTGTCGGATGCGACGATGGCGGAAGCCCAGAAGCTGCTGCCCAACCGCAACGGAGCCACCACTGACCACGGCCTCTGGCCCGGCAAGGGCATGGGCAATGGCGGCAAGCCCGACGTGAAGGTGGCCGCTTGCATGAAGAACTGTGCCACCGAAGCCAAGGTCGCTTCGTTCCTGCCTGACTTTGCGCGCAACAACAACGGCAACCTGGCCGAACAGCAGCGGCTTGTCGGACCGCAACGTGGTGCCGACACGACCAAACCCCCAGCGGCCAATCCTGGGGCGGCTGCCGCAGCGGTGATCGCTGCAGCGGCGACGCCGCGCGCCGCCACCGACAACCCGGCGGCCACCGCCCTGGCCTTGGCGCAGAAGAACAACTGCATGGTCTGCCACAACGTGGAGACCAAAATCGTCGGCCCGGCCTTCCGTGATGTTGCGGCCAAACATGGCGCTAGGGCGGATGCCGAGGCCTATCTGTCCGGCAAGATCAAATCTGGCAGCCAGGGCGTCTGGGGCGCCATTCCCATGCCTGCACAAACCCTGTCAGATGGCGAGGCCAAGCTGATTGCGCAGTGGCTGGCGTCAGGCGCCAAGAAGTAGTTGCAACCCTCGGGTTCGTCCGCCGCAGCCCGTGATCATCATTCATTACCCTTTACGCATGAAGGAGTCCAATATGTTGAACCGCCGAGAACTGTTGTCCCATTCGGCCAAAGTGGCCGCGCTGCTGGCCACCACCGGCCTGCTGCCCCAGATGGCGCATGCAGCATACAACGCGGCCGCATTTGAAGTGAAGACCATGGCCGAGCTCGTGAAGATGCTGGGCGGCAGCGCGCCAACCGAAAGCAAGGACGTGACGATCACCGGGCCGGACATCGCCGAGAACGGCGCGGTCGTGCCGGTGGGCGTGTCCACCGCCCTTCCCGGCGTGAAGCGTCTGCTGGTACTGGTCGAGAAGAACCCGAGCGTGATGTCCGCAATGTTCGAGGTGAGCGACGCCGTCGATGCCAACTTCTCGACCCGCGTGAAGATGGGCCAGTCGTCGAACGTCTATGCGGTGGCCATGATGGGCGACGGCAAGGTGCTGTTCGCGCAAAAGGAAGTCAAGGTCACGCTCGGCGGCTGCGGCGGCTGATACCCGCTCAAAACCCGTCAAGCACAGCATTCAACCCAAGCTTCAGGAGAAACACCATGGCAGATCCGATGCGCATCCGCGCCCAGATGGCTGGCGACAAGGCCACCGTTCGCGTCCTCATGAACCACGAAATGGAAACCGGCCTGCGCAAGGACGCAGCCGGCAAGGTCATTCCGGCCTGGTTCATCCAGGAAGTGACGGCCCAACTTAATGGCAAGCCCGTGCTGAGCGCTCAGTGGGGCATGTCGGTCTCGAAGAATCCCTTCCTGCAGTTCAGCATCAAGGGTGCCAAGGCGGGTGACAAGGTCGCCGTGAATTGGAAAGACAACAAGGGTGACACGCGCACCGACGAAGCGACCGTTTCCTGAACCGCCGAGACCCGCCATGAAGATCATCCGCCTGATCGCCGCTGCGCTGACGCTGACCGTCACGGTCAGCGCATACCCGCAGAAGTCCGCCGCTGACGGCATCGCCGAATACCGCAAGATGCTGGAAGACGGCAACCCGGCGGAGCTGTTCGAGGCCAAGGGCGAAGACATCTGGAAGACCGCGCGCGGTCCCAAGA
>JAYSYH010000237.1:0-4461 GCA_043716645.1 Betaproteobacteria bacterium | reverse complement strand
GGAACCCGCGCCGGAACCCGCGCAAGAATCCGCGCAAGAACCCGCGTTGCCCCGTCCGGCGGCGCTTCCGGTGCGCGCCGCGGCCCCGCGTACACCTGAAGCGCATGCCGCGCCGCCCGCATTCGTCGGCCCGCCGGCCCCGCCGCGTGCGCTGGTGGTGGACGACAGCGACATTGCGCGGCGCTTCCTCAGCAGCCGCTTGCTGCCCTGGGGCGTGCGCAGCGACGCGGCGTCGACCAGCGCCCAGGTGATCGACCTGCTGGCGCAATGCAGTTACGACCTGATCTTCTTGGACGTCGAACTCGGCCCCGACAGCGAAGTTGACGGACTGGCCCTGTGCCACCTCATCAAGCGCAGCGCGCTGGCCATCAGCGCCTCTGTCATCGTCGTGTCGGCCCACAACAGCGAGGTCGACCGCGCGCGCGGCTCGCTCGCGGGCTGTGATGGCTACCTGGGCAAACCGATCAAGGAAGCCGAGCTCGCGACGCTGCTGCGCCGCCAGGGTTTGCGGCCGCCCGAAGGCCTGGGCGGCAGTCTGGCCGCCGTACCGGCTGGGCCCGCTGCACCCGCTGGGCCTGCTGCACCGGCGGCTGCACCCGCCAGCGTTGCCACCACCCTGTCCAAGACATCAGCGGCCTGAAGCTCGCCGCGGCCGAGCTTCAGGCGTGGCCGGCGAGCAGCGTGGCACCGACGATCAGCGCACCACCCAGCCACAGCGCGGGCGTCAGCGAGCCCGCGCCCAGCAACACCGCCGAGCCGGCGGCGAACAGCACTTCGGTGATCATGACCACGGCGGTGACGTTGGCCGGCAGCCGTGAAGCGCCGTACTGCAGCGCCATGTTGCCGCCCAGAAAAGCCAGGCCCATCAACAAGCTGCCGGCCACCCAGCCCCAAGCCGGCGCGGGCGGCAGCGGCACCGTGCCTTGCAGCGCCAGCGCCAGCGCCACCATGCCCGAGACCGCGGCGCCGCCGGCGAACATGGCCAGGGCGCGCGCGGCTTCGGGCTGGTGGGCTTCACGCCGCAGCAGCACGTTGTTCAGCGCGAAGGTGAAGCCGCCCAGCAGAGCCAGCCATTCGGGCAGCGTGCGCGGCAGCGGCAGCCCGTCGGCGATGCCGCCGGCCGGCCATAGCACCACGGCTGCGCCGGCCAGGGCCAGGGCCACGCGCAACCCGGCGGCGCGGGTCAATGCTTCGTGCAGCAGCAGACGCGCGAGCAGCACCGCCCACAGCGGCATCAGGTAAAACAGCAGCACCACGCGGACCACGTCGCCCACGGTAATGCCCCAGTTGAAGGCCGCGTTGGTGGTGCCCGAAGCCAGCACCAGCAACCACAGCGAACGCGTGCGGCGCAATTCGCCCCAGGCGCCACGGCGCCACAACGTGATGGCCACCAGGGCCATCGTGTAGATCAGCACCGTGGCCCACAGCGGATGCAGGCCCTGCGCCGCCAGTTGCCGGAAGGGCCACCACGACACACCCCAGGTCAGCGCGTTGAAGACCAGGGCCAGGGCCGGCAACCAGCGTGCCGCCGTGCTCATGCGTTGGTCCGCAGCCGATCAGCCGCGCGCATCGCTGCGCGTTTCAATGCCCGTCCGAACGGGCGATGGCCAGCAGGCGCTGCACCTCGTCGCCATGCACTTCCAAATTGCGCTGGTGCCAGCGGCGTATCAGCTCCATCACGCCGGCCACCGTCAGGCCGAAGATGGTGATGACGACGAAGGCCGACAGGCCGAAGCGCGTCATGCCGGCGTAGAAGGCGCCGGTGCCCAGGATGCAGGCCTGTTCGTTGAAGTTCTGCACGGCGATGGACCGGCCGGCTCCCATCAGGTTGTGGCCGCGGTGCTGCAGCAGCGCGTTCATCGGCACGATGAGAAAGCCGCACAGCGCACCCATGATGACGAGGAAAGGCGCAGCCACCCAGACGTTGGTCAGCGCGTTCAGGCCGATCATCAGGATGCCCACCGCGATGCCCAGCGGCAGCACGGTGACCGCACGGTCCAGCTTCATCGCCATCGACGCGGTGACGGCGCCGATCACCGAGCCGATGACCACCACACCGGCCAGGTTGCTGGCTTGCGTCGTGCCATAACCCAATGCGGCAGCAGCCCAGGTGAAGACGATGACGCGCAGGTTGCTGAAGATGCCCCACAGCAACGTGGTGGTGGCCAGCGTGATCTGCCCCAGCTTGTCGCCCCACAGGCGCGCGTTGCAGTGCGAAAAGTCGCGCACCAGGTCGCGCACGCCGCCGCGCAGCGGCTGCAGCGGCGACGAGGTGCGCGGAATCTTCAAGTTGAACAGCGCCGCCACGACATACAGGAAGACGATCACCGAGATGGCCGCTTCCGGCGCAGTGTCCACGCCGGTGGTGATGTAGGGCAGGTCGATGCCCAGCAGCATGGGTGCCAGCTTGGGGCCGACAAGCTGCCCGCCCAGCAGAATGCCCAGGATGATCGAGCCCACCGTCAAGCCTTCGATCCAGCCGTTGCCCTTGACCAGCTGCGAAGGCGGCAGCAGTTCGGTCAGGATGCCGTACTTGGCCGGCGAATAGGCCGCCGCACCGAGGCCGACAACGGCGTAGGCCAGCAGCGGGTGGCCGCCGAACAGCATCATCAAGCAGCCGGCCACCTTGACCAGGTTGCTCAGAAACATGACTCTGCCCTTGGGCACGGCGTCGGCAATGGCGCCGACGAAAGGCGCCAACACCACGTAGAACAGCGCAAACATCGGAGCCAGTGCCGGCACCTGCCAGGCGGGCGCCTTGTCCATGCGCAACAGTTCGATGGCAGCAACCAGCAAAGCCTGGTCGGCCAGCGAGCTGAAGAACTGCGCGGCCATGATGGTCGAAAAACCTTTTTTCATCTTGTCGCGCACAGCAGGTGCTGGCCGGCGTGGGGGCGCGTTGTCTCCGTCTGGTGTCACTGGCTGTACAGGGCGGGCGGTTTATAGCACGCACCCCCCGGCTGTCAGAATGGTGCGAGCCTTGCAACTGCCCACAAATGCCGCGCCCTGTCGAAGCCGTGATCCACCCCGCCGCGCTGGCCCACAACCTGGCGCTTGCCCGTGCAGCCGCGCCCGACGCGCGGGTGCTGGCGGTGGTCAAGGCCAACGCCTACGGGCATGGCATCGAGCGCGCCTTCCCGGGCCTGCGCGGTGCCGACGGTTTCGCTTTGCTGGATTTGGCTGAGGCCGAGCGCGTCCGCGCTTTAGGCTGGCGCGGCCCCATCTTGCTGCTGGAAGGCGCATTCGAGCCGCGTGACCTGGAGGTGTGTTCGCGCCTGGGGCTTTGGCACACGGTGCACTGCTTTGAGCAGATCGACAGTCTGGCCGCACACAAGACGCAGCAGCCGCACCGTGTCTTCCTGAAGATGAACAGCGGCATGAACCGGCTGGGCTTTCGGCCCGAAGTCTTCCGCAGCGCCTGGGCCCGGCTGCACGCGCTGACGCAGGTCGACGAGATTTCGCTGATGACCCACTTCAGCGACGCCGATGGCCCGCGCGGCGTGGCCCATCAAGTTGCCGTCTTCAATGCCGTCACGCAAGACCTGCCGGGCGAACGCAGCCTGTCGAACAGCGCGGCCATCCTGCGCCACGGCCCGCCTGCGCAACTTCAGAACGACTGGGTGCGCGCCGGCATCGCAGCCTACGGCAGCGCGCCCGATTTTCCCGAGCACGACAGCCAGCACTGGATGCTGCAGCCGACGATGACGCTGCGCGCCAAACTCATCGGTATCCAGCAGCTGCAAGCCGGCGACACCGTGGGCTACGGCAGCAGCTACACCGCCAGCGGGCCGCAGCGCATCGGCATCGCAGCCTGCGGCTATGCCGACGGCTACCCGCGTTCATGCCCCACCGGCACGCCGGTGCTGGTGGACGGCTTGCGCAGCACCACCGTGGGCCGGGTGTCGATGGACATGCTGGTGGTTGACCTGACGCCAGTGCCACAGGCTTCGATGGGCAGCGAAGTCACGCTGTGGGGCTGCGGTCCAAACGGCAGCGTGCTGCCCATCGACGAGGTGGCGCTGGCCGCCGGCACCGTGGCCTACGAGCTGATGTGCGCGCTGGCCCCGCGGGTTCCTGTGCACGTGGAAGCAACCCCCTGAGCACCCGCCGTGTCGAGATCGCGCGCGACGAGGTCGAGTTCACCGCCGTTCGCTCGCAGGGCGCGGGCGGGCAGAACGTCAACAAGGTGTCGTCGGCGGCCCACCTGCGTTTCGACATCGAAGCTTCGTCGCTGCCCGACGCGGTCAAGGCCGGCCTGCGGACGCTGCCCGACCAGCGCATCACAGAAGCCGGCGTGGTCGTCATCAAGGCCCAGGGCCACCGCAGCCTGCCGCGCAACCAGGCCGACGCGCTGGCCCGGCTGCAGGAACTGGTCGACGAGGTCTGCAACCCCGACGCCCCGCGCCGCGCCACCAAACCCACCCGGGCCAGCCAGCGGCGGCGGCTGGAAGGCAAGGCGCG
>JAYSYH010000236.1:0-13426 GCA_043716645.1 Betaproteobacteria bacterium | reverse complement strand
CCCGCGATCCGCCACACGACCACCCCAGCGACCGACGCGACACCACTTGCGTTGACGCCGGTCTGCACCAGCATGTCGCACCATCAGGGCATGGCACTGGTGGCGCTGACCGACGTGCTGCTGCAGGGCCTGCCGCGCCGCTGGGCGATGGCTGACGCGCGGCTGGCGGCCGTGGCCTGCCTGCTGCAGGAACGCGTGCCGCGCGAAGTGGCGCGGTTGAAAGAGCCGCCCCCCAACCCGCAGCGCAGCGAACCCGCCGACGACGCCGCCCGCGCGCCGCGCGAAGTGCTGCCCGGCGCCCACGCGCTGCAACGCACGCAGCTGCTGGCCAACGGCCGCTACAGCGTCACCCTGCGTGCCAACGGCGCCGGTTGTAGCCGGCTGGGCGGCGTGGACATCAGCCGCAGCCGCGACGACGCGCTGCGCGACGCCCACGGCAGCTTTATCTACCTGCGCCGCGCCGGGCGCAACGGCCTGCCCGGCACCCCGGTGTCGCTGACCCAGCACCCCAGCGCCGACCCCACCGCGCACTACGCCGCCACCTTCCACAACGACCGCGTCACGCTGGACGCCACCTGGGCCGACTTGCGCACGCGCATCACGGTCTGGGTCAGCCCGGAAGACGACATCGAACTGCGCCGCGTGGAACTGTGGAACACCTCGACCCGACCGATAACGCTGGAATTGCTGTCGGCCTTCGAAGCCAGCCTGTCGCCGGCGCGCGCCGACGAGATGCACCCGGCTTTTGCCAACCTTTTCATCAGCGCCGACTGGGACGCGGCCGACCAGGCGCTGTACTTGGTGCGCAAGCCTCGGCGTGACGACGAAGCCGGCCTGTACGCGGTGCACTTCCTGGCCCACACCGACACCGCGATAGCCGATGTCAGGGCCACCGCCGACCGCGCGTTGTGGCTGGGCCGGCTGCGCGAAGCCTGGCAGCCGCTGGCTCAGTTCAGCGCCAAAGAAACGCCCACCGGCCCTGTGGCCACCGGGCTGGACCCGGTGGCTGCGCTGTCGATGCGGCTGACGCTGGCGCCGCACGGCACGGCGCAGGTGACGCTGGCCACCGCCGCCGCACCCGCCATGGGCACCCTGGCCGCGCTGGTGGACCGCTACCGCCTGGCGTTGAGTGTGGAACGGTCATCGCAATTGAGCGCCACCATGGCCCACCTGCGCCAGCGTGACCAGCGCCTGGCGGCCGACGAACGCGTGGCGCTGCAAATCATCACCACGCTGCTGGTGCTGCTGCACACGCGGCCGTCGGTGCCATCGAGCCACCCGCGCGCCGAAGCGGTCAGCTTGCTGCCAGGCGCGGTTGCGCAAGCGGCTACCGAAGTCGTCAACGACAGACGCCTGCTCTGGCGCTTCGGCCTGTCGGGAGACCGGCCGCTGGTCGTGGTCACCATCTCGGCAGCGCACGGCCTGCGCCTGGTGCGGGCGCTGGTGCAGGGCCTGCTGCGCTGGGCCTGGGGCGGCGTGGCCTGCGACCTGGTGCTGATCAATGCCGAGCCGCGGTCCTACCTGCAACCGTTGCAACACGAACTGCTGGCCCTGCGCGAACGCCACAGCAGTGACGCCGGCGCCGAAAACCCGGCCTCCGCCGGCGGCCTGTTGCTGCTGCACGACAGTGACATCACGCAGGCTGAACGCAGCACGCTGGCCCTGCTGGCCCGCGTGCGGCTGAATGCCGACGGCCGCCCGCTGACCCAGCATGTGGCCGACCTGGTGGCCTGGCACGATGCCGCGCAGGCCACGCGCGACGAAGAAGCGGGCGTGCCGCTGGACCACCGCGCGCCCGCGCTACCAGTGGTCCAGCGCGGTGAACAGCGAGGTGAACGGTCAACGGGCACGGCGACTACAGGCGCGGCCCAAGGATCTGGCGCTTTCGACCCGACCAGCGGCGCCTACAGCTTCACCGCCAGTGCCGCGCAGCCCACGCCGCGCCCGTGGATCAATGTGCTGGCCAACCCCGGTTTCGGCGCGATGGTCTCCGAGGCCGGAGCCGGCACCACCTGGGCCGGCAACAGCCGCTTGTTCCAGCTGACGCCCTGGAGCAACGACCCGCTGGCCGACAACACCAGCGAACGCTTCTGGGTGCAGGACCAGCGCAGCCGCGAGGTCTGGGCGCTGGGCGCCGGGCTGGGCTGCGCGGACGGTCCACACCGTGTGGAGCACGCGCCCGGTCGCAGCACCATCAGCCACCGCCACGGTGACATCGAATGGCATTGCAGCTGGAGCGTTGATGCCGAGCAGGCCGTCAAACGCGTGCACCTGCGCCTGCACAACCACGGCCAGCGCAGCCGTGCGCTGCGCGTGGTGGGTTTACTGGAATGGGTGTTGGGCGCCATTCGCGTGGACCGTCAGGCGGTGCGCACGGCGTTGGTCACGCAGCCGGCGGGGCGGCCGGGGGGCGCAGCGGCCGAAGCCGGGGCAGTCGGGGCAGCCGGGATGGCCGAGGTTGCCCGGACTGCCGCAGCTGCCGGGGCTCCGCCACCGGCCAATGACAGCGCGCGGCTGGTCGGCCCAGACCGCCGGCGCGAGCCGCGCGACGACGGCAGCCGTGCGACCTGTGTGGACACCCTGCTGGCCACCCAGCTCGACGACCAGGACGGCTTGGCCGGCCACACCGCCTTCGTCACGCTGCAACGCGACGGCGACGACTGCGCACCGCTGCGCGACTGGACCTGTGACCGCCGCGAACTGTTCGACAGCCGCGGCCGCAGCGTGCTGCCCGACCACTTCGGCCAGCGCACCGGTGGCGGCAGTGACCCGTGCGCGGCACTCGGCCTGACCCTGCAGCTGGCGGCTGGCGCCAGCGACGGTTGCACTTTCGCCATCGGCTATGGCGCCACGCGGCAGGCCGCGCTGGACCTGGCGCGGCGCTGCGCCGTGCCGGCGCAAGACCCGTACGGCGCCGCCGAGCAGGCCAGCGCACAGTACGCCAGCCTACTGGGTGCCGTCACCGTGCAAACGCCCGACCCGCTGTTCGACGCGCTGGTCAACCACTGGCTGCTGTACCAGGCCACCGCCTGCCGGCTGTGGGGCCGCGCCGGCTTTTACCAAGCCGGCGGCGCCTACGGGTTTCGCGACCAGTTGCAGGACGCGATGGCACTGGCCGTTAGCGCCCCGCAGTTGCTGCGCGCCCAGGTCATGCGCGCCGCCGGGCGCCAATTTGTCGAAGGCGACGTGCAGCACTGGTGGCACCCGCACAGCGGCGCCGGCGTGCGCACCCATTTCAGTGACGACCTGCTGTGGCTGCCGCACGCAGCGCTGCACTATGCCGACACCACCGGCGACACCGGCGTGTGGGACGAACAGGTGCCCTTCATCGAAGGCGACCCGGTGCCCGAAGGCGCCGAAGACCTGTACAGCGTGCCGCGCGCTGTGCCGGCCGCCGAAGCGCAGCAGGCCACGCTGTACGAACACTGCGCCCGCACGCTGGACCGCAGTCTGGTCATGGGCCGCCACGGCCTGCCCTTGATGGGCGGTGGCGACTGGAACGACGGCATGAACCGCGTGGGCAGCGGCGGCGAAGGGGAATCGGTGTGGCTGGCCTGGTTCCTGTGCCGCATCGTCAGTGACTTCGCACCGGTGGCCACGCAGCGAGGGGACCATGAACGCGTGCAACGCTGGCAGGCCGCCGAGCAGGTCTGGCGCGCCGCGCTGCAGGGCCCGGCGTGGGACGGCGCCTGGTTCAAGCGCGCCTTCTTCGACGACGGCACGCCGCTGGGTTCCAGCAGCAACAGCGAATGCCGTATCGACCTGATCGCGCAGGCCTGGAGCGTGCTGTCCGGCGCCGCGCCGCTGCCACGCCAGCGCGTGGCGATGGCCTCGGCCGGGCGCTTGCTGGCCGACCCCACGCACGGCCTGCTGCGCCTGCTGGACCCGCCGCTGCAGAACGCCCAGCCGTCGGCCGGCTACATCCAGGCCTACCCGCCCGGCGTGCGCGAAAACGGCGGCCAGTACAACCACGCCGCGGTGTGGGCGTTGATGGCCTGGGCGCAATTGGGCCAGGCCGACGCGGCCTGGCGCGCCTGGGTGGCCATCAGCCCGGCGCACCGCGCTACGCGGCTGCCGCCACGCGGCGCGCTGCACGAAACGGCCACAACACCTGAAAACGCCGAGCAGCCCGAGCAACCGTATGGCCTGGAACCGTATGCCGTGGCCGCTGACATCTACAGCCAGCCGCCCTACACCGGCCGCGGTGGCTGGAGCTGGTACACCGGCGCGGCCGGCGTGCTGCACCGCGCAGCCGTGGGTTCCATTTGCGGCCTGCAGGTTCAAGGCGGCCGCGTGCGGCTGCTGCCCGCGCTGCCCAGCCACTGGCCCGGCGCACAGGTCACGCTGCGGCGAGACGGGCGCACGCACCGCTTCAGCCTGTGCGCTGCAAGCGCCCGTGCCGACATTGAAACCGCGTTGGCGCAAGGCGCGCACACGCTGCACGTGGGTGACTGGCTGGTGCTGGCGCAAGCCGGCGACCAAAGCCACCACCTCGTGATCGGCCAGCCGGGCGACCCGCGCACGGCGGCTTTCTCAACCGAAGGAGCAACCCATGAACTGGGACCGCATTGAAGGCCAATGGAGTCAACTCAAGGGCAAAGCCCGCGAGCAGTGGGGCAAGCTGACCGACGACGACATCGATGTCGTCGCCGGCAAACGCGACCAGCTGGCCGGCAAGATCCAGGAACGCTACGGCGTGAAGAAGGAAGAGGCTGAGCATCAGGTGGCGACCTGGCTGCGGCGGGCCGAGGAAAGCTGGTTTCCGAAAGATCCGAAAGATCCGAAAGACCGGAAAGACCCGAAAGACCCGAAGACGCCAAATAGCTGAAACGCGGCGGCTGCAGCCGGGCCCTTGGTGTCAGCGTGCGGGCTGTGTATGGGCCAACGCACAGATCGTGCTAACCGTGCGCAACGACATTGCGCACGGTTATCACCGTACGCCGCCATGTCCAACATCCGCACGCACGACGTCAACACGCACGAGGTCAGCACGCCCGATACCTCTGCAGCTTCGCCTGACACCGCACTGCTGTCGCTGGTAGCCCTGCAGCAGGCGTTGGCGCAAAGCCAGCAGGCGCTGGCTGAATGCCGGGCGCGCGAAGTTGCGGCCTTGCGTCTGGCAGCGCACGACGCCTTGACAGGTCTGCCCAACCGGTGGGCTTTTGTGCAGCAGACCAGCCGCGCATTGCAGGAACACGCTAGCTCGGCGCAGGTGTTCTGCCTGCTGTTCATCGACCTGGACGGCTTCAAGGCCATCAACGACGACCTGGGCGACGCCGCTGGCGACGGTGCACAAGTTGCCTCAGCGGCGCGGGGTTGTCGCTTTGCCGACCGTGACCGCCCACCGGCTGAAAGGCAGGGTCCCAGCCAGATCGGCTTGCCCGCAGCCCGGTGGCGACCTGAACAGGGGCCGTGCCGCAGTTCAGTCGCGGATCAAATGCGGCCCAGCAGCAGCAACACGACGACGATCACCAGCAACAAGCCGACGCCGCCGAAAGGTGCATAGCCCCAGCTGGCACTGTGCGGCCAGCTTGGGAAGGCGCCCAGCAGCATCAGCAGCAGGACGATGATCAGGATGGTGCCCAGGCTCATGGAAATCTCCGGTTGAAGACGGTTGCGGGGATGCAGCTGCGCGTGCGGCCCCGCTCAATTCGACGGCGCCGATGCCGTCGGCGGCACGACGATGACCGTTGTGCCACCCGCCCCCGGTGCACCGGTCGCGCCCTTGTCCCCGGTGGCACCGGTGTAGCCGGGTGAGCCCTTGTCACCGGTGGCGCCGGTGTAGCCGGTAGACCCGGTCGCACCGGTGGCACCGGTGTATCCCGGGGAGCCCGGTGAGCCGGTGGCGCCAGTGGCACCTGAGGCACCCGGCGCGCCGGGCAGAACAACGACGCTGGGCGACGGCGGGGCCATCTCGGATTTCTGGCAGGCCGACAAGGCGCCCAGGGACAAAACAGCGGTGCCGAGCAGCGCGAAACGGGGTGTGGTTTTCATGGGGACTTTCTGGTTGGGATAACAACGGAGCCGTATCGGCCCGACGCTGCAAAAAGCGCTGGACAGCATCAGCCTGGCTGCCCGAATGGTATGCGCAGCGCAGTCGTCCGTCGGTGCGCTGGCGAACCAGGGCCAACGGCTCAAGGTCTGCGTGCATCCATCCGACCCTGTGCTGATCAGCCTGCTGCCAGCCCGCTGGCGGCCCGCCTGCTGGCTGCAATCAATGCTCGGGCAAGCGCTCGCGCTCGGCCAATGTCACCAGCGCCCACAGCGCCCGGTTCAACGGCACCGGAACCCCCAAGGCTGCGCCGCGCTGCGCGACGTGGCCATTGAGTTGGGCCATCTCGGTGGGCCGGCCACGCGCCAGGTCTTGTGCGGTGGACGAGCGCTGCAGCGGCATGGCCTGCCCCACGCGTTCGACGGCGGCCAGCGCGGCGTCCAATTGCACCGGCACGCCTTCGGCCTGCGCCACGGCGACGGCCTCGCGCACGATGGCTGCCTGCAGTTCGCGGATGGCGGGCAGCGCGGCCATTGCGCCATAGCTGGCTGGGGCCAGGCCCGATATCGCGTTGCAGGCGCAGTTGACGATCAGCTTGTCCCACAGGGCCGACAGCGGCGCGTCGGTCAGTCGTACGTCGAAACCGGCTTGGGCGAACATCGCCGCCCAGGCCGACAGAGGCACTGGCACAGGCACAGGCACAGGCAGCCATGGCGGTGCCCGCGCGGCCACCGGCGCTGCGCCATCGCTGGCGACCAGGCCAAGCACCAGCGCACAGCCCCCGCTGTGCTGCACCACCCCCGGCGCGGCCAGGGCCGCCGCGATGTAGGCCACCGCAATGCCGACCGGCCGGCCCAGCAGGCGCGCCAGCGTGGCGGCGTTGTCCACGCCGTTCTGCAGGCTCAGCACGGCCGCGTTGGCGCGCAACAGCGGCGCCAGCTGCAGCGCCACGCCGGCCGTGTCCGCCGACTTCACGCAGACCAGTATCAGATCGGCCCCTCGCACCTCGGCCGCGTCGGTGGTGGCCTGTATGGCGACCCGGTCGACCCGGCCTTCGCTGTGCACCAACAAGCCATCACGCAACGTGGTTTCGACGTGAGCCGCGCGGCCGATCAGCACCACCTGCTGGCCGGCCTGCGCCAACCGTGCGCCGACGTAGCTGCCCAACGCGCCCGCGCCGACGATGGCAATGCGCAAGTGTTGGATGGGGATGGGAAAGGATGTGAGATCGGTCATCAGCGGGCCGCAAGCGGGTCTGTCGGGCTGGATCAGCGCGGGCCGCGCGTCTCGTGTTTCGCGATCTCGGTTCCCACTGCGCGTTGCAGCTTGCGCACCGCGCCGTCGATGGCCTGATGGGCGCTGCCCGCCTGTTCCTTGACCACGATGGCGGCGTGACCCACCAGGTGGGCTTCCAGCGTGCAATGGATGTTGTCATCGCTGGTCCGGGCCTGCGTGTGGACATCGGACAGATGGGCCTCGACCCGGCTGACGCGCTCGCCGTAGCGCTCCATCGCGGCTTTCACCACAGCCGTGAAATGGTCGGTCATGCGTTGGCCGCCGTCGATGTGCGGGTCTGAATGAAGCAGGATCTGCATAGGGTTCCTTCCAAGTCGCAGGTTTGCGAGGTGTACGGCGCACCTGCGCCCGTACCGTCTTGCACCCACGATAGCGCCAGGGGTTGCCTGCAGTCTGTTGGTTCACGAACAGCGGGGGCCGAGTCTGCTGCGGATCACTCAAGTCCCTCGTCGAATACAGCGCGCGGCTGCCCCCGGCCTGCCTTTCGGCCGACTGAGGCTGAGACTGGCCGTGCAGAATCTGGGCAACTTGGTGAACACGCCCATGAAGAACAAGCGACAAGGACCCTGCTCATGATCGAACAGCACATCAACATCCCCACCGCCGACGGCGCGATGAACACCTTCGTCGTGGCCCCCGAGGAAGACGGCCCGCACCCCGTGGTGCTGTTCTACATGGATGCCCCGGGCAAGCGCGAGGAACTGCACGACATGGCGCGGCGGCTGGCAGCGGTGGGCTACTTCGTCGTGTTGCCGAACTTGTACTACCGCCAGTCGCGTGACTTCTGGCTGAAGGAACGCAGCGAAGCCGCTCTGGCGCAGATGTTCGGCCTGATGGCCACGCTGGACGCCGCCACGACACGCCATGACACCGAAGCGATGCTGCAATTCGTCGGTACGCAGGCCAGCGCCGACGCCAGCCGCATCGGCGCGGTGGGCTACTGCATGAGCGGGCCCTTCGTGATGTGGGCGGCGGCCGCTTTCCCCGGCCGGCTGCGCTGCATTGCGTCCATCCACGGCGCCAACATGGCCACAGCGGCGCCCGATTCACCGCACCGCGTGGCATCGCAGATCCGCTGCGACAGCTACTTCGCCTGTGCCGAAATCGACAAGTGGGCGCCGCCGGCCGACATCGAACAGTTGCAAGCCGCGCTGGTGGCAGCGGGCACGCCGCACCGCATCGAGTGGTACCCGGCGGTCGAGCACGGCTTCGTATTTCCGCTGCGCGGCGCCATCTACAACCGCCCGGCCGCCGAGCGGCACTGGGAACGGCTGTTCAGCCTGTTCGCGCGGAACCTGCGAAGCTGAAGTCAACGCGGGCTGCCGCGTGGCCGCGGCCCGCGGTGGCAAAGGGTAAGCCCTGCATCTAATTCAACCAGTCGAACTTAATATCCATGAATGTGCATATCTTCATACACCGTCTAATTTATCCCCCAGGGCTCTGCCCGAGGATCCACCGTGCATGCTCAAGACCACCCACCGGGGCGCCTGGTTAAGGCGCCGGAAAACTTCATCAGCGCCGACGGCGTGCGCACCGTCTTCCGTGAAGCCCTGACCGGCAGGCGGGATTTCTTGCGTCGGGCCTACAGCGTGGCCAGCGTGGTGGCCGTCGCAGGCGCCCACGTGCCCAGCGCGCTGGCCCAGGGCAACCCGCTGCCCGCCAAGGACGGCGACCCCAACATCCTGCAACTGCCGGCGCACAGCAAGGGCCTGGGTCAGGGTGTGGCCGCCGACGGCTACGGCAGGCCGTCCAGGTTCGAAGCCAACGTGCAGCGACGACCCAGTCCGGGGCTGACGGCCACCCCACAGTCTTCCGTCTCGTTCGCGCCGTTGCAAAGCCTGTTCGGCATCGTCACGCCCAGTGGCCTGCACTTCGAACGCCACCACCAGGGCTGGTGGGACATAGACCCGTCACAGCACCGGCTGATGGTCAACGGGAGCGACGAGCAGATGCTGAAGAAACCGCTGGTCTTCACGGTGGACGAGGTCATGCGGCTGCCTTCGGTCAGCCGCTTCCACTTCATCGAATGTGGTGCGAACAGCGGCATGGAATGGGGCAATGTGGCGGTGCCCACCTGCCAGTACACCCACGGCATGTTGAGCTGCAGCGAATTCACCGGCGTGCCGCTGAAACTGTTGCTGGACATGGCCGGCGTGGACTACCGACGTGGCCGGTACGTGTTGGCCGAAGGCGCCGACGGCTCGTCGATGACGCGCACCGTTCCGATGGAACTGGTCGAGAACGGCGAGGTGATGGTGGCCTACGGCCAGAACGGCGAGATGCTGCGGCCCGAAAACGGCTACCCGCTGCGCCTGGTGGTACCCGGCGTGCAAGGCGTGAGCTGGGTGAAATACCTGCGCCGCATCGAAGTCGGCGACCAGCCCTATGCCACCAAGGACGAGGCCGTGCACTACATCGACCTGCTGCCCAGTGGCAAGCACCGCCAGTACAGCAGCACCCAGGAATGCAAGAGCGTGGTGACCACGCCGTCGGGTGGCCAGGTGCTGCTGGGCTGCGGCTACTACCAGATCAGCGGGCTGGCCTGGTCGGGGCGCGGCCGGGTGGCTGGCGTGGATGTATCCGTCGATGGTGGCCGCAACTGGAAGGCCGCGCGCCTGCAGGAGCCGGTGTTGCGCAAGTGCCTGACCCGCTTTTCGCTGGACTGGGTGTGGAGCGGCCAGCCCGCATTTGTGCAAAGCCGCGCCCGCGACGACACGGGCTATGTCCAGCCCAGTTTCAAACAACTTCGCGCGCTGCGCGGCACGCGTTCGGTCTATCACAACAACGCAATCCAGACTTGGCTGGTGCAGCAAAGCGGCGAGGTCAGGAATGTTCAGCTGGCCTGAACGCGGCAGCGGCAGCGGCAGCGGCATACGGCATGCTCGCTGGCCGCTGACCCTGGCTGTCGCTGCACTGTTCTGCAGCATGGTCGGCAGCCAAGCTGGAGCGCAAGGCAACTACCCCGGCATCGGTCGCGTGGCCACCGCCCAGGAAACTGCCGCCTGGGACATCGACGTGCGGCCCGACTTCAAAGGCTTGCCCGTCGGTTCAGGGTCGGCCCTGCAGGGGCAAATCATCTGGGAAGCCCAGTGCGCCAGTTGCCACGGTGTTTTCGGCGAGGCCAACGAAGTCTTCTCGCCGCTGGTCGGCGGCACGAACGCCGACGACGTCAGGACCGGGCGGGTGGCCCGCCTGAACGACGCGGCGTACCCGGGCCGCACCACGCTGATGAAAGTTGCCACGCTGTCCACGCTGTGGGACTACATCCGCCGCGCCATGCCCTGGAAGGCACCGAAGTCGCTGAGCACCGACCAGGTCTACGCGGTGACGGCCTACCTGCTGAACCTGGGTGGCGTGGTGCCCGATGCGTTCGTGCTGTCCGACCGCAACATGGCTGCCACCCAGCAATTGATGCCGAATCGGAATGGCATGACCACCGCGCACGGCTTGTGGCCGGGCCGGCGTGACCGTGAAGTCCTGGGTAATCTCTTGGGTAATGGCAACCAGCCTGACGTGAAAGCCGTGGCCTGCATGAAGGACTGCGGGCCACAACCCAGGGTGGCCTCGTTCCTGCCCGACTTCGCCCGAGGCAACCATGGCAACCTGGCGCAGCAGCAGCGCACCGTGGGCCCGCAACGCGGCGCCGACACCAGCGCAACGCCGTCGCACGCGCCGACCGAGGCGGCCGCGCCGACCGCATTGGATTTGGCGCGCAAGCACAATTGCCTGGCTTGTCACGGCGTGACGAATCAGGTCGTGGGCCCGGCTTTGCGTGACGTGGCGGGCAAGCACGCGCACCGTTCCGACGTGGAAAGCTATCTGGCAGGCAAAATCAAGTCTGGGGGACAGGGCGTGTGGGGGCCGATTGCGATGCCGGCTCAGACTTTGCCCGACGCCGACGCAAGGGCCATCGCCCAGTGGTTGGCCGATGGCGCCAGACCGTGATGCACCCGGGTGCGCCAGCGAGAAGGGCAGCAACCCCAGACCCTTTTTTTTCGAACACCAGGAGAACCGCATGTTGAACCGTCGAGATGTGCTCGCTCGCGCCACGACCGTGGCCAGCCTGCTGGCCGCTGCGGGTTTGTTGCCGCAAACCGCACACGCGGCCTTCAATGCTCCCGCCTTCGAAGCCAAGACGATGGCCGAATTGATGAAGGTGCTGGGCGGCGCCACGCCGACGGAAAGCAAGGACGTGAGCATCACCGCCCCCGACATCGCCGAGAACGGCGCCGTGGTGCCGGTGACCGTGGCCACCACGCTGCCGGGCGCCAAGCGCCTGTTGGTGTTGGTTGAAAAGAACCCCAACCTGATGTCGGCCCTGTTCGAGGTGAGCGACGCGGTGGACGCCAACTTCACCACCCGCGTGAAGATGGGCCAATCGTCCAATGTCTACGCGGTGGCCATGACGGGCGATGGCAAGGTGCTGTTCGCGGTCAAGGAAGTCAAGGTCACGCTGGGCGGCTGCGGCGGTTGAGCCCAACCCGACCAGCAGCACCATTTGTTTTGAAATTGCAGGAGCAACACCATGCCAGATCCGATGCGCATACGCGCGCAAATGGCGGGCGACAAGGCCACCGTCCGCGTGTTGATGAACCACGAAATGGAAACCGGCCTGCGCAAGGACGCCGCCGGCAAGGCGATACCGGCCTGGTACATCCAGGACGTGTCGGCGGCCGTCAACGGCAAGCCCGTGCTGACCGCGCAATGGGGGCCATCAGTGTCGAAAAACCCGTTCCTGCAGTTCAGCGTCAGGGGTGCCAAGGTCGGCGACAAAGTGGTCGTGACCTGGAAAGACAACCGGGGCGACACCCGCACCGATGAAGCCACGGTGTCCTGATAAGCCCCATACCGCCGTGAAGCCCACGACCTTGATCGCCGCAGCACTGGCGCTCGCTGCCGCCTTTTCCGTGTTCGCTCCGTTCAGCGCGTTAGCGCAAAAGTCCGTCGTCGACGGTATCGCCGAATACCGCAAGATGCTGGAAGACGGCAACCCGGCGGAGCTGTTCGAGGCCAAGGGCGAAAACCTGTGGAAAACCGCCCGCGGCCCGAAGCAGGCGACGCTGCAAATGTGCGACCTGGGCCTGGGGCCTGGCGTGGTGAAGGGGGCATGGGTGCAGATGCCCCGCTGGTTTGCCGATACCGGCCGCGTGCAGGACCTGGAATCGCGTTTGCTGACCTGCATGGAAGCGCTGCAAGGTTTCAACGCTGCCGAAATTGCCAACACCGATTTCGACAGAGGTGAACAAGCCACGCTGGCAGCTCTGGCGGCCTGGATCTCGGCCGAATCCAAAGGCCGACAGATGGCGTTGCCGCAAAGCCATGTCGAAGAAAGGCGCTTCTACGAATTGGGCAAGCGCGTCTTTTTCTTTCGCGGCGGGCCGATGGACTTTTCCTGTGTCAGTTGCCACGGCGAGGAAGGCAAACGCATCCGCTTGCAAGAACTGCCCAACCTGACACGCAACCCCGGCAACGGCATCGGTTTCGCGGCCTGGCCGGCCTACCGCGTGTCCAACGGCGAGATGTGGAGCCTGCAGCGGCGGCTGAACGACTGCTACCGCCAGCAGCGCTTTCCCTATCCCGGATTTGCGTCAGACGTGACCGTGGCCCTGGGCGTCTACATGGGCGTCAACGCGCGGGGCGCGGTATCCATGGCGCCGGCCTTGAGGCGTTGAAAACAGAAAGTCGTCCAACTATGCATCGCCAACACTTCTTCATCACCGCAGCCCTGGCTGCAGGCGCCATGGTGGTGGGCTGCGCCACCGGGCCTGCTGCGGCCGACCTGGACCAGCAAGCCATCGCCATGATCAAGGCCGGCTTTCGCGACCGGGGCATTGCCAAGACCGACCGGCTGAACCAGGACCTGGGGCAGGCCGCTTGTTCGGGCCCGAACCCACCCACTGCAGCCGTTGCCGACAGGATTCAGGCCGAAGCCCTGGCCAGTGTGAGGTGGCCCGAAGGCGGCCGCTACATCGGCGACTGGCGCGAAGGCGAGAAGCTGGCCCAGAACGGCCGGGGCATGACATGGACGGACAGCAGCACCGCCCCCAGCGCCAACGGCGCGCAGTGCTACAACTGCCACGAGATCGACCGCCATGAGATCTCGGCCGGCAACATCGGCCCCAGCCTGTGGAATTACGG
>JAYSYH010000235.1:0-13498 GCA_043716645.1 Betaproteobacteria bacterium | reverse complement strand
GCGAAAAAGCAACAAAAATGGTGTACACCACAGATCTCTCTGTTGGGCGAACCGTCGAATTCGTTGCGGTGCCAGATGATCAAGCACAGAGATTCAGTTTGCAGGATTCGGAGATAGAGACTCTCGCCCGCCAGGCGGTTCTGATCGAGGAACACTACGGGCGTCCCATGGATATCGAATGGGCAAAGGACGGCATCGACGGGCAGATCTACATTCTCCAGGCACGGCCCGAAACGGTGATCACCCAGCGCACCGGATACATTGAGCGGTTTCACCTCACCGGCAGGGGGGCACTCCTGGCGGAGGGACGGGCGATCGGCGACAAGATTGGCGCCGGCCCAGTGCGGGTACTAAAGACCCTCGCAGACATGCATCAGTTTGTTGATGGCGACGTCCTGGTGACAGACATGACCGATCCTGACTGGGAGCCGATCATGAAGCGCGCCTCAGCAATCATCACCAACCGCGGCGGCCGCACCTGCCATGCAGCCATCATTGCGCGCGAACTGGGCATACCGGCCGTGGTGGGCTGCGGCAACGCCACTGAAACGCTGCAGGAAAACGCGTTGGTCACGGTGTCTTGCGCCGAGGGTGACACCGGCTATGTTTACGACGGTCTGCTGGAAACCGAAGTCAGCGATGTGGTGCGCGGCGAAATGCCGTATTGCCCGATCAAGATCATGATGAATATCGGCAACCCGCAACTGGCTTTCGACTTCGCGCAGATGCCCAATTCGGGAGTCGGTCTGGCGCGTCTGGAATTCATCATCAACAACAATATCGGGGTGCACCCGAAGGCCATCCTCGACTATCCGAACATCGACCCTGATTTGAAGAAAGCGGTCGAATCGGTGGCCCGCGGCCACGCGTCGCCACGCGCTTTCTACGTCGACAAGCTGACCGAAGGCATCTCTACCATCGCCGCGGCCTTCTGGCCCAAGCCGGTGATCGTGCGGCTGTCTGACTTCAAGAGCAACGAATACCGCAAGCTCATCGGCGGCACGCGTTACGAGCCCGATGAAGAAAACCCGATGCTGGGTTTTCGCGGCGCCAGCCGCTACATCAGCGGCGAATTCAGTGATGCCTTCGCAATGGAATGCGAAGCGCTGAAGCGTGTGCGCAGCGACATGGGTCTGATTAACGTGGAGATCATGGTGCCCTTCGTGCGCACGGTGAAACAGGCGGCCACGGTGAAGCAGATGCTGGCCGACCGCGGGCTCAAGCGCAGCGCGGATGGCGGAACGGATGGCCTGCGTTTGATCATGATGTGCGAGGTGCCCAGCAATGCCATCCTGGCCGACCAGTTTCTCGAGCATTTCGACGGCATGTCCATCGGCTCGAACGACTTGACGCAGCTGGTTTTAGGTCTGGACCGTGACTCAGGCCTGGAGCAACTGGCCAACGACTTCGACGAGCGTGACCCCGCAGTTAAGGCCATGATCTCTCGCGCCATCTCCGCATGCCGGGCGACTGGCAAGTACGTGGGCATCTGCGGTCAGGGCCCCAGCGACCACCCCGACTTTGCCGACTGGTTGGCACAAGAAGGCATCCTGTCGATGTCGCTGAACCCTGACACGGTCATCGATACCTGGCAGCGATTGGCCGCACGCTGAGCGTGCCAGACGCAGTTGGTCCAGGTGCGCTTGCAGCCCCAGGGTCACCTGGGCGGCCGGTTTCGAGGGTAGGCTGCAGTCCAGCGTAGCATCGGCAACACCAAGGTCTGGGTGACGGCGAGGCGCTGTGCTGCATGAGTGAATCGGATGTCTACATCAAGACGGCCTCGGGCGCGGAGGCGCTGAAACTGCGGTCAGCGGACCTGGCGGGTCGCTTGCGAACCATGTTGATCATGGTGGATGGGGCACGCAGCGCGTCCGAGTTGCGGGCTGCAGCAGTCTCGCTGGGCGCGCCTGAGGATTTCCTGATTACGCTGCAGCAGCAAGGCTGGGTCGAGTTGCTCACGGCGCCAGTGCCACCTTCAGGGCCAACTGCCGCTGCTTGGGAAGGTGTGCTGCCTCAGTCAAACGCCGAACGCTTCCTGGCGGCCCAGCGCTACATGAATGACACGGCCGTGGATGGCATGGGCTTTCGCGTTTTCTTCTTTAGTTTGAAGCTGGAGAAATGCTTCAACGCTGACGACTTGCGGGCGCTGCTGCCCGAGTTCATGAAGCACATGACCAAGGCGCGTGGCGAGGTCTTTGCGCAGGCGGCCAGTGATCGGGTCAGGCGTCTGCTGTCCTGAGAATGACGGGTCTGAGGCCCCCAACAAAAAGGCGCGCTGTTTGCACAGCGCGCCTTTTTTTTAACCAGGGCGGCATCAGCGATGAGGCTAATGCGATCCTGACGAAGATGTCGGTGCAGCAGGCGACGCTGCATTTGCCGATATGGCTCAGTCGTCAGCGTAGATGTCGACGTCTTTAGTTTCCTTGATGAACAGCATGCCGATGATGAAAGTCATCGAGGCGATGATGATCGGGTACCAGAGGCCGCTGTAGATATTGCCTTGCGCGGCGACGATCGAGAACGAAATGGCCGGCAGGAAACCACCGAACCAACCATTGCCGATGTGGTACGGCAGGCTCATGGACGTGTACCGGATGCGGGTCGGGAAGAACTCCACCAGCATGGCCGCGATAGGCCCGTAAACCATGGTCACATAGATCACCATCACCGTCAGGATCAAGATGATCATCCACCAGTTGCTGCTGCCAGCCGGAATGGGATCGGCCTTGGCGGGGTAGCCTGCATCGTTCAATGCAGCGCGCACTTCCTTCTCGAACCGGGCTTTCTCATCTTTGGCGGTGGCTGCCGTGTATCCGGCGATGGCCTTGTCACCCACCTTGACGGTGGCGATGGTCGTCCCTGTTTCTTCTTTCTTGTCGTAATTGACGCCGGCGTTGGCCAGGAAGGTTCGCGTCAGGTCGCAACCGGTAGTGAACTTCGCCGTGCCGGTGAGATTCAGGATCAGGTTGCAATCGCCCACCGGGGCCGCCACCGTGACTGGCGACTTCTGGATCGCGGCCTGCAGCTTGGGATTGGCGTAGGTGGTCAGCGCGTTGAACAGCGGAAAATAGGTCAACGCTGCCAACAGGCAGCCGGCCATGATGATCGGCTTGCGACCGATCTTGTCGGACAGTGAACCGAAGAGCAGGAAGAAAGGCGTGCCGATGATCAGCGACAGCGCAATCAAAATGTTCGCCGTCGGTCCGTCCACCTTCAGGAAAGTCTGCAGGAAGAACAGTGAATAGAACTGACCGGTGTACCAGACAACAGCTTGGCCAGCGGTGGCGCCCAGCAATGCCAGGATGACGATCTTCAGGTTGCCCCAGTTGCCGAACGACTCGGTCAGCGGGGCTTTCGACGTCTTGCCCTCGGCCTTCATGCGGGTGAAGGCTGGTGACTCGCTCAGCTTCAGGCGGATCCATACCGAGACGATCAACAACACGCCCGACAAGGCGTAGGGAATGCGCCAGCCCCAATCGGCAAATTCCTTTTCGCCGACATACAGGCGCGTACCCAGAATGACCATCAGCGCGAGCATCAGGCCCACTGTGGCGGTTGTCTGGATCCAGGCCGTGTAGGCGCCGCGCCGCGTGTGTGGGGCGTGCTCGGCCACATAGGTGGCCGCGCCACCGTATTCGCCGCCAAGCGCCAGACCCTGCAGCAAGCGAAGTGCGATCAGTGTGATCGGCGCTGCGATGCCCCAGCTCTTATAGGTGGGCAGGAAGGCCACCAGGAAGGTGGACAGGCCCATGATCAGGATGGTCACCAGGAAGGTGTACTTGCGGCCGACGAGGTCGCCCAGGCGACCGAAGACGATGGCACCAAAAGGTCGCACTGCAAAGCCGGCCGCAAAGGCCAGCAGCGTGAAAATGTCGCGCGTGGACGGATCGAGCGCAGTGAAAAAGTTGGCCGCAATGATGGCCGACATGACACCAAACAAATAGAAGTCGTACCACTCGAAAATGGTGCCGAGCGACGAAGCGAAGATGACGGTTTTCTCCTCCGACGACATGGGTCGCGCGGCGGCGGTCAGGTGGGCACCCGGACGGGCATCGGCCTTGGCCATATTGATTTCTCCTGGGAACTTCGGGGGACAAGCGAACACGCGGGTCGTGCCGTAACAGCAGTCTTTGCAGTCAGGCTGACCCTTTCCTGACATCACGGCGGCAGCAGGCCTGTTCTGGCCACGACGCCCGGGTTTCCCTAGTGATCGATAACCCGGCACGGGCCGGGTTTGCGGTGCTGCGTGCGCGGCCGTCTTGGCCCTCGCGTGGCTGACAATAGGGCTATGACGACCGCCACTCGAACGGTGTTCTGGGCCCGCACCAAGATGCTGACCGGCGGTTTGCTGTTGATCTGGCTGGCCGTGAATCTGCTGCTGCCCTGGTTCGCTCGCGACCTGAATGCCGTGCAGGCTTTTGGCTTTCCTTTGGGCTATTGGTTGGTCGCCGAAGGCTCGCTGTTTATCTACCTGCTGATCATCTTGATCTATGTCGTGGCGATGGACCGGCTGGAAGCGCGCTGCGTCGACGATGCTGATGACGCCGTCGGCCCGGCGGGTTCGGGCCCGGCGTGAGCCGCGCAGCGCTGCCGTCGACGGCTGTCGCTTCGAAGGCCCATGCGGCAGCCAGCGACAGCCGATTGGCCCGCCGACTGGGCTGGCGCTATGCGCTTTTTCTGCTTGCCTTCGGCGCCTTGATTGCGCTGATGGCGCTGGCCGAAAAGGTTGGCTTGCAGCGCAGTTGGATCGGCGCGTCCTTTCTGATCGTGACCGTCGCGGCGTATGCCTTCATCGGCTTCCTGTGCCGAACGTCGAATGAGGTCGATTACTTCGTGGCGGGACGCCGTGTGCCGGCCGTCTTCAACGGACTGGCCACGGCGGCAGACTGGATGTCGGCGGCTTCGTTCATAGGTACCGCTGGCGTGCTTTACCTGCAGGGGTTTGCGGGGCTGGCCTACATTCTGGGTTGGACCGGCGGCTACTGCCTGTTGGCGCTGCTGCTGGCGCCCTATCTGCGGCGCTTTGGCCAGTACACCGTGCCTGACTTCCTGCAGGCCCGTTATGGCGGTCGGCTGCCCCGCTTGATCGGGGCGGGCGCCGTGGTGGCGGTGTCCTTCGTCTATGTCGTGGTGCAGATCTACGGTGTCGGCCTCATCACTTCTCACCTCACCGGTTTCGGCTTCGAGCTGGGTATCTTCGTCGGCCTGGGCGGGGTGCTGGTCTGCTCGTTCCTCGGTGGAATGCGCGCTGTGACCTGGACGCAGGTGGCGCAGTATCTGGTACTCATCGTGGCCTATCTGGTGCCACTCGTCTGGCTGTCGGTGAAGCAGACGGGCAGCGTGATGCCCCTGGCGACCTATGGTGCGCAACTGGCCCAGATTGCCCAGCGCGAAAGTGAACTGGTCACCGACCCGGCCGAGCGCGAAGTCATCCTGAAACTGCGTGAGCGCGCCGCCGTCGCCGAGCACAAGCTGCAGGACGTGCGTGGCGCGATGGTGGCCGACGACGCGCAGCGCGTACAGCACGTCGCGGATCTACGCAGCGAGAACGCCCCGCTGGCCCGAATTCAGCGCGCCGAACGCGAAGTCGTGCAGCGGCCGCGCACTGAAGCTCAAGCTGACCTGGCCTACCAACACGAGCGCGACAGCGCCATCGCGCGCGCCCAGCCACTGGCCGGCATGGCGCCCCACACCTTGCCTTTCGCGTCCGGCGACCCCGCAGGCGACGCTGCATCCAAGAAGCGCTTTGACGCCGCCCGCATCAACTTCATTGCCTTGATGCTGTGCCTGATGATGGGAACAGCGGCCATGCCACACGTGCTGACCCGCTACTACACCACCACTTCGGCGCCGCAGGCGCGGCGGTCCGTAGGTTGGTCGTTGCTGTTCATCACGTTGCTCTACATGGCGGCTCCGGCACTGGCGGTGCTGGTGAAGTTCGAAGTGCTGCAACATCTGGTCGGCATGCCCATCGATCACCTGCCGCAATGGGTCAGCCGCTGGTCGCGCTTGGACCCCAACCTGGTCTCGGTCAGCGACATCAACGGCGATGGGATCTTGCAACTGGGGGAGTTGATATTGGGCGGCGATGTGATCGTGCTGGCCGCGCCAGAAATCGGTGGCCTGCCTTATTGGGTGACTTGCCTCGTCGCAGCTGGTGGGCTGGCGGCCGCGCTGTCCACCGCCGATGGCCTGCTGCTGACCATCGCCAACGCGCTGTCGCACGACATCTATTTTCGCGATATCCACCCTCACGCATCGGCGGCCAGCCGGGTCATCGGGTCCAAGGTACTGGTCATGGTGATCGCGTTGCTGGCAGCGCTAATTGCGGCCCTGAAGATCACCGACATTCTGCAGTTCGTGTCGGCTGCGTTTTCGCTGGCGGCAGCGGCCTTCTTCCCCGCTTTGGTGCTGGGCATTTTCTGGCGGCGGGCCAGTCGGGCAGGTGCCGTGGCCGGCATGCTGGCCGGCATGGCGGTCTGCAGCTGGTACATGGTGACCAACGTGCCGCTGTTGCGCAGGCTGCTGGGCGTCACGCAAACACTGGCCGACTGTCAGTGGTTTGGCGTCGACGCCATTGCGGCCGGCGTCTTCGGGGTGCCCGTCGGCGTCGCCGTGATGGTGCTGGTCAGCCTGTTTACCGCCGGACCCAGCGTTGAGCAGGACCGGCTGATCGACCGCATGCGTTTTCCGGAACGCAACGAGCGCTGAGCGCTGTCCGCCCAGAAGAGCGCGCAGCATGCCGCACAGTTGCGCTAAACTTGTGGGGTTTCCTTGCTGCACCCGTCATGTCGACGCATCGGGGCAGCTTCCCAACCCCGAGTTGCGCAGACGCCGAAACCCGGCGCGATGCAGACCCGGAACCCACAAGGAGTATTCATGCGTCACTACGAAATCGTTCTGCTGATCCATCCGGATCAAAGTGAACAGGTTCCGGCCATGCTGGAACGTTACAAGGCCCTCGTGGCCACTGGCGGCGGCAAGGTCCACCGCCTGGAAGATTGGGGCCGGCGTCAGTTGGCATACATGATCCAGAAGCTCGTGAAGGCACATTACCTGTGCATGAACATCGAGTGCACCAGCGAAACGCTGACTGAGATCGAAACCGGCTTTCGCTTCAACGACGCGGTATTGCGACACCTGACCGTGAAGAAGGAAAAGGCCGAAATTAATCCTTCAATCATGATGAAGGCCGTTGAGCGCGAAGAGGCTCGCAAGGAACGCCAGGAGGCCACCGCCTGACGCCTGCAGCGGCCAGCACACCGGCAACGCCCTCTGGGTTCAACAGATTGGTTTTGTCGGCATCGTTGGTAGAGCGAGCGGCGTTGAGATACACCCCTGCCGGCCTGCCGGCCCTGGACTTGAGCTTGCAGCACGAGTCCGAGGTCAGTGAAGACGGCCAACCGCGCAAGGTCTCGATGGAGATCAAGGCGGTGGCGATCGGGGCGATCACCAAAACGCTGTCGGCTCTGGACCTGGGCACCGCCAGCTTCTACTCTGGCTTTTTGACCAGTTCACGCAACAAGCGCGGCTTGCTGTTCCACATTACCTCGGTCGAGCCTCAGACTGAATGACAGGCTGATCGCAGGACCATTCGGATCGTTCGATTTCGTTAGGAGTTTCAAATGCCCCCACCACGTGGTAAAGGTCGTTTTTCCAAGGACAAGCGTCCCAAGCGCAACAACCAAGCGCTGCTATTCCGTCGCAAGCGCTTCTGCCGCTTCACCGTCGCGAAGGTTGAGCAGATCGATTACAAGGAAATCGACGTGTTGCGCGATTTCGTTGGCGAGAACGGCAAGATCACGCCCGCGCGCCTGACCGGAACGCGCGCCTACTATCAGCGACAGCTGACCACCGCGATCAAGCGTGCCCGCTTCCTCGCGCTGCTGCCGTACTCCGACCAGCACAAGGTCTGAGGAGCACCCTATGCAAATCATTCTTCTCGATAAGGTCGGCAAGCTCGGTGGCCTTGGAGACGTCGTCAGCGTCAAGCAAGGCTACGCCCGAAACTACTTGATCCCGCAGAAGCTGGCGCGCCGCGCGACCGAAGCCGCGATCAAGGAATTCGAAGGCCGCCGCGCGGACCTGGAAAAAACAGCGCTGGCCAAACTGGCTGCTGCGCAAGCTCTGGGCGATCAGCTTAACGGCAAGACGGTACGCATCGCGCAGAAGGCTGGCGTCGACGGTCGTCTGTTCGGGTCGGTGACCAACGCCGATGTGGCCGAGGCGCTTACCAAGGCTGGTATGGCCGTCCAGAAGTCCCAGGTGCGCATGCCCACCGGTCCGCTGAAGACCGTTGGTGAACACCCCGTTTCAGTGGCGCCACACACTGACGTGGTCGTTGAAGTGACCGTGCACGTGGTGCCGTTGATTGACTGACCTTCAGCGCTTTGCGTTCCGAGAAGGCCGGCACCCGCCGGCCTTTTTCATTTCGGTACGAACAAGTTGTAGAGCCGCTTTCACGGACAAACGCACTGCGTTTCCACAGGCTTGTCCACAGGCGCATCCGGCCTTCTGACCTACGATCGACAGCACCATGAGCAGCACACTTTCGAGCCTCCGCGACAGCGCCGCACCACGCGACGACGATGTGGCCCGCCTGCGCGTGCCACCGCACTCGGTGGAGGCCGAGCAGAGCGTGCTGGGCGGCCTGCTGCTCGACAACATGGCCTGGGACCGCGCCGGTGATCTGCTGACCGACAGCGATTTCTACCGCTACGAACACCGGTTGATCTACGCGGCGATTGGCGCCTTGATTGCGGGCAGCAAGCCCGCCGACGTGATAACCGTCTTCGAACAATTGCAAGGCTTGGGCAAGGCACAGGACTGCGGCGGCCTGGCCTACCTGAACGCTCTGGCGCAAAGCGTACCCAGTGCGGCCAACATGCGCCGTTATGCCGAAATCGTGCGCGAACGCTCGATCCTGCGCAAACTCATCGCCGCCAGCGATGAGATCGCCACCAACGCCTTCAACCCGCAGGGCCGCGCGGTGTCTTCGGTGCTGGACGAAGCCGAGAGCAAGATCTTCCAGATCGGCGAAGAAGGCTCGCGTCAGAAGCAGGGCTTCCAGAGCATCGACAAGCTGGTCGTCGACCTGATCGACCGTGTGCAGGAACTGCACGACAACGGCGCCGAAGAAGTCACAGGCGTGCGCACCGGTTTTTACGATCTGGACAAGATGACCGCCGGCCTGCAGAAGGGCGACCTGATCGTGCTGGCCGCGCGGCCGTCGATGGGCAAGACGGCCTTCGCGCTGAACATCGCCGAACATGTGGCCGTGCAGGAAGGTCTGCCAGTCCTGGTGTTCTCGATGGAAATGGGCGCGTCGCAACTGGCTTTGCGCCTGGTGGGTTCGCTAGGCCGCATCGACCAGCAGCGCCTGCGCACGGGCCGTCTGGACAGCGGTGAGTGGGAGCGCCTGACCGAATCGGTGGAGAAGCTCAGTCAGGTGCAACTGCACATCGACGAAACCGCCGGCCTGACGAGTTCCGAACTGCGCGCTCGCGCACGGCGCATGGCACGGCAGTTCGGCACGCTGGGCCTGATCGTCATCGACTATCTGCAGCTGATGAACGGCTCGGGCGGCAACGAAGAAAACCGCGCCACCGTGCTTGGCGAAATATCGCGTGGCCTGAAAGCGCTGGCCAAGGAACTACAGTGCCCGGTGATCGCGCTGTCGCAACTGAACCGCAGTGTCGAATCGCGCCAGGACAAGCGGCCGATGATGAGCGACCTGCGCGAATCTGGCGCCATCGAGCAGGACGCAGACATCATCATGTTCATCTACCGCGACGATTACTACGACAAGGCCAGCAAGAAGCCGGGCCAGGCTGAAATCATCATCGCCAAGCAGCGCAACGGCCCGGTGGGCGAGGTCAATCTGACCTTCCTGAAGCCGCTCACCCGCTTCGACAACCTGGCACCGGGCAGCGGCAACGACGCGTATTGATTCGGCGGGGCGTGACTTTCTCAGCCAGATGGCCGTGCCCGCAGAAACTGTATACATATGGTGCCCATCCAAGCCAAGCCTGCCACCACCTTGATGTTCATGCCTGCCTCTGCAATCAAAGGTCGCTGAACGGCCCGGGCCATCGAACACATGCGCGCGGCGTTGTCGGCACGCGGCTACAAGAAGCCGGGTGACTTCAACATCGGCTCGGTGACCGATGCCTGCCAGCCCGCCAAACGGCGGCCGCGCAATTGGCGTTCGGTGTTCCAGGTGCTGGCCGAAACCCGGCAACCGTTTTCAGTCATCACCAAGTCCAGACGGAGCAGAGCCAGCTCTGTCAGGTCGCCACCACCACCCGTCGTTGCCTCGCCGACAAGTGCTGTCGGCAAGGGTGGTCCTGGTCTTACTTGAACAGGTCCTTAACCCGGTCGCTCCAGTTCTTGGTGGTGGGCGAATGGCGGTCGCCCGACTTGCGCAAGGACTCGTCCAGCTCTTTCAACAGCTTGCGCTGGTGTTCGGTCAACTTGACCGGCGTTTCCACAGACACGTGGCAGTACAGATCGCCCGGGTAGCTGGACCGCAGACCCTTAATACCCTTGCCGCGCAGGCGGAAAGTCTTGCCGTGCTGCGTGCCTTCGGGCAGTTCGATCTCGGCCCGGCTGCCCAACGTGGGTACGTCGATGCTGCCGCCCAACGCGGCGGTCGCCAGGCCCACCGGCACGGTGCAGTGCAGGTCGTCGCCGTCGCGCTCGAAAATTTCGTGCTGCTTGACTCGGATCTCGATGTACAGGTCGCCGGCCGGCCCGCCGTTGGTACCTGGCTCGCCATTGCCCGCGCTGCGGATGCGCATGCCTTCGTTGATGCCGGCGGGGATCTTCACCTCCAGCGTCTTCTGCTTCTTGATCTTGCCCGCGCCGTTGCAGGCCGCGCAGGGCTCGGGAATGATCTTGCCGCTACCGTGGCAGTGCGGGCAGGCCTGCTGAATGCTGAAGAAGCCTTGGCGCATGTGCACATTGCCGGCACCGTTGCAGGTGGTGCAGGTCTTGGCGTTGGTTCCGGGCTTGGCGCCGTTGCCTTTGCAGGTGTCGCAGTTTTCCCAGCTCGGCACGCGAATCTGCGTCTCCTTGCCGAAGGCCGCTTCCTCCAGCGTGATTTCCATCGCATAGCTCAGGTCGCTGCCGCGATAGACCTGCTGCTCGCCACCGCCGCGCCGGCCCCCGGCGGCGCCGCCGAAGATGTCGCCGAAGATGCCGTCGAAGGCTTCGGCAAAGCCGCCGAAGCCCTCGCCGCCACGCCCACCACGCATGTTGGGATCAACACCGGCATGGCCGTGTTGGTCGTAGGCAGTCCGCTTCTGCGGGTCGGACAGCATCTCGTAGGCTTCTTTGGCCTCTTTGAATTTGTCCTCCGATTTCTTCGCGTCATCACCCTGGTTGCGGTCTGGGTGATGCTTCATCGCCAGCTTGCGATAAGCCTTCTTGATGTCTTCGTCGGTGGCGTTCTTCGGCACGCCGAGGATGTCGTAAAAGTCGCGCTTGGTCGCCATGGAAACTCACTGCTGCCAGATAACAGAACCGCCGCGCTGAGAGCCAGGTCACGGCCTGGGCACTCGAACGCGGCGCAGATGGACTTCAAGCAGTTATGCCTGCAAGCCGTGGGACTCAGCCTTTCTTGACTTCCTTGAAGTCGGCATCGACAACATTGTCGTCGTCCCCCTTGGCCTTGGGCGGCTCGCCGCCACCCGCCGATCCGGCCGGGCCCGCAGCAGCACCGGCCGCTGCCTGCGCCGCCTGCGTATCGGCGTAAATCTTCTCGCCCAGTTTCTGGCTGGCCACCGTCAACGCTTCGGTCTTGGCTTCGATGTCGGCCTTGTCATCGCCCTTGATGGATTCTTCAACGGCCTTCAACATGGCTTCGATCTTTTCCTTCTCGGCGCCGTCCAGCTTGTCGCCGTGCTCGGAAACGCTCTTCTTCACCGAGTGCATCGTGCTGTCGGCCTGGTTGCGCGCCTGCACCAATTCCACCTTCTTGGCGTCGTCGGCGGCGTTGACTTCGGCGTCCTTCACCATCTTTTCGATCTCAGCCTCTGACAGGCCCGAGTTCGCCTTGATGGTGATCTTGTTTTCCTTGCCAGTACCCTTGTCCTTGGCGCTGACGTGCAGGATGCCATTGGCGTCGATGTCGAAAGCCACCTCGATCTGCGGCAGGCCGCGCGGTGACGGCGGGATGCCTTCCAGGTTGAACTCGCCCAGGCTCTTGTTGCCCGACGCCAATTCACGCTCGCCTTGGTAGACCTTGATGGTCACGGCCGGCTGGTTGTCGTCGGCGGTGCTGAAGGTCTGCGCGAACTTGGTCGGGATGGTCGTGTTCTTCTTGATCATCTTGGTCATCACGCCACCCAGGGTTTCGATGCCCAGGCTCAGCGGCGTCACGTCCAGCAGCAGCACGTCCTTGCGGTCGCCGCCCAGCACCTGGCCCTGGATGGCGGCGCCGACAGCGACGGCCTCATCGGGGTTGACGTCCTTGCGCGGCTCCTTGCCGAAGAACTCCTTGACCATCTCCTGAACCTTGGGCATACGGCTCATGCCGCCGACCAGGATCACGTCGTCGATGTCGGTCAGCTTGACGCCGGCGTCCTTCACGGCCACTTTGCAAGGCTCCATCGTGCGCTGGATCAGCTCATCAACCAGGCTCTCCAGCTTGGCGCGCGTCAGCTTGATGTTGAGGTGTTTCGGGCCCGAAGCATCGGCCGTGATGTAGGGCAGGTTGATATCGGTTTGCGTCGAATTCGACAGCTCGATCTTGGCCTTCTCGGCGGCTTCTTTCAGGCGCTGCAGGGCCAGCACGTCCTTGGTCAGGTCGACGCCTTGTTCCTTCTTGAACTCGGTCACGATGTAGTCGATCAGCCGCTGGTCGAAGTCTTCACCGCCGAGGAAGGTGTCGCCGTTGGTCGACAAGACTTCAAACTGCTTTTCACCGTCGACATCGGCAATCTCGATGATCGAGATGTCGAAGGTGCCGCCACCCAGGTCGAAGACCGCGATCTTGCGGTCGCCCTTGCCGTGTTTGTCGAGGCCGAAGGCCAGCGCCGCGGCGGTGGGCTCGTTGATGATGCGCTTGACATCCAGGCCGGCGATGCGACCGGCGTCTTTGGTCGCCTGGCGCTGGCTGTCGTTGAAGTAGGCCGGCACGGTGATCACGGCCTCGGTCACTTCTTCACCCAGGTAGTCTTCGGCGGTCTTCTTCATCTTGCGCAGCACTTCGGCGCTGATCTGCGGCGGCGCGATTTTCTTGCCACGCACTTCCACCCAGGCGTCACCGTTGTCGGCCGCGGCGATGGTGTAGGGCATCAGGCTGATGTCCTTCTGCACTTCCTTCTCGGTGAACTTGCGGCCGATCAGGCGCTTCACCGCGTACAGCGTGTTGCGCGGGTTGGTCACCGCTTGGCGTTTGGCCGAGGCGCCGACCAGCACTTCGCCGTCTTCCTGGTAGGCAATGATCGACGGCGTGGTGCGCGCACCTTCGCTGTTTTCGATCACCTTGGTGGTG
>JAYSYH010000234.1:0-4484 GCA_043716645.1 Betaproteobacteria bacterium | reverse complement strand
GCCTGGCACAAAGCACCGGCAGCGGCCGGCTTGAACCTGGCAACTCGAATCCGCCGGCAGGGACGGGCGCAAGCCCTGGCAGGACCTGGGCAAGCCGTAGCCATGGCGGTCCGCCAGCTGGCTACTGCGCCACGAAGCCAGTGGCCTTGATGATGCGGGCCCAGGTGGCGGTGTAAGCGCGTTCGCGTTGCCCGAGTTGTTCGGGGCTCATGTGGCCCACGGTCAGGCCCATGGCGGTCAGGCGGTCGTGCACGGCGGGTCTCGATATCACCTTGCCAACGGCGGCGGAAAAGCTGTCGATGGCCGCCGCGGGCGTGCCGGCAGGTGCAAACAGCCCGTAATAAGGCACGTCCTCGAAGCCGGGCAGGCCGAGTTCGGTGAATGTCGGCACGTCGGCCATGACAGCCTGCCGCGCGCCGCCGAGCACCGCCAGCACACGCAGCTTGCCCGAGCGGTGGTTCTCGATGAAGTCGGGGATGCTGGCCACGCCGGCGGCGATCTGGTTGCCGAGCATGTCGGCCATCATCGGCGCGCTGCCTCGGTAGGGTGCGGCGATCAGGTCGAGCTTGTATTTTTCGCCTATCAGCTTGACCAGAAATTCAGGCACCGAGGCCGGTGACGGCACGCCGACCGCGCCTTTGCCGCCACCCTGCCCGCGGACCCAGGCCACGTAGTCGGCGAACGACTTGGCGGGTGTGCCGCCCGAGACCGCAAAGGCGTTGACAAAGGTGGCAAAGCCCGCCGCGGGCACGAAGTCGTGCGCTGGGTTGAAGCCGGGGGTCTTCACCACCTGCGGCAGGATCGAAATACTGTGGTCGTGGGTCAGGAACAGCGTGTTGCCGTCCGGCGCGGCGGCTTTCAGTGCCTGCGCCGCCAGTTGGCCGCCGGCCCCGGGTTTGTTGTCGACGATCACGGTCGCGCCGCCGAGTTCGTCTTTCAGCGCGGCGGCCAGGATGCGGGCAATCGCATCGGTGCCACCGCCCGGCGGAAAACCTACCAGGATGCGCACGGTGCGGCCGCTTTGTGCGCGCGGCGCAGCGAACGTGGCCAGCAGGCCGGCGGCAGCGCCTGCTTGCAAGAGTGCGCGACGCGTGGCGGTGTGGTGTTGCATGGGCCGGGGCCGAAGGCCGGAGGTAATGGTCGACAAGAGCTTAACGGAGTAGCCGTCCGGTGCCGGGCGTGTGGGGTGCGCAGAAACCAGAATCGCGTTGGCACTGAGGCGAAAGGTAGATGTCGGCCATCGCCATCGCCATCGCCATCGCCATCGTCAGCGTCAGCGTCTGCGTCAGCGTCACGAAGGCCCGCGTCGCGTTCTTGCACAGTCCACGCTACCGTGCCTTGCTGAATCCCCACAGCTTCTTGACGTGCACCTCCGGGTCGCGTTGCTTGCCGGCGTTCTTGGTCGGGCTGGACGAACCGATGATGGTGGTCAACGCCAACGAAGCGGTGCAGCGCGGGGCTGTCCAGCAGCGTGTCTTCGCACGCCGGCGGGCGACCGTTGCTTTTCGTACGGGGCGTTTTGATCAGCGGCCATGGCAAGTCCCCCGCCAGGCCTGAGGACGAACGGCATGTTCATCAGGCCCATCGATGCCGAACTGCTGGTCATGGCCTTCGGGCCCGGGTTGTAGAGCGCACCGTTCGAAACTCTCAGCCGTTCGTGGCGCACCGCGCATCGTGCAGGCGCGGGTGAATGCGCCCTCTGGACAGCAGGTGCAGTACCTGCACTGGCCTGGGCAACTAGAAGTGCTTGCCGATGATGAATTTCAGCGTCCAGCGGTCCGCAACCGAGGTCAGGCCGCGGCCGATGCCCAGGTTGAGATCGATCTCGTGATCCAGTTCCTGGTCCAACACCAGAAACAGCGTCTTGGCATTGCGCTTCCAGGCTTGAGTGGCCTTGGCTGGGCCGAGGTCGCTGTACAGCTCAGCGCCCAGTTGGGTGCTGTTGGTCACGTCGCGCGCCACCTTGACATCCAGCGATGCCGCCATCGGCCCGCCGCCTTTGGAAGGGCTCCAGTCCAGGTTCGGGTTGGCGCCCAAGGTCCATGGCCCGCTGCGCCAGCCCACGATGCCTTTCAACTGAGCGTTCCACGGTACTTCGGAGGCGCGCAGGGTGGTCTTGCCCACTTCGAGGTTGGCGCCCCAGAAGCCACCGGCCTTGTCGTCGTGCGGTGCCATGTATTTCAGCCGCAGGCTGGAGCCGTCCAGCCGCGTGTTGCCTTCACCCGAACGCGACGCCAGCACATACAGGCCCAATTCCAGCGTGGGTGTGATGCCGTAAGAGAACTCCGGCGTCAGTCTGTACAAGCGGTGCTGCGGCGTTCCACCGGGATAGGTCGGCGTGCGAGAGCCCATCAGAACGAGACTGTTGTGAAGGTCGACGCCGAACTGGCCGGGGGCATTCAGGTCGTCCAGATAGACCTGGTTTTCCACAGCGCCGGCGTAGCCGGCCAGGGGCGCCAGGAACACGCCGGCAAGCACAGCGAAGTGCCCGATGGTCAGAGTGCACAGGTTCTTCATGACACGCTCGATATTCAAAGTTGCCCAGCGCTGGATTGTGCCGAGGCCTAGGGTTCGCCTCAGGCTCGCGCAGGCGTTGCTGCACCGGCCTGACAATCAACGACATTGGATGCAGGTCTGCCGGCTGAGGTTTGACGGCCAGCCCTGCGCATTCCCTCCCTCCAAGCTGCTGGCCTTGCCGGTGGCTGCCACGCCAGGACTTGCATCGCGCTCATGATTCCAGGACCTGCAGCCATCTTGCGCGGTCCACAACAGCCCGCACTGCTGCGCAACGAAACACTGGCCGACCTGTTCGAGCGAACCGCCGCACAGCAGTCTGAACAGGTGGCGCTGCTCTTCGAGGACCGTCAGTTGCGCTACGGCGAACTCGACGCGCGGGCCAACGCGGCGGCGCACCGCTTGATCGATCTGCATGGCGTGCGCCCGGGCATGATCGTTGGCCTGTGGCTGCCACGGGGCATCGAGCTGCTGGTGGTGCAACTGGCCATCACCAAGACCGGCGCGGCCTGGCTGCCGCTGGACGCGCAAACCCCGCCCGAACGCGTGGCGGCCTGCCTGGAAGACGCACAGGCCGTGGCGCTGGTTTGCGACGACACGTCGCGCCTGGCTTTGGCGGCGGTGCTGTCGGTGGCGGCCCCGCCCTCAAGCACGACGGTGATCGATGCCCAGACCTTGTTCGAGCCGTTGCCACCCGGCACCACGCCACGGCGCCGCCAGGGCAGCGGCCCCGGCGACACGGCCTACGTCATCTACACCTCGGGGTCGACCGGCAAGCCCAAGGGCATCGCGATATCGCAACGCAGCATCTGCCACTTCCTGCGCAGCGAAAACAGCCGGCTCGGCGTGCACGCCGGCGACCGCGTGTACCAGGGCTTTTCCGTCGCTTTCGACATGTCGTTCGAGGAAATCTGGATCAGCTACCTGGTCGGCGCCACGCTGTGGATCGGCCCCACCGAGGCCACTGGCGACCCTGAGCTGTTGCCGCGCCTGTTGACCGATCACGGCGTCACGGTGCTGCATGCGGTGCCCACCCTGCTGGCACTGTTCGCGCATGACGTGCCCGGGCTGCGACTGGTCAACCTGGGCGGCGAGATGTGCCCTGCAGCGCTGGTGCAGCGCTGGTCGTGCCCGGGCCGCCAGGTCTTCAACAGCTACGGGCCGACCGAGGCCACGGTGTCGGCCAGCCTGGCTGAACTGCAGCCTGGCGAGGCGGTCACCATCGGCCGCCCGCTGCCCAACTATGTGTTGATGGTCGTCCAGCCGATCACCGACGACGCCTGGGCCGAAGGCACGCCGGCCCCGTTGCAACTGCTGCCGCCGGGCGAGACGGGCGAACTGTGCATCGCCGGCCCGGGCGTGGCCCAGGGTTACCTGGGCCGTCCGGCGCTCACGGCGCGCAAGTTCCTGCCCAACCCCTGGGCCATCAACGCTGACGAGGCGCGCCTGTACCGCACGGGTGACCTGGCGCGCATCGACGCCAGCGGTCAGGTGCAGTGCCTGGGGCGAACGGACGATCAGGTCAAGATCCGTGGCTTCCGCGTCGAACTGGGCGAGATCGAGGCCGTCCTGGCGCAGCAGCCCGGCGTGGGCGCCGTAGCGGTGCTGCTGCGACCGGAGGACGGCATCGATCAGCTCGTGGCTTACCTGGTGCCGGCCAGCCGTACTGTGACGGCCGACAGAATCGACACCATCGACACCGCCGACACCAACAACACGCCCGCGCTGCGCCAGGCGCTGGCGGCGCTGCTGCCGCCCTACATGGTGCCCACCCACTTCGAACGCCTGGCGGCCATGCCGCGCATACCGGCCGGCAAGATCGACCGCAAGGCGCTGCGTGCGTTGCCGCTGACCCCCCGCCCCGCGACGGAATCCGACCCGCCGCAGACTGCTGCCGAACAGGTGTTGTTTTCCGCCGTGCAGCGGCTGTTCCCGGGCCAGACCTTGCGCCGCGGCATGGACTTCTTCCG
>JAYSYH010000233.1:0-13524 GCA_043716645.1 Betaproteobacteria bacterium | reverse complement strand
CGCAACTGGGCACGGCGCAGATCGCTGCGCTCACGACCGCGCAGATTGCCAATCTGGAGACCGCCGATCTGGCCGCGCTGTCAACCGCACAAGTCCGTGCGATTTCCACCGCGGGCATCGTCGCGATGGACTCTGCGCACCTCGACGCGCTGACCTCGGCGCAACTCGGTGCGCTGACGACCGCGCAGGTCCGGGCTATCGAGACGGCTGATCTGGCGGTGTTCTCCAGCAGCGACTTGAACGCGCTGGGCTCGGCGCAGTTTGCTGCGTTGACGACCGCGCAGGTCGATGCGCTGACCACGGCTCAGATATCCACCTTGACCACCGAAGACCTGGTTGCGCTGACTCCGGCGCAGCTGGCCGGGTTCGCGCAAAGCGCCGACATCATGGCCTTGACGACCAGCCATATCCAGGCGTTGACGACGCAACAAATTACCGCACTGAGCACCACGCAGTTCAGCTGGCTGACGACTGCCGACGTCGTTGCGCTGACCACCGCGCAGGCGCACGCGCTGACCACAGCCCAGATTGTCGGGTTGACGACGGACCAGGTGGTGGCGCTGGAAACCGCCGACCTCGCTGCCATGACGATGGCCCAATCAGTCGCCTTCACCACGGCTGAACTGGCGGTCATGTCGACGGCACAAATCGACGCTCTGGTCAGTGTTTCGCCCATCGTGCTGGACTTGAGCGGAACCGGCATCCACACCACAGCGGCCAGTCACGGCGTGCAGTTCGACCTGACCGCCACTGGCACCACCAGCCAGGTCGGCTGGGTCGGCGCGGGCAGTGGCCTGCTCGTGCGCGACATCAATCACGACGGGGTGATCAAAGACGGCACCGAGCTGTTCGGCCTGGCCACGGTGCTTGGCAACGGCCAGCGTGCCGGCAACGGCTACGCCGCGATGGCGGCACTGGACAGCAACCACGACAACAAGCTCAGCGCCACTGACGCGGCCTGGGGCGAATTGAAAGTTTGGGTCGATGCCAACCACGACGGCAAGACCGACGCCGGCGAGTTGAAGTCGCTGGCCGAAGTGGGGGTGCTGAGCATCAATCTGGACTTCACCAAGGGCACCGCGGTCAACAACGGCAACGTGCTGGGGATGGTGTCCAGCTACACCAGCACCGATGGCACCCAGCACGAGGTGGCTGACGTGTGGTTCGCCAAAGCGCCTGCGGCGCCTGCCGACCTGCCCAAGTTGGGCGACCTGCTGGTAGGGTCGGCGCACGACCTGCCCCTGGGCGGCAGCAATCTGCCGGGGGCCGACAGCCAGGCGGCTGCGCACACGGCACTTCCAGCCGCGCTGAGTCACGCCGCCCGCCAGGCCGCTGATGACGAGTTGCTGCGTGCGCAGCACCTGATGCTGTAAGGCCAACAGCACCAAATGGGCCGGCTTCGTGAGGGCCCGGACGCCCTTTCGGACTGGCCGTTGGACAGGGTGAGCGATCCGCGGCGCCAGCGCCGCGGATCGCTGTTCAGCAACTACTTCATCGCCAAGCCGGCGTTCTGGTGCGAGTGGCTGGCGCCTGAACGAAACGCCGTACGCGATGTGCGAGAGCATGGTGAACGGTGACGGCGGCAGTGCAGATGAAGAACGGATGACCAGCGTTACCTGCAGCACCTGCAGGCCTTCATGGCCATGGGTGAACGCTTCAGGAACGGCACACTGCCGCGCTGACGCCGGTTCAGGCAACCGGTTGGTCGCGTCTGGCGTCGAGCGTGGTCAGCCTCGGTCCACCCGCGGCACAACCAGCGCCAGCACGGCCGCCGCCATGCGCGCCGCCGCGCCCCGGTGCTGCGCCGCGAAAGCCAGCGCGCGCCGGCCCATCGCCGCGCGCTGCGGGTCTGCGCAAAGCACCATGGCCCGTGCCACTGCCGTGGTGATGTCGGGCAGGCGTTCGGCCGCCCCGGCGGCCAGTGAAAGCGCGGCCGCCTGCGCGAAGTTGAATGTGTGCGGACCCAGCAAAAGCGGACAACCGCAGGCGGCAGCCTCGATCAGGTTTTGCCCGCCCAGCGGCGCAAAGCTGCCGCCCAACAAGGCCACGTCGGCCATCGCGTAGTACAGCGGCATCTCACCCAGGCTGTCACCCAGGATGACATCGACAGCCGCAGCACCGCGTGGCGGCAGGCCTTCAGTGGCTGGCCAGTGGCTGCGCCGTTGCAGCGCCAGGCCGGCGGCCGGCACCATCGCCGCCACCGCGTCGAAACGCTGCGGGTGGCGCGGCACCAGCAGCAACAAGGGCCGTGGGCAAGGCAGCGCGGCCCAGGCCGCCAGCAACGGGGCCTCTTCGCCGTCGCGTGAACTGCTCATCAGCACCACCGGGCGACCCAGCGCCTGGCGCCAGGCGCGGCCCTGCGCCAGCAAGGCCGGCGGCATCGCCATGTCGAATTTCAGATTGCCCATCACTTGAATGGCGGCTGCAGCAACACCGCTGGCACGCAGCCGCTCGGCATCGGCTTCGGTCTGCGCCAGCACGGCCGTGAAACAGGCCATTGCTGGATGCAGCAACGCCGCCAGCCTGTCGCCCTTGGCCTGGCTGCGCGCCGAAAGGCGGGCATTGGCCAGCACCAGCGGCACACCCGCAGCCCGCGCTTCGAACAGCAGGTTGGGCCAGACCTCGGTTTCCATCAGCACACCCACCGCCGGCCGTTGCGCGCGCAGAAAACGCCGCACGGCGCCGGGCGTGTCCAACGGCAGCCAGGCCTGCGTGTCGCCGGCGCGCAGCAGTTCGGCGCCCGCCGCGCGGCCGGTGGCCGTGCCGTGCGTCAGCAGCACACGCAGGCCGGGGTGGCGGGCACGCAGTTCGTTGACCAGCGCCGCCGCCGCCCGCGTTTCGCCCAGCGACACCGCGTGCAGCCACAGCCGGCCGGGCTGCGCCTGTTCCGCGGCTGCCTGTGCGTAACCCAGACGCTCACCCCAGTGCGCACCGTACGCCGGCTCGCGCCGAGCCCGCCACGCATAACGCGCGAACACCAGGGGCAGCGCCGCGCGCATCAACAGCGTGTAGGCGGCGCGGGCCGCAGCGGCCATCGCGGGGTGGATCACGGCCACCGGCAAAACGCCCGCAGGCCGGGTTCAGTGCGCAGCGGCTTCGACCTGAGCGTCGGCCTTCACGCTGCGCAGCGCAGCCATGAACTGCGCTTCGATGCGCTGTAGCGCTTCGTCGGTGTGGCCTTCGAAGCGCAGCACCAGCACCGGGGTGGTGTTGCTGCCGCGGATCAGGCCGAAGCCGTCAGTGAAATCGACACGCAAGCCGTCGATGGTGCCCACGCTGCCGCCTTCGAACCGCAGGCGGCCGTCGGCCACGCGTGCCAGCAGCTCAGTCACCACCGCGTGGTGTTCGCCTTCGGCGCAGGGCACGTTCAATTCCGGCGTGCTGAAGCTGGTCGGCAGTGCGTCCAGTTCGGCGCTGGGGTTCTTGCTGCGCGACAGGATTTCCAGCAAGCGGCCGGCCGTGTACATCGCGTCGTCGAAGCCGTACCAGCGCTCGCCAAAGAACAAGTGGCCGCTCATTTCGCCGGCGAAGGGCGAGTTGATCTCGCGCAGCTTGGCCTTGATCAGCGAGTGCCCGGTCTTCCACATCAATGGCTTGCCGCCCGCCTTGCGGATGGCCACCGGCAGGCGCTGCGAACACTTGACGTCGAAGATGATGGTGGCACCCCTGTTGCGCTTCAGGATGTCGCGGGCGAAGAACATGATCTGCCGGTCGGGGTAGATGATGTGGCCGTCTTTGGTGACCACGCCCAGGCGGTCGCCGTCGCCGTCGAAGGCCAGACCCAGCTCAGCCCCGGTGGCGTGCACTACCTTGATCAGGTCGGCCAGGTTCTCGGGTTTGCTCGGGTCGGGGTGGTGGTTGGGGAAGTCGCCGTCGACCGCGCTGTACAGGTCGATGACCTCGCAGCCCAGAGCGCGAAGAATCGCAGGCGCGCTGGCGCCGGGGATGCCGTTGCCGCTGTCGACGACGATCTTCATCGGCCGCGCCAGCTTGCAGTCGCCAGTGATGCGGCGCGCGTACTCGGCACCGATGTCCATCTTGGCGCTGCGCCCGCGGCCTTGCTTGGCTTTTGGGGCTTTCGTGTAGGTCTCGGTCTCGATGCGCGCGCGCAGCCTCTGGATGTCGTCACCGTAGATCGCACGGCCGGCCATCACCATCTTGAAGCCGTTGTAGTCCTTGGGGTTGTGGCTGCCCGTCACCTGGATGCCGCTGCTGCAGCCGTGCTGGGCGCGGGTGGCGGCCACGTAATACAGCATGGGGGTGGTGACGGCGCCGATGTCCACCACGTCCAGCCCGGTGCTCTGCAAACCGCGGATCAGCGCCGCGGCCAGTTTGGGGCCCGACAAGCGCCCGTCACGCCCCACCGCCACGGCCTTCTCGCCAGCCGCGCGGGCTTCGCTGCCGAAGGCGCGGCCCAGGTGTTCGGCGAAGGCCTCATCGACGTTCTTGCCCACGATGCCGCGGATGTCGTAGGCCTTGAAGATGGTCGCGTCGATCTGCATGGGGTGTCGGGCTGTGTGCGCCGTGGGATGGGGTGGGTCGCGATTGTAGGCAGCGGCCCTGCTGTCGAATCAGCGACCGGGCTGGCCGTTCGTCGCGCAAGCCGGGTCATGGTCATGTCGCTGCCTAAACTGGCCGTATGGAATTCAACCGCCGCAACCTCGCCGCCTCCTGGCGCACCTGGCTCTCGTTCGACACACCCCGGGTGGGGCCAGAGTGGCTGCACATGGTCTGGACGCAGCTGTTCAGCATGGTGGTGGCCGCCGGCTTCACCATCCTGGGTTTTGCCGCCTACGCCAACGGCGAGGGAGCCTGGCGCAACTGGGCGGGCTGGCTGCACTGGTACGGCATGAACCTGGTGGTCAGCATGAGCGTCGGCTTTTCTATCCACGCGCTGATGCGGCTGGCCTTCGCCATCGTCGGCCCGCAGCGCGTGCGTGAACTGCGCGGTGCGGCGCGGGGCTTCTTCTTCGCCACGATTCCCCTGGTCGGCCTGGCTGTCGGCTGGCCGCTGGGCAGCTGGTTGGTGGGCAGCGCAGGCCCGGGCTGGTTCCGCGCCGACAACGCCAACAACGTGGCCGCCAGCGCGCTGATCTCGATCGTGATCTCGCTGGTCTTCTACCAATTCTTCGCCGCCAAGTCGCGCCAGATCGAAGCCGAGCGGCGCGCCACCGAGGCCCAGTTGCGCCTGCTGCAGGGGCAGATCGAACCGCACTTCCTGTTCAACACGCTGGCCAATGTGATTGCGCTGATCGACCACGACGCGCCCAAGGCCAAGCAGATGCTCGAATCGTTCACCGACTACCTGCGCAGCTCGCTGAACAGCCTGCGCCACGAGCAAGCCACGCTAGGCAGCGAACTCGACCTGGTGCACAACTACCTGATCCTGCTGAAGGCGCGGATGGAAGACCGGCTGCGGTTCAGCATCAGCCACGACCCCGCATTGAACGATTTGCGTCTGCCGCCGCTGCTGCTGCAGCCGCTGGTGGAAAACGCCATCCACCACGGGCTGGAGCCCAAGGTGGAAGGCGGCCAAGTCGGAGTCAGCGCGCAGTGCGAAGCCGGCAGTTTGGTGGTGCGCATCATCGACGACGGCCTGGGCCTGAACGCACTGCCGCGGCGCAAAAGCGGCACCGGCATGGCCCTGAGCAACCTTCGCGAAAGGCTGCTGGCGCAGTACGGCGACGAGGCCAGCCTGACCTTGGCCGAAGCCCACCCCGGCACGGTGGCCACGCTGCGCCTGCCGATCCGACCCGCAACGCACAAAGCATCCGCATGACAACTTGCCTGATCGCCGACGACGAACCCCATCTGGTGAAAGCGCTGCAAGCGCAACTGGCCGCGCTGTGGCCAGAACTGGACGTGGTGGCGACCGCGCGCAACGGCATCGAAGCAGCCGAAAGCATCGCCGCGCTGCAGCCTGACCTGGCCTTCCTGGATATCCAGATGCCGGGCCTGACGGGCCTGGAAGTGGCCCAGGGCATCGAGGGTTGCACCCGCGTGGTCTTCGTCACCGCCTACGATGAACACGCCGTGGAAGCCTTCGATCAGGAAGCGCTGGACTACGTGCTGAAACCGGTGAAGGCCGAACGCCTGCAACGCACGCTGCAACGGATACAGCGCGCCATGGCAGCGCCCACTGCCTATGCCGAGCAGCAGGGCCCCGACGGCGCCCAGCTGCTGGCCGCCTTGCAACGGCTGCTGCCAAGCACCGGCGCGCCACTTGCGCAAAGCGAAAGCCTGCGCTGGGTGCGCGCCAGCAAGGGCGACCTGATGCAACAGATTGCGGTGGACGAGGTGCTGTACTTCCACGCCGACGACAAATACACCTGCGTGCGCACGGCGCAGGCCGAACACCTGATACGCACACCGATTGCCGAACTGGCTGCGCAACTCGACCCCGCACAGTTCTGCCAGGTGCACCGCAGCACCATCGTCAACCTGCGCCACCTCGAAGGCACGCGGCGCGACGAAGCCAGCCGGCTCTTCGTGCGCATCAAAGGGCTGGCTGCCGGCGCCTTGCAGGAGCTGCCCGTGAGCCGTGCCTACGTGCACCTGTTCAAGGCGATGTAGGCCGCCGCACGCCAACCGCGCTAGGCCTTGAACAATCCCAGATCGCGCAGCGTGTAGTTGCCGATGTTGGGCACCACCAGCGGCAGGTTGGTGTCGCTCACGCCCATCCACTTGGCCAACGTCGCTGCCAGTTGGTCGACCGAGGTGGTGGGCAGCAATCGGCCCTGCCCCACATCGTCGGTGCCGTTCACGGCGATGGCCGGCAACTGGCCATGGAAGCGCTGTCCCTTCACGGCGCCACCGACGACGAAGTGGTGGCTGCCCCAGCCGTGGTCGCTGCCGTCGCCATTGCTGGTGAGGGTGCGACCGAAGTCGCTGCCGGTGAAAGTGGTGACCTGCTGGGCAACTCCCAGCTCCACGGTGGCGTCGTAGAAGCTCTTGATGGCGCCACCCACGTTGGCCAGCAACCCGGGGTGCTGGGCGACCAGGAAATCGTGCAGGTCGAAGCCACCCAGCGAGACGAAGAAGACCTGGCGCTTGGCGCCCAGCGCCGAACGGGCAGCGATCATCCGGGCGACCATTTGCAGTTGCATGGCCAGCGGGTTGGCGGTGTCGAAGAGCGTGGTCAGGGCTGGCACGCCGACCAGGGCTGTGCTCAGGCTGGCGTTGGCGTCGATGGCGCGTGCCATCACCCGCGTGTGCTCGGCCTGCATCAGGTGCGGGCGGCTGGCGGTGGTCAGCGCGCGCAGCGCGTCGCTGCAGGCCTGCGAGCCGAACAGCGGCGCCTGGATGCCGCGCAGCGCCACCGAACCGCTGCTCGACACCTGGTACTGCACGGCCTCACGCCCGCTCATGAACACCGCGTTGCCGCTGACGTTCACGCAGGTGAAGGTGGCCTTGCCGTTGCCGGCCTGGAACAGGTCGCCGACGCGTCCGCCCCAGCCCGAGGTGGCGCCCTCGGGCAATGAGCTCTGCCAGACCGACTGCTGGTCGTTGTGGGAAAACAGCTTGGGCGGCAGCGGCACGCTCCTGGCGTTGTATTGCGCCAGCGTGGTGGGCTGGATCAGCGTGCCGACGTTCAGCAGCACGCCCATGTTGCCGGCGTCGAACAGCGTCTTCAGCGGCGCCAGTTCAGGCGCCAGCGCCATCTGCCGGCCGCCGGGTAGCGCCACGCTGGGTGTCAGCGCGGTGGCCGCTAGGTTGGCCCGGGCAGTGGCCAGGCTGCCACGGGTAGCCAGGTAGCTGGCGTGGCTGGCGGCGTCGTAAGGTGGCAGGGTGTTGCCGTGGTCGTTGGCGCCGTACAGGAAGACGCAGACCAGGGCCTTGTAGTCGGGCGCCGTCTGTGCCGCGGCTTCGGCCATCGCGGCCAGATTCAGGGCCCACGGTGCGGCCACGCCGGTCAGCGACAACTGCCCGGCGCGTTGCAGGAAAGCGCGGCGGCTGGCGCGGGATGTCGGTGTCGGGATGTTCATCGATCAGCCCTTTCAGACCTGGACCAGGTATTCCGGCGCGCACAGCACCAGGTGGATGGCAGCCCGCACGCGGTTGAGCCTGCCGGCGTCGGTGCTGCCGTCGATGCTGCCCACGGCACTGGTGATGGTGGCCAGCGTCGCCGCAGAAAGCGCGTCGCCCGACAGCAACAAGGACACCCGTTTGACCAGCGCGGCCGCGTCGGCCGCGATGGCCTGCTCGGCGCTGTAGTCGGGGCGGGTTTCGCCGACGCCGCTTTGCACGAAAGTCTGCGCCCAGTTGGCCCAGCCGACGACGCTGGATTCGTTGGTGATCTGGAATTCCGGCGCCACCAGCCCCAGCGTTCCCAGTGCCGAATTGGGCGGCACATAGCCGGGCCTGAAAAAGTTGAACACCGAGGGCGAGCGCAACGGGCTTTGGCCCAGCCGGGTGGCTGGATCGGACAGGTTGCCGACGTTCCACAGCCCGGTCGGCGAAGTGAGGTTGAAGGTGCGCGCCCACTGAATGAAACGCACGATCGGTTCGCGCAACTTGCCGCGTGTCGTGTCGGCAGCGGCCGGTGCGCGCCGCGCCTCGTCGTCCAGCAAAACCGCTTTGACGACAGCCTTCAGGTCGCCGCGCAGCCCCGCCCCGTTGTCGGCGAACACGGCTGCCACGCGGCCGACATAGGCCGCGCTGGGTTGGCTGGTCACCAGCCGCTGGATCAGTTGCCGGCTGATGAAGGGGCCGACATTGGCATGCCCGGCTATGGTGTCCAGCGCCTTTTGCATGGCCACCGTGCCGCTGGTGCCCGCAGCAATGCTCATGCCCAGGAATTGCTTGGCACTGGGCGAATGGTTGGCGGCGTTCAGCACCAGCGGACGCTGGGCGTAGCCGGGGTCGGTGCGCACCGCGCGGTCGTTGTCCCAACCGGTGAAGACCTTGGCCAGGCCGCTGATGGTGTCCTGGCCGTAGGTGTCGGTGACCACGCCGTTCTTGGGCGTGCCGTCGGCCGCCAGCTCGATCAGACCCAGGCTGAACAGTTGCAGCACCTCGCGGGCGTAGTTCTCGTCGGGGACGCGGCCAGTGGCGGTGTCCTCTTTCAGGTTTCCACGCAGGTTCAGGTAAGCGCCCATCCCGGGCGACAGGGTCACCGCCTCCAAGAGCGCGCGGTAGCTGCCGAAGGCACCGACCTCCAGCACATCGACGAAAGCCGCGGCGACGAAGCCCCGCCAGTTGACGGGCAGGCCGGCCATCGAGACCACGAAAACCTCCGAAAGCGCCAGCGTGATGCGCTGACGCAGCACGTCGGGCGACGCGATGAACTTGCGCCACAGCGTGTTGTCGGTGCCGTTGAAGCTGAAGATGTTGGTGTCGACCGCGTAGCCGCCGGCCAGCATCCAGTCGTAGTGGCTCTGCGTGCGCGGTGCAGCGAACTGCTCGTCCAGCCAGCCGCTGTAGCCCAGGCTTTGTACGCGGGCGATGGCGACGTCGCTGCCACCGAAACCGGCCTGCCCCAGGAAGCGCGAGGCCTCGGCCGAAGAAATGCTGGCCACGGGCGGCGGTGGCGCTGCGACGGGCGGCGGTGGCGCTGCAACGGGTAGCGCGCCTGCCGAGCCACCACCACCGCCGCAAGCTGCGAGCAGGGCCGCGAACGCAGCGGCGCCCGCAGTCCGCGAGACACCAGCCGCCGCGCCGCGTTCAACGTCATCGCCGTCCGTGGCCGGCATGGCGTGACTCGCCGGACCGGCATGACCGCCGGTCTGCGGGCGAGGTGGCGCTGAGGGCGCCGGGTGTTCGAACACGTCTTCGCGCATGGCTGCAGCCTGACCGTTGAAGCGGCCGCGCCAACGCGGTGCGGCGACGCCGTCATCTTCAACGCAAACGACGGTCGGCCGGGCGTGCCCCAGTCAAAGTTTTGCAAAGTCCGCCACGCGCACCGTGCTTTGCGTGCGGTACCGGGGTTGCAGCGCTGTCGCCGATGGTCAGAACTCGACCGCCTCACCCGGGTTGATCGCCAACACCTTGGTGGGGCTGTTGCCCAGCGCCTTGATGAATTCGGCTGGCGTGCCCGGCAGGCCGGGGTTGGTCAGGTAGTGCATCGGGATCACGGCCTTGGGCTTGATGAATTCGCGCGTGACCATCGCAGCATCTTGCGGGTTCATCACGAACTGGCCACCGCCGATGGGCATCAGCACCAGGTCGGGCTTGTACATGTCGGCGATCAGTTTCATGTCGCCGAACACGCCGGTATCGCCCATGTGCCAGATCTTGAAGCCGTTCTCGAGCTCAATGATGAAACCGGCTGGCTCGCCGCCGACGTGGGTCTCGTCCTTGCCGGTGACCGGGTTCTTCCAGACCATTTCAGAACTGTGCTCGGCGTGCACCAGCGTAATCTTCACCTTCGGTCCGACCGGCGTGACGGTGCCGCTCTTGTTCATGCGCAGCGCCTGCGTGGCCGGCAGCACGCCCAGCGTGATCAGCGACTGCGACAGGCCCGCGGTCGACCACAGCGGCGCGTTGTTCAGCTTGGCAAGGTCGGCCGCGTCGGCCATATGGTCGAAGTGCGCGTGGGTCACCAGCACCACATCGACCTTGCCCAGCGCTTCCAGCTTCTTGTACTCGGGCGGCGTCTTCGGGTTGGTCAGCAGCCACGGGTCGACCACGATGACCTTGTCGTCCAGCGTCGTGATCTTGAACGCGGCCTGGCCCAGCCACTGCACCTTCACCTTGTCGCCGGCCAGCGCCGGCAGGGCAAGCGCCAGCGCGCAGGCAGCGACCAGGGTTTTCAACATCTTCGTCATGGAGTGTCTCCGTTGGGGTTTCAGTGGGCCGACGTGTAGTCGGTGTAGTCGGTGTAGTCGGTGTAGTCCGTGTAGGCGGGTTCGGGTTGCGTGAAATACGCGTGCAGGATCTGGTAAACCATCTTGTAGTTCTTCTGCTGGAAGCTGGCGTGGCTGATGCCGTTCAGCACGGTGAACTGCTTGTCCGGGTGCGGCAGCAACTTGAAGAACTGCAGCAAATCGTCGAAGCCCGCGATGCCGTCGAACTGGCCGCGCAGCACCACGGTGGGCACTGTGATCTTCAGCGGGTCGACCACCGGCAGCCGGCTACACATGTCGATGTAGGTGCCGTTGGGCATGCTGTCGTCCAACGCCAGGATGGCGTCGGCGAAGGCTTCCACCGTGTTGGCGTCGGCGCAGTCGGCGTGGTCGCGGGAGAAGATGCTGCGCACGAAGGCGCGGTCGATCGGCCGGCGCTTGTTGGCGATGAACTCGGGCAGCTTCTTGCGACGCGCCTCTAGCGAGGGCGCGCCCTCGCCGGTCCAGACGAAGGCATCCAGCGCCAGGCGCGACACGCGCTCGGGGTGGTTCTGCGCGAACAGCGCGGCGCGCAGTGCACCGCTGCTGATGCCGTAGGTCAGGAAGCTGCGCACGCCGCGGGTGGCGTAGATGTAGTCGGTGGCGGCTGCCAGGTCGGCCGCGCCGTTGGCGATGTCGCAATAGATGTCGCGGTGCTTGTCGCTGCGGCCGTAGCCTTCCATGTCCACGCACCAGCAGACGAAGCCGCGCTCGGCGAACCAGTCCATCACGCTGCTGTCGGGGCGGCCCGGGACGGTCAGGTCGAAGGTCGGCTGGCTGGCCATCGACGAGCCATGCACCCACAGCATCACCGGCTTGCCGGCCTGTTCACCGGCGCTGCCGACGTACTTTTCCCACAGGAAAAGCTTGACGTCGCCATCGGTGGTCTTCTTGGTCGTCCAGTGTTCCTGGCCGGTGACTGCGGTCATGGCTTTTCCTTCAGAAAGTTCAATCGATCTTGGCCCCCGACTCTTTCACGACGCGCGCCCAGTGGTCGCGCTCGTCGCGGAAGAAGCTGTCCATCTCGGCCGCCGTGCCAGCCACGATCTCGATGCCGGCTTCGGCGAAAAAGGCCTTCACTTCGGGGACGGCCATCACGATCTTCAGTTCCCGGTACAGGCGGTCGACGATGGCCGGCGGCGTGCCTTTGGGCGCCAGCAAGCCCATCCAGACATAAGCTGAATAGCCCGTCAGGCCGCTTTCCGCCAACGTCGGTACATCGGGCAGTTGCGGGCTGCGCGTGGCGCCGCTGGTGGCCAACGGCTTGAGCTTGCCGGCCCTGATGTGGGCCACCATGCCGGCGGTGCCGGGCATTGAAATGGGCACCGTGCCAGCCAGCAGGTCGGTGGTGGCCTGGCCGCTGCCGCGGTAGGGCACGTGGGTCATCTTGATGCCGGCCATGCTGGTCATCTGCGCCATGAACAAATGCTGGCCGCTGCCGTTGCCGGAACTGGCGTAGTTCAGCGCGCCGGGCTTGGCCTTGGCCAGTGCGATCAGCTCGCCCACGTTCTTCACGCCCAGGCTGGGGTGCACCACCAGCACGCCGGGTTCACGGCCCAACAGGCTGATGCCGACGAAGTCGTCGATGGGCGCAAAGGGCAGCTTCGGGTAGAGCGACGCGCTGATGGCGTTGGTCTGCGAGGCCAGCAGCAGCGTGTAGCCGTCGGGCACCGACTTGGCCACTTCACCGCTGCCGATGGTGGCGCCAGCGCCGGGCTTGTTCTCGACGATGACCTGCTGCTTCAGCCGCTTGCCCAGTTCCTGCGCCACCATGCGCGTTGGGCCGTCCACCGCACCACCGGGCGAGAACGGCACGACGATGCGGATGGGCTTGTTCGGGTAGTCCTGGGCGCTGACGGCACCTGCCGTCAAGGCCACAAGCGCGGCAGCAAACAGTACGGCAATGTGCTTCATGGGGCGTACGTCCTTCAGATGTTCAGGCATCAAGGTCGATCTTGCGTTCACGGGCAATGGCCGTCCAACGGACTATGTCGGCCTTGATGTACTTGCCGAAATCGGCGGACGACATCGGCATCGGTTCCACCGCTTCTGCGGCCAGCCGCTCGCGCAGGTCAGGGCCGGTCAGCACCTTGTTCAGCGTGTCGTTCAGTGTCGCCAGTACGGGCGCCGGCAAGCCAGCCGGGCCGACCACGCCATACCACTGGATGGCGTCGAAACCCTTGTAGCCGGACTCGATCAGCGTGGGCACTTCCTTGACCACCGGGTGGCGGGCCACGCCCGTCACCGCCAGCGCGCGCACGCGGCCTGAACGCAGGTGCGGCAGCGCCGCAGCCAGGCCCGGAAACATGGCCTGCGTCTGGCCACCGATGAGGTCGGTGAACGCGGGTGCAATGCCACGGTAGGGAATGTGCACCATGAAGGAGTCGATCTGTTGCTTGAACAGTTCCATCGTCAGGTGCGTCAAGGAGCCTTGTCCGGCCGACCCGTAACTGAGTTTCCCCGGATTCTTGCGGACATAGGCAACGAACTCTTTCACGTTGCCAACCGGCAATGCGGCGTTGACAACCAGCACGTTGGGGGTGGCGCCGATCATGGCGATCGCGGTGAAGTCCCGTACCGCGTCGTAGGGCAGTTTGCGCGTTGCCGGGCTGGTGCCGTGTGTGGCCACATAACCCTGGAGCAGGGTGTAACCATCGGGTGCGGCGCGCGCCGTTGCCTGGCAGGCGATGACACCGCCGCC
>JAYSYH010000232.1:0-13605 GCA_043716645.1 Betaproteobacteria bacterium | reverse complement strand
GGGGTCTCAGGGGCACAAGGCCGGTGAAGAAGATTGGACCCTGCTTCACCGCCGATGGTATCGCAACGCCTGTTGCGTGCCATCGGGACCAGCCCCGCGAGAACCCTGACCTTGTGGCTTTTGAACCGTCAATCGATAGGAACGACATGACAAAAGCAGACAGTCAGACGATAGAGAACTTCCACGGCACCGGGCTGTGGAAACTGCCGACCGTGCTACAGAATTTCCCCGTTAGCCGCTCTGCGTGGCTGGCCGGTGTGAAGTCTGGCCGCTATCCAGCACCCGTTCGCTTGAGCGCCCGCTCTGTGGCCTGGCGTGCGGCGGACGTGGCCGCGCTCGTCGCCTCGCTCTAACCGGGGGCCACCATGCAAGACGAAAACTGGGCCTGCGGGTCCGGAAGAGACACGCCCGTCACCGGCACAAAGTTGGCCGCGATGTTGTTCACGTTCCTGCCCGACCGGACGCTGAACCGCTTCGAAGCTGAAGCCCACTTCGACCATTGCCTACACAGCACCGTGTCTTCGCTGGAAGGCTACGGCCTGGTGTTTGAGCGGCGCTGGGAAAAGGTGCCATGCGTCAGGGGCACGAAGAGCGTGCGCTGCAAGCGGTACTGGCTGAATAAGGCGGCGGAGAACATCGCGCTCGCCAGCACGCTGCTGAAGAAGTGGGGGCTGCTGTGAATCGACTACAGCACCTGTCCATTCGCGCTTGGTGCGCAAGACCATCGACCTGGTGCGCACGGCTTGCGGGCTGTTTCAAAAGCGCGAGCAGATGAGCGCCACCGACTTCTTACGGCTGGCAAAGCTGAAAGGGGTCGGCAAGGTCAGTAGAGCGGCGCGCCACAACCGGCGCGTCATTCAGGCTGAACTGGGCGCGTCGGGCAGCATCGACCCGACGCGCACCCACCTGAACGAAACACTGACCGGCCCACCGAATGCCGACGATGTTGCAACGCTGGCCCGCGACATGATGCGTGCGGTAGGTATCGAGAAAACGCGCAAGGACGCCGTGCTGGCGCTGGAAATCATCTTCAGCCTCGCGCCGAAACACCAGCTGGACGAACGCGCGTTCTTCAATGACTGCGTGCGCTGGGCCGGGGATCAATTCGGCGGCGCACAGAACATCCTCAGCGCCGACATTCACCGCGACGAAGCCGCGCCACACTGTCACGTCTTGATCTTGCCCCTGCTGGCTGGCCGCATGGTGGGATCTGACATGGTTGGAAACCGCACCAAGCTGCGCGACACGCGGCAACGCTTCCACGCGGCTGTGGGTGCGCGCTACGGCCTCGCCAAAGCCCCGCCCCGGCTGCTGGGGGCCACAAAGACGGCGGCGGCAACCAAGGTACTGGAAACGCTGCGCACGGGCCTGGACGGCGCGCTGAAGAGCAAGCTGTGGCCGCAGTTGCGCAGCAGCATTGAGCACGACCCCGGCCCCTACCTGCTGGCGCTGAACATCGACGTGGCGCGACCGCAAAAGAAGTTGCGGACGATGACCCAGATATTTACGTCGAAAGGCAAGGGCAAGACCCGCGACGACAACCCTATAGGGTTTGCAACGCCGACGAAGGGCCGTTCCCTATGCTCTGTAGGGTTCGCGCCGACAAGCAACGCAACACCAGCACCAGCACCACCGGCGGCGGCGGACCTCGCACCCGCGCGCGCAGTGCTCCCACCTGAAGCAATGCGTGGCGTCGAGCAGGTTGAAGACTTTCAGCGGGATCGTGAAGACGACTTCGACGCTGGCCTCTATGACCCCCAGACTGGGGAGTTCTTCAAAGTGCCCACCAAAGACGGACACCCGGAAGACTGGCCGCCTCGCAACCATGACCCTGATGAGCGCCCACATTGGGCGGACTGATGAGCAGGGTTGTCCACCGGCGGCGCTTGCGTGGGTAGGGGTGGGGGCCATCAAAAGGGTGTGGGTGCTGCGTGCCCGAACCGCACGGTCTCGCATGCGCAGAATATTTCCCCGCGCTGATATTCAATCAAACGCGCGGCACAGCATCGGGGCGGCGTGGCGTCTAGACACCGACTTACACAAGTGATTTCGTTTTCAGTGAAGGATGAACGATGGCAAAAGGCGGCATGCGGTGTGGGGCTGGACGGCCTGGCTGGCGGCGTAAAGCTGAGTCCTGCCTACGCCTTGACGTGCGTGAACTGGCGCGGCGCGACATGCTGCGCGGCGGACACTTTGGCTGGCACTGGACGAACACCAGCACCGGCGAGCGTGTCGGATCTATCTCAGTCTGGGTCAGGCAGCACGACATGGAACTGACGTACAGCGCCAACGACCAGCCCGTTGCGCAGACCATCAGCCTGGAACGCACGCCCTGCCCGTTCGGCGGGTCACGGCCGTGGTTGCGCTGCGGGCAGTGCCATCGGCGCGTGGCTGTGGTGTTCTACGGTGGCCGCCTCTTCGCATGTCGGCTCTGTAGCCGCGTGGCGTACAGCAGTCAATCCGAAGACGCCATCGGACGCGGCTGGCGGCGGCAAGGCAAGCTGGAAAACCTGCTGGGCGAGAACTGGACCCGGCTCCCTGGCATGCGGCAAGCCACCTACAAGCGGATCCGTGAACGCCTCTTCGACTGCGAAGAGCAGCGTGACACCGCGCTGTACGCATTCATGACCCGGATGACCGCTGTGGGTGTGTTCTGACAGGCTGGCCGCAGGGGTTGCCGGAACCCCTCTTTTCCATACCTTTTGCGTACTCTGCCTAAAAATGTCGCACAGTGCGCGCGCAAAGCGGAAACGAAAAAGCCCGTAAGTCCTTGAATTCATTGGACTTACGGGCGGTTCTATTTGGTAGGCGCGAATGGACTCGAACCATCGACCCCCACCATGTCAAGGTGGTGCTCTAACCAGCTGAGCTACGCGCCTGAAGCAGCGGATGACTATATACGAAGCGCGGCCCGTGGCAGCCGCCCGGCTACTTCCGCCGCGCGTGACGAACACCCGGAACACGGGTGATCTGGGCCAGAACCTGGCCCAGCCGGGCCACATTGCCCACCTCCACCGTGAAGGTCATCCAGGCCGTGGTGCGGTCTTTGGTGCTTTGCGTGTGCACGCCGGTGACGTTCATCCTGTCCTTGGCGAAAATTTCCGAGATGTCACGCAGCAGGCCGCCGCGGTCATCGGCTTCGATGGCCACGTCCAGCGGGTAGACGGCCGGCCGGTCACCGCCCGGTGTGCCCCAGGCCACTTCGATGACGCGCCCCGGCGAGGTCTGCGCCATCTGCCGCAGATTGCTGCAGTCGCGGCGGTGCACGGCCACGCCTTTGCCACGCGTGACGAAGCCGCTGATCGCATCGGGTGGTGCCGGGCGGCAGCAGCGGGCCAGCGTGGTCAGCAAAGAATCCATCCCGACCACCAGCACGCCGCCCTTGTTGCCCGCATCGCTGCGCGGCCGGTGCAAGGTGATGGGTTCGTCAGCCGTCGCGGGTTCCGCCGGGCGCAGCAGGGTTTCGATGGTGCGCAGCGAGAACTCGTCCTTGCCCACCACCTCGAACAGCGCCTCGGCGTGCTTGAAGCCCAGTTGGTCGGCCAGCGTATCGTGGGCCAGCGCGGTCCTGCCTTCGCGCTGGAGCAGCTTTTCCACAGCCTCGCGGCCGCGCGCAATCGTCTGCGCCTGCTGTTCGGCGTTGAACCAGGCGCGCACCTTCGCTTTGGCACGCGGGCTGGCCAGAAAGTGCAGTTCGGGGTTCAGCCAATCCAGCGACGGGCCGCCTTCTTTCGCGCTGACGATTTCCACCGTCTGCCCCGATTGCAGCGGCGTGCTCAGCGGCACCATCACGCCATCCACTCGCGCGCCGCGGCAGCGGTGGCCCAAGTCGGTGTGCAAGCTGTAGGCGAAATCGATGGGCGTGCCGCCGGCCGTCAGGTCGATGATGGTGGCCTGTGGCGTGAAGACGTAGATGCGGTCGTCGAAGGCGCCGCCCGCGCTGCCCTCGCCCTCCCCGCCGGCTTGTTTCGCATCGTCTTCGCGTCGCCGCGAGAAGTCGCGCTCCCAGGCCAGCAGTTCGCGCAGCACGGCCTTGCGGGCCTCGGCCACGCGTTCCTCGAATTCGCCGGCGGCCGTGCCGCCGCCCTTCAGACCACTCAGGCCCGTATAGCCCTTGGCGCCCGCCTCCTTGTACATCCAGTGCGCGGCCACGCCGTGTTCGGCGTGTTCGTGCATGGCGCGCGTGCGGATCTGCACCTCCACCGCCCGCCCGTCAGCGCCATGAACCACCGTGTGCAGACTCTGGTATCCGTTGGGCTTGGGCCGCGCGATGTAGTCGTCGAATTCGCCTTCCACCGGCTGCCAGATTTCGTGCACGCGGGCCAGCACCGCGTAGCACGCCGCCACGTCTTCCACCACCACGCGCAGCGCGCGGGCGTCGAACACGCGGTCGAAGGCCAGCTTCTTGCCCTGCATCTTTTTCCAGATGCTGTACAAATGCTTCGGTCGGCCCTGCACGTCGGCCTGCAGGCCTGCCTCGGTCAGGCGCAACCCGAGTTCGCTGCGCGCGGCCTGCACGCTGGCTTCGCGCTCGCCGCGCTTTTCGTCCACCAGGCGTGCCATGCGCTGGTAATCCTGCGGGTGCAAGAAGCGAAAGGACAAGTCTTCCAGTTCCCATTTGATCTGCCAGATGCCCAGCCGGTTGGCCAGCGGTGCGAAGACTTGCAGCGTTTCGGTGGCCAGCTCAGTCGGGCACGGTAGCCGGCTGGCCGCATACCAGCGCAGGGTCTGCAGGCGCGACGCCAGGCGCAGCAGCACCACCCGCAGGTCGCGGCTGAAGGCCAGCAGCATCTTGCGCACGCGCTCGGTCTGCAGCGCGCGTTGGCCCTGATCGACATGGGCCGCCTGCGCGCCCTGCGCGGCCTGTGCCGCACGGGCCGTGCGCTGGATCTGCACCAGCTTGCGCGTCAACGTCACCAGGCCGGCGTAGCTGTCGCCGAAAGCCTTGCGCACCACGTCTTCGGGGCGCTGCAGGTAGTCGCCCGCGTAGACCAGGTAGGCCGCGGCGCACAAGGCGGGCCCGGCGCCGATGGCGCGCAGCACGGCGGCTGCGCCGTCGGCATGGCCCAGGGCGTCTTCGCCGGTGTCGAGCAACTGGCCGGCCAGCAGCGGCTCGGCGAAAGCGCGGGCGCGCAGTTCGGGGTCGACGCCGGCGTCGTCCACGCTGGCCAAGTGGACGATGGCGGCAGTGCCCTCGGGCGCAGCGGCGCCCCGCCCCGCTGGCGGCCTCACGGGCCGAGCAGGAAGGCGCGGACTGCCGCGCGCTGGTCGGACGCCATCAGCGTCGGGGCGTGGCCCACGCCAGCAAATTCGTGCAGCCTGGCCTTGGGGCCGCGCGCGGTCATGGCCTGCGCGGTGGCCAGCGTCAGCAGGTCGGAATCGGCGCCGCGCAGCAGCAAAGTCGGGCAGGTGATGCGGTCGTAGGCCTGCCACAGCCGCGCTTCGCCGAGCGCAGCCAGCTCGGGTGTCAGGCTGCGAAACGGCACGGCAATGCCCGGGTCGTAGTGCGGCTTCAGGCCTTCGCCGTCGGGCCGTGTCTGCGGGCGCGACAGGCCCAGCCAGTCGGCGCGCGTGTGCGGCCCGAAGCCTCGGGACAGTGCCCACATCGCGTCGGCCGCTTCGTCCAGGTTGCGCCAGTGCGGCATCTGGCCGACGTAGCTGCCGATGCGCTGCAGGCCGGCCGCGTCCAGTGTGGGCCCGATGTCGTTCAGTACCAGGCGGCGCACGGGGTTGCGCACAGGATCGGCGCCCACCCCGCGCAGGCTGGCCAGGCTCATGCCGATCAGCCCGCCCATCGAGGTGCCAACCCAGTCCACTTGATCTACACCCAGCTGAGCGAGCAGCGTCGCCATGTCGGCCACATAGCCCGGCATGCCATAGCCGTTGGGGTCGGGCAGCCAGTCGGACTGGCCACGGCCGACCACGTCGGGGCAGATCACGCGGCATTCGCTGGCCAAGTCGCCGGCCAGCGTGTCGAAGTCGCGGCCCTGGCGTGACAGCCCGTGCACGCAGACCACCACGCGCGGGTTGCGGCTGTCGCCCCATTCCCAATAGCCCATGCGGTGCAGGCCGCAGCTGTCCAGGCAGCGGACGTGGTGCAGACGGGGTTCGGTCATGGCTGTGTCGGGGCTTGAAAGTGGTTGAAGCACGGCAATCCATGCCGGGCAAAGATCGTATCAACCGAAGTGGCCCGACACACGCTGGCCCTGGCCGCCTATTTCATCTGCACGCTGCCGTTGACGCTGACCGTGACCGTGGCCTTGCCGGCTTCCACCGGCAGCGCGGCGTCTTCGGCGCTGGCCCGTACCGCCATCTGACGCGAGTAAACCATCGGTACGCCTTGTGGCTGGTCTGAAGCCACCGACACTTCGCGCACGCTGTAGCCGGTGTAGCCGAACTGACGGGTCACGGCATCCGCGCGGGCGCGAAAGCGATCGATCGCCTGGGCGGTGACATCGGCTTCGACCTTCTGCCGTGCCTCACGCGACAGCGAACTCGACACGCGAGCGATGCTCAGGGTCTGGATGCGCCCCGACAACTGCGCGATGGACTGCATGTCGCGCCCTTCCACCACCAGTTCGGTGTTGCCCTGCCAGCCCGATATGCCCCCAGGGGTGCCGCTGGACACTTGCTTGGGCGTGGGCGGCGCATAGCGGGGGAAAAGCGAAAACGCGCCAGTTTGTATCTCCACCTGGCCCGACTTGGCGATCTTGCGGGCCTCGATGAGCGCGGCTTCCAGCGCCTGCCGCAACTGGGCCTGAACGGCGGCCGCGTCGGGGCCGTCGCGGGTGGTGGAAAAAACGAGGGTCAGCCAATCCTTCTGAACTTCGAGTGAGGCACTGGCATTCAGCACCACCACGTTCTGTGGCGGCGGCGGCGTCGTCTGTGCTGCGGCACCCAGTGAACAAGCGGCCGCCAGCACAGCGGTGGCCAGGCTCAAGGGGCCGGGCGAAGCGAAGCGCAAACGGCGGGGGCAGAAGGTCAGGTGCATGCCAATCCTCAGGACGGTTGGGCGGGATGTTGCAGCGTGCTGCACGCGGCCTCACACGGCGATCATCAATAGCCGAAAGACTTGTAACAGATGGCGCCAGGCGCCGGAAAACGGGGGCAAGCCTGGACGATCGGACGCCACAATGCGCCTGTTACATCTTTGGAGTCAAGCATGAACGCAACCGCCAATGTCCGCGCCGACCGCATCTTGGTGGTCGATGACGACGCCCGCATCCGCGATCTGCTGCGCCGATACCTGTCGCAGGAAGGCTTCGACGTGCTGCTGGCTGAAGACGCCAAGGCGCTGAACCGGGTGCTGACGCGCGAGACGGTCGACCTGATCGTGCTGGACCTGATGCTGCCGGGCGAAGACGGCTTGTCGATCTGCCGCCGCCTGCGGGCGGGCAACGATGTCACCCCCATCATCATGCTGACAGCCAAGGTGGAAGACGTAGACCGCATCGTCGGCCTGGAAGTCGGCGCCGACGACTACCTGCCCAAGCCCTTCAACCCGCGCGAACTGTTGGCCCGTATCCACGCGGTGTTGCGACGCCGGCCTTCGCCTGAAGCGCCCGGGGCGCCGTCCAAAGAAGCCCAGGTCGTGAACTTCGGGGCCTTCGAATTCGACCTGTCGCTGCGCCGCCTGTCGAAGAACGGTGAGCAGATTGCGCTGACGACCGGCGAATTCAGCATGCTCAAAGCCCTGGTGCGTCACCCGCGCCAGCCGCTCAGCCGCGACAAGCTGGCGCAGCTGGCGCGGGGCCGTGAATTCGAGCCGTTCGACCGCAGCCTGGACGTGCAGATCTCGCGCCTGCGCAAGATGCTGGAGCCCGACCCGGCGCAGCCGCGCTACATCCAGACGGTCTGGGGTGTCGGGTATGTCTTTGTGCCGGACGGTGCCCACTGAGACAGCACCTCACCAACCTGTCGGGGATGTTCCCCCCGCAGCGGCGCACGGCCCTCGGGCTGAGCTTGTTCTGGCGCACTTTCTTCCTGTTGGCCATTCTGTTGACCGGCGGCGTCTTGGCCTGGCTGCAAACGCTGCGCGCGCTGGAACTGGAACCGCGCGCCGTGCAGTCGGCACGACAGACGGCCGGCCTGGTGAGCCTGGCTCGCGCGGCGTTGAAGCAAACCGACGGCATCAACCGCCTGACCTTGTTGAAGAGCCTGACCGCGCAGGAAGCCACCCGCCTGACACCGCGCGAGCCGGCCGATCAGTGGGAAAGCTTTGAGACCGACCGCTACTCACGGCTGGTCAGCCAACAGCTGCGCGGCGTGCTGGGCACTGACGCCATCGTGGCACGCAGCGTCAACGGCACGCCGGGTATGTGGGTGGGTTTTTCCATCGACCGCGACCGCTACTGGCTGCAGGCCGATGCCACCCACGGCAGCCCGCTGAACCAGAGCACGTGGATGATCTGGACCGGTATCGCGCTGGCCGCCACGCTGGTGGCTTCAGTCGCGATTGCCAGCCTGATCAACCGGCCACTGCGCCAGCTGTCGTTCGCGGCCAGCCGCATCCGCGAAGGCGACCTCGATTCGCGGCTGGACGAGAACACACTGACCAGCGAAATCCGCGAGGTCAACATGGGTTTCAACCGCATGGCTCGCGAACTTGCGCGCGTCGAAGAAGACCGTGCGGTGATGCTGGCGGGCATCAGCCACGACCTGCGCACGCCGCTGGCCCGGCTGCGCCTGGAAACCGAGATGAGCGTTTCCGACGAAGAGGCCAAGACCAACATGGCGCTCGACATCGACCAGCTCGACGCCATCATCGACAAGTTCATGGACTACGCCCGGCCCGGCGAAACCCAGCTGCGGCCGGTGGATGTGACGCCCCTGGTGACGCGCGAGTCTGCGGTGTTCCGTGACCCGTCGCAGATCCGCATCACGTCGAAATTGCCGGCCGAACTGGTGGTGATGGCCGATGAAACCGAACTCGGCCGCGTCTTCCTGAACCTCTTCGAAAACGCCCGCCGCTATGGCCGGGGCACCTACACCGGCGTGGCCGAGGTGGTGGTTACGGCACAGAAAACCGGGCCATGGATCATCCTGAGCGTGCGCGACCAGGGCCCTGGCGTCAGCCCCGAAAAGCTGCCGCAATTGACCACGCCGTTCTTTCGCGGCGACGCCGCCCGCACCGCGGCCACGGGCGCCGGTCTGGGTCTGGCGATCGTCGAAAAAGCCATGCAGCGCATGGGCGGCAGCCTGGAATTGGCCAACGCAGCTGACGGTGGGTTGGTTGCGCATTTGCGACTGAAACGCGCACCCTGAGGGCTCAGCGCGCTGACCCCGGGGCGCACCCCCCGCATCTGCGTTAAGTTGGGCGTTTACCCCGGGTTGCCGTGGCGCAGCTTTTGCTAACTTCCAATGTACCGCGCATCAATCGGCGTTCAGCCATGCGCACTGTTCGTTCTTGGGTCGCTTTGGGTTCCTTGCTGGGCCTTTCTCAGGCGGTATGGGCCGTCGACGTTCCATTTTTCGGGGCGCTGAGCGCCACCGATCCAACCTACAACCGCACGCTGTCCGGCAGTCCGCCCGTCGGCCTCAGTGGCGCCGGCACGGCGGTCAGCTACGACTTGCTGCCGTTCTACGTGACGCTGAACGACACCTACCTGGCTGAGACCTTGAGCGCGACGCTCAGCCCGGGCACGGCCGACGACACCTTCATCGCCGTTTACCAGACGGCTTTCAACCCGCTGACCCCGCTGGTGAACGTGGTGGTCGCCGATGACGACGCCGGTGTCGGCAATTTGTCGCTGGCCACCAAGGCGCTGACCGCCGGCACCCAGTACTACTTGGTGGTCACCTCCTTCAGCAACGGCGCCTTCGGCAGCTACACCGGCCACCTCAACAGCAGCACGGGCCTGGGTCAGGTCGTGCTGGGCGCGGTGCCGGAACTGCCCACCTCGGCCATGATGTTGCTGTCCTTGGGCATGGCCGGCGCGCTCCTGAGCTCGCATCGGCAGCGCCAGGCCTGAGGCCCAGCGCACAGCGGGCACCGACCACCGACGCCTGGCCGACCTTCAGGGGGCGGTTCGTGCCAGCAAACACACCGCCCGCGCTTCAATGGCGCGGCCTTCGCCCACCGGCCCCATCTTCTCGGCCGTCTTGGCCTTGACGTTGACTGCGCCCAAGTCCAAACCCAGCGCCTCGGCAATGCGCGCGCACATGGCCGGAATGTGCGGCGCCAGCTTGGGCGCCTGCGCGACGATGGTGCTGTCGATGTTGACGATGGCGTAACCCGCAGCCGCCACGCGGCGGGCCGCTTCCTGCAGCAGCACCACCGAATCGGCGCCTTCGAACTTGGCGGCGTTGTCGGGGAAATGGCGGCCGATGTCGCCCAGGGCGGCTGCGCCCAGCAGCGCGTCGGTGATGGCGTGCAGCAGCGCGTCGGCGTCGGAATGGCCCAGCAGGCCGTGGGTGTGCGGGATGGTCACGCCGCCCAACACCAAAGGCCGGCCGGTGACCAACGGGTGGGTGTCCCAGCCCTCACCAATGCGCATCCAGGACGCGGGGGTTGGGGGATTCATCGCGTCTCCAGCAGGCGGGCGGCCAGCGCGAAATCGTCCGGCCAGGTGAGTTTGAAATTCTCGATGTCGCCAGGTACCAGACGCGGTGCGTGGCCCAGCGCTTCGACGGCGCTGGACTCATCAGTGACCGCCATGCCAGCGCCTGCGGCGTGCGCCAAGGCGCGCAGCAACAGACCCAGCGGGAACATCTGCGGCGTCTGCGCCAGCCACTTGGCACGACGGTCCAGCGTGGCCGCGACGTGGTCGGCGGCGTCGGCCTGCTTCAACGTGTCGGCCAGCGGCAAAGCCAGCAGGCCGCCCACCGCGTCGCCCAAGCAGGCATCGATCAAGCGGTCCACCCAAGCCGGTTGCAGCAGACAGCGAGCGGCATCGTGCACCAGCACCCAGTCGTGGTCCTGCACGCCGCGTTCGCGCAGTGCGTGCAGGCCGGCGGTGACCGTGTCCGCCCGCGTGGCTCCGCCGCAGCGGGCAATCCAGCCACGTTCTCCCGCAAAGGCGGGTGCCTGCTTTTCGAAGACGGTGTCGCCGGGCGCCAGCACCACCAGCGTGGCGCGGAGTCGGGGCACGCCCGCCAGCGCCGCCAGCGTGTGCGCGACCACCGCCTGCCCGCGCAATGCGGCGTACTGCTTGGGCCCGCCCACGCCGGCCCGCACGCCGACACCAGCGCAGGGCACGAGGGCAAAACAGCAGGGCACGGTCGACATCGCATGAGATTCTAGAATCGACAGCCCAACGCCCCGCTGGATGATCGCGCGCCACCCGGTGAGCAACCCGGCCGGAGCGATCTGCTTTTTGCGGCGCCATGCAACTCCCCCACATTCCCGTAGGCCAGCGCTACACGCTGCCCCGCCCGACCGGCTCGGCCGACGCGCTGCTGCTGGCCCGCCTGGCGCGCCAGCACGCCGATGCCAAGCGCGTCCTGGCCATCTTCACGGCCGAGCCGTCCGACACCACGCGGCTGGCCGATGAACTGCCTTTCTTTGAACCCGGCCTGCGCGTGGCCGTCTTCCCCGACTGGGAAACGCTGCCCTACGACACCTTCAGCCCGCACCAGGACCTGATCAGCGAGCGTCTGGCCACGCTGTGGCGCATCCACAGCGGCGATGTCGACGTGGTGCTGTTGCCGGCCGCCACCGCGCTGACCCGCATTTCGCCGCCCGGCTTCCTGGCCGGCACCACCTTCCAGTTCAAGCAGAAATCGAAGCTGGACGAAGGCAAGCTGAAAGGTCAGTTGACGCTGGCCGGCTACCAACATGTCAGCCAAGTCGTCAGCCCCGGTGAGTACGCGGTGCGCGGCGGGTTGATCGACCTGTTCCCCATGGGCAGCCTGGTGCCCTTCCGCGTGGACCTGTTCGGCGACGAGGTGGACAGCATCCGAACGTTCGATCCGGACAGCCAGCGCAGCCTGTACCCGGTGCCCGAAGTGCGCTTGCTGCCCGGCCGCGAGTTCCCGATGGACGATGCCGCGCGCACCGCCTTCCGCGCCCGCTGGCGCGAGCAGATCGAAGGCGACCCGACGCGTTGCCGGCTGTACAAGGACATGGCGCAGGGCATCGCCGGTGGCGGCATCGAGTACTACCTGCCTTTGTTCTTCGACACGCCGGGCACCATCTTCGACTACCTGGGCGAACAGGCGGCGCTGGTGCTGCACGGCAAGGTGGACGAAGCGCTGGAGGCCTTCTGGACCGACACCCGCGAACGCCACCGCTTCCTGCAGCACGACCCTGAGCGGCCCATCCTGCCGCCGCCCGCGCTGTTCATGCCGGCCGAGGAATTCTTCAGCCGCACCGCGCCACACGCGACGTTGTCGCTGCGCGGCGTGGACGCAACCGAGTGGGCACGGCGACTGCCCGACCTGAGCATCGACCGTGGCGCCACCGACCCGCTGGGCGCGCTGGAAAAGCACATCAAGGCTTCACCGCATCGCGTGCTGTTGGTGGCCGAAAGCGACGGCCGCCGCGAGAGCCTGCTGGAACTGCTGCGCGACCACGGTATCGCGGTGCCCAGCGTCGACAGCCTTGAAGAATTTGTCACCGGCTCCGAGAAAGTGGCCATCGCCACCAACCCCTTGGCCGAAGGTTTTCACTGGCTGGAAGCCGAGCAGCAGATCTCGATCCAGTTCGTTACCGAGACCGAACTCTTCGCCACCACGCCGCAGGCCCGCAAGCGCCGCAAGCAGGAACAGACCAGCAGCGTCGAGGCGCTGATCAAGGACCTCAGTGAACTGAAGGTCGGCGATCCGGTGGTCCACCTGAACCACGGCATCGGCCGCTACCGAGGCCTGGTCACCATCGACCTGGCAAATGGTCAAGACGGCGGCGCGTCGGAGTTCCTGCACCTGGAATACGCCGACAAGGCGACGCTGTACGTGCCGGTGGCGGCGCTGCACCTGATCGGCCGCTACACCGGGGTCAGCGCCGAAGAAGCGCCACTGCACAAGCTGGGCTCACCGCAGTGGGACAAGGCCAAGCGCAAGGCCGCCGAGCAGGTCCGCGACACCGCTGCTGAACTACTGAACCTGTACGCCCGCCGCGCCGCGCGCGAGGGCTTCGCCCACCGCTTCAGCCCGCAGGATTACGAAGCCTTCGCCACCAGCTTCGGTTTCGAGGAAACCGCCGACCAGCGCGCCGCCATCCACGCCGTGATCCAGGACATGGTCAGCCCCAAACCGATGGACCGCCTGGTTTGCGGCGACGTCGGTTTCGGCAAGACCGAAGTGGCCCTGCGCGCCGCCTTCGTGGCTGTGCACGGCGGCAAGCAGGTGGCGATATTGGCGCCGACCACGCTGCTCGCCGAACAGCATTTCCAGACCCTGACCGACCGCTTCGGCAAGTGGCCGGTGAAGATTGCCGAGCTGTCGCGCTTTCGCACGCCGAAAGAGGTGAAGGCGGCCATCGACGGCATTGCCGACGGCACGGTGGACATCGTCGTGGGCACGCACGCCCTCATCAGCGACAAGGTGAAGTTCAAGCGCCTGGGCCTGTTGGTGATCGACGAAGAACACCGCTTCGGCGTGCGCCACAAAGAAGCCATCAAAGCCATGCGCTCCGAGGTGGACGTGCTCACGCTCACTGCCACACCG
>JAYSYH010000231.1:0-4549 GCA_043716645.1 Betaproteobacteria bacterium | reverse complement strand
CCATCGCCAGATCGGCCTTGCCGCCACCCTTACCGCCCACCTGCAGGGCCACGAAGTTGACCAGTTCGCCGGCCTTGACCTTCGCGCCCGGCCGGGCCAGCACATCAGCCGTGACGCCGGCGGCCAGCTGAACCTTGCCGCCATCGATAGCCGCCAGCACGATGACCGCACTCTTCAGCTTGTCCTTGAGCTTGTCCATCGTTTCGCGCAGCGATTTGGCGTCACCGCCCTGCAGCATCGCCGCCAGCACCTTCACGCCGTTCACGTCGAGGGCCTGCGCCATCAGCTCGTCGCCTTGCGACGAAGCCAGCTTGCTCTTCAACGCGGTGATTTCCTTTTCCAGCGCGCGCACGTGGTCCAACACAGCCGCCACGCGCACCGGCACTTCGGCCGGCGTGGCCTTCAGCGTGCCCGCCAGCCCGTTGACCGTGCCTTCCAGCTGCTGCAGGTAGGCCAGTGCATTGCCACCGGTGACGGCCTCGACGCGGCGGATGCCGGCCGCGATGCCACCTTCAGCGACGATCTTGAACAGGCCGATGTCGCCGGTGCGTTGCACGTGCGTGCCGCCGCACAATTCGCGGCTGCCGCCGATGTCGAGCACACGCACCTCGTCGCCGTATTTCTCGCCGAACAGCATCATCGCGCCCAGCTGCTGCGCCTCTTCGATGGGCAGCACGCGCGACTGCGTGGCGGCGTTGGCGAGGATCTCGCCGTTCACCAGCGCCTCGACCTGCGCGACTTGCGTGTCGCTCATCGGCGTGTTCTGCACGAAGTCGAAGCGCGTGCGTTCGGCCGTCACCAGCGAACCCTTCTGCTGCACGTGTTCACCCAGCACCTCGCGCAGCGCCTTGTGCATCAGGTGCGTGGCGCTGTGGTTGCGCACGGTGCGCAGGCGGCGCTCGCCGTCGACCCGGGCAGTGAAGACATCGCCCACGCTGACCGTGCCTTCGACGATGCGGCCGTGGTGGCCATGCACGCCGGCCTGCACCTTGATCGTGTCTTCGACGACAACGCGGGTGGTCGGGTTGCGCAGCTCGCCGGCGTCACCGGCCTGGCCGCCGCTCTCGGCATAAAACGGCGTGTGGTCCAGCACGATGAGCACGTCGTCGCCGGCATTGGCCTGCTGCACCGGCGTGCCGTCGATGTAGATCGCCGTGACCTTGCTGGTCTCACAGACCAGGTGTTCATAGCCGTGAAAATTCGTCGCAGCGCCTTCGTATTCCAGGCCGGCGGACATCTTGAACTTGGCCGACGCACGGGCCTGTTCGCGCTGCCGCGTCATGGCCACGCTGAAGCCGGCTTCGTCAACGCGCACACCGCGTTCGCGGCAGACGTCGGCGGTCAGGTCCAGCGGGAAGCCGAAGGTGTCGTGCAGCTTGAAGGCCAGGTCGCCGGCGATGACTTGCGTGCCCGATTTATCGATCTCAGCGAGCGCCGTTTCCAGGATCTCCATGCCGTTGGCGATGGTCTGGAAGAAGCGCTCTTCCTCGATCTTCAGCACCTCGGTGACACGCGCTGCAGCGCGCCGCAGTTCGGGGTAGGCCTGGCCCATTTCGGCGTCCAGCGCGGCCACCAGCGTGTGCAAGAAAGGCTTGCGCGCGCCCAGCTTGTAGCCATGGCGGATGGCGCGGCGGGCGATGCGGCGCAGCACGTAGCCGCGGCCTTCGTTGCCCGGGATCACGCCGTCGACGATGGTGAAGCTGCAGGCGCGGATGTGGTCGGCGATGACTTTCAGCGATGGCGAGTTCGAGTCGCAATCGACGGCACCGGCCGTATCGACGGCCTTCTTCGCCGCAGCCAGCAGCGTCACGAACAGGTCGATTTCGTAGTTGCTGTGCACGTGCTGCAGCACCGCCGTCAGTCTTTCCAGACCCATGCCGGTGTCGACACTGGGCTTGGGCAAGGCGTGCATCACACCGTCTTCGGTGCGGTTGAACTGCATGAAGACGTTGTTCCAGATTTCGATGTAGCGGTCGCCGTCTTCACCCGGGCTGCCCGGCGGGCCGCCGGGAATCTCGGGGCCGTGGTCGTAGAAGATCTCGCTGCACGGGCCGCAGGGGCCGGTGTCGCCCATCATCCAGAAATTGTCGGATGCATAGCGTGCGCCCTTGTTGTCGCCGATGCGGATGATGCGTTCTGCCGGCAACCCGATCTCGTTGAGCCAGATGCCGTAGGCCTCGTCGTCGTCGGCATAGACGGTGGCCCAAAGCTTGTCCTTGGGCAGCCCGAAGTTCACGGTCAGCAGTTCCCATGCGTACATCAACGCGTCGCGCTTGAAGTAGTCGCCGAAGCTGAAGTTGCCCAACATCTCGAAGAAAGTGTGGTGGCGCGCGGTGTAGCCCACGTTCTCCAGGTCGTTGTGCTTGCCACCGGCGCGGATGCATTTCTGGCTCGTCGTCGCCCGCGTGTAGGGCCGCTTGTCGTAGCCCAGGAACACGTCCTTGAACTGGTTCATGCCGGCGTTGGTGAACAACAAGGTGGGGTCGTCGCCGGGGATCACCGGCGACGAGGCCACGATGGTGTGGCCCTTCGATTCGAAGAACTTCAGGAAGGTGGAACGGATCTCGGCGGCTTTCATGGGCGGGGCCTTGTGGTGCGGGTTCAGGCCGGGAGGCCGATTGGGGAGGGATAAGGGGACGGAAAAAGACGGATGCCGGCGCGCGGCGCGGCAGCGATCATCGCCGTATCGTAGGTCGCCAGAGCAGCCCTGCGGCGCAGCGCCAGTTCGAAGTAGAGGCTGGCGTAGGCCGACAGGCCGTGGGCGCGGGCGCATTCGAGGTTGCGGGCCACGTCCACCGGCACCGCGTCGACCGAGGGCTCCAGCGCCATCAACGCCGCCAAGGCGGCATCGATGCGGTTCGCGGGCACGGCGGCCCGGCGCTCGGCCTGCAACAGCGCATTGGCCACCTCGGCGTTCCAGAACGCGGGCACGATCAATTCGCAGCCCCTGAGCAAGCCCAGGCCGCCGGGCTGTGGCCGTGACGATCCGGTGTGCAGCAGGTAGCGCAGCACAAACGAGGCGTCCAGCACCACCAGGTCGGGCGGCAATTCAGCGTGACGAAGCACCGAGACCATCTAGGTGCGCCCGACGGCGATCAGATCGGCCAGCGATAGCCCGGGCACATCGATCGGCTCGAAGGCCTGCAATGCATCCAGCGCGGCCTGGCGCCGCTGCGTGCTCTGGGCCGCTTCGCGGCCGATCGGCACCAGCTTGGCCACCGGTTTGTGGTGGCGGGTGATGATGACTTCTTCCCCCCGCTCGGCGCGGGCGATCAGTTCCGACAAGTGGGTTTTGGCTTCGAACAGGCCGATGGATGCCATGCCGCCCTCGATATTGGTTGAATCAACCAGATTCTAGCCGAGCAAGGCCCTGGGTCTGATCAAGCAAGGGGTTGTCGTCGGGGCAACAGCCGGCCCGGCGCGAACTTGTTATCGTGCGCGCCAGCACGTTCACATGGACCACAAGGACACCACCATGGCCAGCCACGCCAAATACTCCTGGGAAGACCCGCTGCACCTCGATGCGCAGCTCAGCGACGACGAGCGCGCCGTGCGCGACGCCGCCCACGCCTATTGCCAGGAACGCCTGGCGCCGCGGGTGCTGGAGGCCTTTCGCCACGAAAAGACCGACCGCGCCATCTTCAATGAAATGGGCGAGCTGGGCCTGTTGGGCGTCACGATCCCCGAGGCCTACGGTGGCTCGGGCCTCAATTACGTCTGCTACGGCCTGGTCGCACGCGAGGTCGAGCGGGTCGATTCGGGCTACCGCTCGATGATGAGCGTGCAGTCGTCGCTGGTGATGGTGCCGATCAACGATTTCGGCACCGAGGGCCAAAAGCAGAAATACCTGCCCAAGCTGGCCACCGGTGAATGGGTCGGCTGCTTCGGCCTGACCGAGCCCGACCACGGCAGCGACCCCGGCAGCATGGTCACCCGCGCCAAGGCGGTGCCGGGCGGTTACAGCTTGAGCGGCAGCAAGATGTGGATCAGCAACTCGCCGATTGCCGATGTCTTTGTGGTCTGGGCCAAGGACGACGCGGGCCAGATCCGCGGCTTCATCTTGAACAAGGGCGCCAAGGGCTTGTCGGCGCCGGCGATCCACAGCAAGGTGGGCCTGCGTGCCAGCATCACCGGCGAGATCGTGATGGACGGCGTGTTCTGTCCCGAGGAAGACGCGTTCCCCGAGGTGCGCGGCTTGAAGGGCCCGTTCACCTGCCTGAACAGCGCGCGCTACGGCATCGCCTGGGGCGCATTGGGTGCTGCCGAAGACTGCTTTCGCCGCGCCCGCCAGTACACGATGGACCGCCAGCAATTTGGCCGGCCGCTGGCCGCCAATCAGCTGATCCAGAAAAAGCTGGCCGACATGCAGACCGAGATCGCGCTGGGCCTGCAAGGCTGCCTGCAACTGGGCCGCATGAAGGACGCCGGCACCGCGTCGGTCGACCTGACCTCGATCCTCAAGCGCAACAGCTGCGGCAAGGCGCTGGACATCGCCCGCATGGCGCGCGACATGCTGGGCGGCAACGGCATCAGCGACGAGTACGGCGTG
>JAYSYH010000024.1:0-2521 GCA_043716645.1 Betaproteobacteria bacterium | reverse complement strand
TGGTGTCGTCGGCGCCGAAGTCCTGCGCCAGCCGCATGCTTTGCGCCGTGACCGAGTCGATGTGCCCGGCGAGGTAAAGCATGGCGTCCACCACATGCACGCCGCGGCCGGTCATCCCGCCGGCAGGAACTTCGTCGGTGTCGTGGCGCCAGTGTCCGCGCGGAAAGCGGTAGCCGCTGGGGCCGTTGAAATTACCTTCGATGTGCATCAGCTTGCCGAGCCGGCCGTCCTGGAGCATCCGCCTGATCTCCTGCAACGCGGGCTGGAAGCGCCAGTTGTAGCCGACCCCAAGCGTCACGCCGTGCTCGGCACAGGCGCGCACGGCAGCTTGGGACGCCTCGACGTTCAGACCCAGCGGCTTCTCGCAGAAGACATGCTTGCCGGCGCGGGCGGCCGCGATGATCTGCACCGAGTGCATCGAATGCGGCGTGGCCAGCACCACCGCCTGCACGGCCGGGTCGGCCAGCACCGCCTCGTAACTCTGGTGCATCGGGATGCGATGTTCCTGCGCAAAGGCGCGCGCCCGGTCCGGCGTACGGGTGGCCCCGGCGCTGAAGCGGATGACGTCGTCATGGCCCTGGACGCTTCGCACCAGATTCTGGCCCCAGGTCCCCAGCCCGATGATCGCGGCGCGCAGCGGCCCGGTTGGACTGGCTTCGTCGTTGGACATGGGTCAGGCGGCGAGCGCCTTCTCGATGTCGCCTTGGAGCGACGCCGGCGCATCCTGCGGTGCGTAGCGCCGGATCACCGCGCCGTCCTTGCCGACCAGGAACTTGGTGAAGTTCCACTTGATCGACTTGCTGCCCAGGACCCCGGGCGCTTCCGTGCGCAGCCACTGGAACAGGGGGTCGGCGCCGGGCCCGTTGACGGCGACTTTCTCCGTCATCGGAAAACTGACGCCGTAGTTGACCTGGCAGAACTGCGAGATCTCCTGGTTGCTGCCCGCGTCCTGCGAGCCGAACTGGTTGCACGGAAAGCCGATGACGGTGAGCCCTTTGGGTCCATAGCTCTGATGCAGCGCCTCGAGGCCGGCGAACTGCGGCGTGAAGCCGCAGGCGCTGGCCGTGTTCACCACCAGCAACACGCGGCCCTTGAAGCTGGCGAGCGCAACGGACCGGCCATCGATGGAGCGCGCGACGAAGTCGTAAACGGTGGTCATTGGGGCTATTTTGCCCCCGACGTGGCGCGCTCGACCGGCTCTCGCCGGGGCCAGGCCGACCAGAGCGCTGCCGCCAGGATCAGCGCGCCGCCGACCCAGGTGCGGGGCGCCAGTTCGGCGGCGCCCAGCGCCACCGACGAAGCGGTGGCGAAGATCACTTCCGACAGCATCACCAGCGCGGTGGTGTTCGCGCTCAGGCGCGCAGCGCCGTACTGCAAAGCGACGTTGCCGCAGAGGAAGGCCAGGCCCAGGCCGAGCGCCAGGCCGGCCCAGCCCATGGAGGGCGGCGGGGGCGCGGTCACCACGCCTTGCGCGACCCCGAGCAGCCCCGCGGCCAGAGCCATGAGCGCGCCGCCGCCGAACATGGCGGCGATGCGGGCCTCGGCGGGCGCGTGCTGCAGCTTGCGCAGCAGGATGTTGGTGAGCGAGAAGCTGAAGCCGCCCATCAGCGCCAGCCAGTCGGCTGCGTCTTCCGGCCAGGGCCAACCGCGGTCGCCGGTCTGCAGGACGGTGAAGACGCCGGCCAGCGCCAACGCCAGCCGCGCCAGCGCACCGGCAGTCGGTTTTTCTCCGAGCAGCGGCCAGGCCAGCAGCACGGTCCACGCGGGCATCAGGTAGAACAGCAGCACGACGCGCACCACATCGCCGACCGTGACCGCCCAGTTGAAGCCGACGTTGGTCAGGCCCGCAGCGGCCAGCAACAGCCACAGCAGCGGCTGGCTGGCGAAGGAGCGCAGGGCGGCGGGACGCAACGCCAGCAGGCCGGATAGCGACAACACATAAATCAGCGCGGTGGACCACAGCGGATGCAGTCCGTGCGACTGGAGCTCGCGAAACGGCCACCATGAAACGCCCCAGACCATCGCATTCAGCATCAGGGCCAACACCGGCCAGACGCTTGCCCCGGACCGGCTAGCCATGCATGTTGTCGTGCCGGGCGATCACCAGCAGGTGTTCGATTTCCTCGCGGTGCTTGACGCAGTTGCTCAGGTGCCAGCGCCTGATCAGCCACATGCAGATCGTGACGACCAGGCCGAAAGCCGTGATCGCAGCGAAGGCCGGCAGGCCCACGCCGGTGGACAGGCTGTAGAACGCGCCCAGGCCCAGGATGCAAGCCTGCTCGTTGAAATTCTGCACGGCGATCGAGCGTCCAGCACCCATCAGGTTGTGGCCGCGGTGCTGCAGCACCGCGTTCATCGGCACCACCAGGAAGCCGCCCAGGCCGCCCATCAGGATCAGGAACGGTACCGCTGCCCAGACGTTGTGGATGAAATTCATCAGGATCACCAGCACGCCCATGACGATCCCCATTGGCAGCACCTGGGTCGCCATGTCCAGGCGCATTCGCACCGAAGCGACGAT
>JAYSYH010000230.1:0-4567 GCA_043716645.1 Betaproteobacteria bacterium | reverse complement strand
GCCCGACTTCATCGACTGATTGTCGGCACCGGTCAGCGGCGCACCGGAGGCCCGAGCGAAGCCGAGAACCAGGCTTTCATATTCCGCCTTCGTCAGGGCGATGGTGCCGGCGCGCAGCACGACGTCACCGCCGCCTACAAGCGATGGCGCGGGAGTCGGCTGGGCGTGCGCCACGCCGATGGACAGCACGCATGCAGTCACGGCGGACCGGGAAAAAACGCGAATGTTCATGGTCTCTCTATGTACGAAGGCGAGCCGTCACCAAGAAAAACAGGCCACCGTGGGGTGGCCTGCGATTTGAAGCAAGGCCAATCAGTTGCAGCCGGGGAACTTGTGGCTGACGACGCGCGTTTGCCAGTTGAAAGTACCGTTCGCTGCGAGGTATTGCCCGATGTACCAGAAGGTGCAGTCGTCAGCCGGGTCGATTTGCATGCTGGTGTAGTCGCCCCACCGCTTGAGCGACCCCGTCTGGGCGCCCGTTCCGTTCCATGCGATCTGCTGGGCGCGCATGGTGTTGCGCACGTCGCTGCGCAGACGGCCAGCGATGGCAATCGACGGGAATACATTGGCCGAGACATTCGCGTAGCTGAAGCCCATCAACATGTTGCCGTTTTTGTCCATCGCTAAAGATCCCATCCAACGGTCGCCGCTCGCGCCCGGGTCGTAGGTGGCGTTCTGGAACAGCGTCGGTGCGGCCGCGAACGGGTTGCGGATCTCATACCAACGCACGGCCGAGCTGCGAGCACCGGCGCCGTCCGGGTCGACCGATTGCACAACCATCAGGCTGTCGACGCCACCGCGGTTGCGGTACACCAGCCGGTACATCAAGCGGTCACCCAGGGTATCGAGCTTGTTAGCGGTCGTCGGTTGCGCCACGCAAATTCCCCCGGTGCCATTGCAGGCCACGGTCGTCGGGCCCACCGGCAGGTTGATGTACGTACCAGGGGCTCCACCCATGCCGTTGTCGAGTGTCACCGTGCCGGCGGCGAAGTTCGGTTTCAGCTTCAGCAGGCGGAGCGAAACGCCGCCGAAGGAATATCTAGCGAAGATGTTCCCCTGCGCCACGGTTGTCGGTGCCGTCACGCCGTCCACGTCGGCCGGCAGGAAAGACGAGCCGCCTGCGTAAATCGCGGTCGGCGCACACAGCGTCGTTGCCGGCAGCCCGGCCAGCATTTTTGTGCGGTCGGAGGCGCACAGCGCCACCCCGGTGTTGTTACCCGCTGGCGAGCCCCCGAAAACGTTGTACGAGGTGTAGTAACCGTCGTCGAAGATGCCCAGCTTGCCGTAGTCGTTGAAGCCTTCCGGCGCGATCGAGTTGAACGTGATCGTGTAACGGTTGTAGGTGCCCAGCGGATTGTTTGTGGTTGACACCGCAATGCACTGCAGATAGGGCGCAACCGGGTTACCACCGGAGGTGTTGAACGCAAACTGGCTGAGCACCCAGCGGTCGGCGCGCTTGTCGTACTGCAGGATGGGGTCGCCGCGGTTCGTCGACTCGCACAGGTTGCCGACACCCGTGAATGGCGTGTTGCCGTTCACCGGCGTCGACAGCACGTTGCCTGCCTTGTCGAACACCGCGTACATCGAGTTGACCCATGCCACCACGTGATTGGGGCCTACGGCCAGCGTCGTGTCCGGGGGCGCCCCGGTCATCACGAACCCACCCAACCCCTGCCCTGGCCCCTCGAAGTTCTGGTACGGGATGGCCAAGGCCGGGTTTACCGCCGCCTGGACGAATGCAGACGGCGCGGTCGACAGGACGACGGGCGTTGATTCGTACTCGGTGATCAGGGGCCCGTGCTTCTGCACCATTTCAGTGGCCGGCACCAGCCCCACCAGGGCCGACGGCGGCTGGCGCAGCGCCAGGATGTACAGCGGCTCAGACGTGCCGTGAAACTCCATCGGCAACACCACGGTGTCGGCCTGCTGAGCAAAAGCTGTCGCGCCAAACAGCGCGCCGAACAAAGTTGCGACGGTTCGATTCTTCATGCTTGTTCTTTCGATGTACGGGGTCGCTGGGGCATCAGCCGCTTGCGAAATGGTCATGCCGTCGTGCGGCGGCGCGACGAAATCAAACCCAAACCGGCCGCCAGCGTCACCAAGAGCGCGGTGCCCGGCTCGCTGATCGGTTGTTCGCCGAAGCGCTCGCCGGCGATCAGGAATGCATGCTCGGCTTGATTGGTGCCCCAGGTCGGGTCGAACGGAAAGAGCGAACGCTCTTGATCGTCGATCGCGTTGCCGTTGGTGGCGTTCGAATCGCTCCACGCCCAATAAAACTCCTCCTCATCGGCGCCTGCACTGAGCGCGCCGTTGTGCAGTTCCAGCCAGTAAGTGCCCGCGGCGAGGTTGGTCACGGCGAGTGCAAAGTCATACTGGAAAATGTTCAGGCCCAGCGCCGTGGCGAGGGTGTCGGTGCGGGTCGGCACCACGCTGCCCGAGGCGAAGACGAGGGTCTCGTCCGGCGACCCGCTGGCATTGCCCAGGATGCTGTAGGCGATCGATCCTCCGTAGGACGAACCCCTTTCCAGGCTCCAGAAGCTGGCGCTCGACAGGTTCGTTGCAAAGCTTGTGGTGAAGTTCGCGGCCTGAAGGTAAGAAGACATGATGCTGCCGCCTTGCGTGAGGACGGAACTGGCCGGGCCACCGTTGTTCCACAGCGTGACGGGAGCTGCGTGAGCCAGCGGCCCCGCCAAGGTCATGACCGCGCAAACCAGTTTACAAATCGAGTTCTTCATCGGTTGGGCCATTTCTCGGGGTTCGGTTCAAGCAGGCAGGGAGGGCTGGGCTTCTTCCAATCACCCCTCGCAAAAATCGGGCCGCCAGAATTTTCTGTTTTGAATCAGGGACATACCGCCAGGAGTGTTGCAGCCGGCGGCCCACCTGTAACGAAAATCGTCATGGAGATTTCCATAATGGCGCGGTCCTGGTGGGGGGTGTAACGCGCTTGCGCTTGCGCCTGCGCCTGCGCGGTGGACGGCAGACGTCGAGGCGATCTCCCCGCACCTGAGAGCAAAAGAGGCACGCGGTCGGCGTCGGCCTGCCAACCTCGATCCCACTCGGCCGCGGTGGACTCCTGCGGCTGCAGCGACGGCCTGCGCGCGCGGTGCCGCGACAATGAAACGCCAGTTCCGATACAGGAACAGCGCCAGGGAGGCCGCGCCGCGGAACGCGATGCACAACGACGACACTGATTCGCTGCGCGCAGCCATTGCAGCGCTGGAGGCCCAGCGTGCCACGCTCGGCGACACGGTGCTCGAGGTGGCCGCGGCACCGTTGCGCGCCAGACTGGCTGCGTTGCACGGGCCCAGTGGCCTGCAGCACCGCCAAGTGACGGTGCTGTTCGCCGATGTCGTCGGCTCCACCGCCATGGCCGGCGCCCTGGACGCTGAAGACACGCTGGACGTTCTCAACGGCGCGATGCGCCGCATGGCCGCACTCGTCGAAGCCCATCGCGGCCGTGTGTTGCGCTTCACCGGCAACGGCGTCAAGGCGGCGTTCGGCATGGACGAAGCGCGCGAGGACGACCCCGAGCGTGCAGTGCGTGCCGGCCTGGCCCTGCTGCAGGCCGGCGCCCGGTGCGCTGCGCATCAGCCACGACACCTTCAACCATGTGCGTTTGCTGTTAGGCACCACCCACCTGGTGATGTCGCCGCTTACGTTCATGCAGCGGCTGGCTGCGCTGGTGCCCAGGCCGAGGCTGCACCTCATTCGGCTTCATGGTGTTCTGGCACCGAATGCCAAGTTGCGCGCACTGCCCGAACTGCGGCGGCCAGCTCACGATCATCGCGGCGATCTTGCAAGCGCCAGTGATCGAGAAAATCCTGGCGCACCTGGGCCTGCAGGCGCTTGCACCCCCTCGGGCGCCGGCCTGCGGCCAGGCCTTGCAAGCGGCTTGACGTTGCCCAACCGTGACCGTTCTGGCGACCCGACGCGCAGGGCCGCTGGAGTCGGCTGCGTCCGAGGGTTTGCCGGATCTGTGGAAGCGCCCTCGTGACCCGGGGTAACCCGGGGTAACCCGCGGACGGTGCCCGAGAAGGACGATTTTCGGCAGCGCTGTCAACGCCCAACAGACCGCAGCCGCCAGCGAAGACAGATTCAAGCGCACCAGGTGCCGTGTGCTGTCGCGTTCGGGGTGCTCGGGGTGCCATGGAGAAAGAAAAAGGGAGTTTGAAAAGCCTACCCTCGCCTGCCGGGCTGCGCCGCCAGCGCCAGCAGCAGGTCGAAGGCGCGGGCGCCGATGGCGGCCGGCTCGCCGCCCACCAGCAGCCGGCGCTCCAGCGGCTGGATCTGAAAGCGGCCGTTCGGGCCGAAGCGCAGCGGTGCTGGTGTCGGGTCTGCGTTCATGCGGTGTCGTCGGTAGCAAACGCGATGGCCTCGATTTGCGCGTCGCGCAGCAGCCGGCCGTCGGCCCGCAGGCGGTCGAATTCGGCGGCGCCCAAAGCGGCCCGGGCCAGGGCGCAGGCGCGGGTGTGGGCGGTGGCTTCGTTGGCCTCGCGGGTGTCCTCCTGCGCGGCGTAGCCGGCCAGCCGCACGGCGGCCCGGGGGCGTGTTTCCAGCGCGGCGACGA
>JAYSYH010000229.1:0-4583 GCA_043716645.1 Betaproteobacteria bacterium | reverse complement strand
ATGCGGCGGATCACCGCATCGACCTTGCGCATGGTTTCTTCCGACATCGTCGTCGTCTTGGTCACCGAGCGACCGAGGAACACCTCGCCCTCGTTCTCGGCATAGACCATCGGACCCAATTCATCGGTCATGCCGTAGCGGGTGACCATGTCGCGGGCAATGGCGGTAGCACGCTCGAAGTCGTTGCTGGCGCCGGTGGTCATCTGGTTCATGAACACTTCTTCGGCGATGCGACCGCCGAACAGCACCGAAATGGTCGACAGCATGCGCTCCTTGTCCAGGCTGTAGCGGTCGCCTTCGGGCAACTGCATCGTGACGCCCAGCGCCCGGCCACGCGGTATCACGGTGACCTTGTGCACCGGGTCGGTCTTGGGCATCAAACGCGCCACCAGCGCATGGCCAGCCTCGTGGTACGCCGTGTTCTTGCGCTCCTCCTCAGGCATGACCATGGACTTCCGCTCGGGACCCATCATGATCTTGTCCTTGGCCTTCTCAAAGTCCAACATCTCAACCACGCGGCCGTTCCGGCGCGCAGCGAACAAGGCTGCTTCGTTCACCAGGTTGGCCAGGTCGGCACCGCTAAAGCCCGGCGTGCCGCGCGCCAGGATGTCGGCGCGGATGTCCTGCCCCACTGGCACCTTGCGCATGTGCACGTTGAGGATCTGCTCACGACCACGCACGTCGGGCAACGTGACGTAGACCTGACGGTCGAAGCGGCCGGGGCGCAGCAAGGCAGGATCGAGAATGTCGGGCCGGTTGGTGGCCGCCATCACGATCACACCCAGGTTGGTTTCGAAGCCGTCCATCTCGACCAACATCTGGTTCAATGTTTGCTCGCGCTCGTCGTTACCGCCGCCCAGGCCAGCACCGCGATGCCGACCAACGGCGTCGATTTCGTCGATGAAGATGATGCATGGCGCGCTCTTCTTGGCCTGCTCGAACATGTCGCGCACGCGGGCCGCACCCACGCCGACAAACATCTCGACGAAGTCAGATCCGCTAATGGCGAAGAACGGCACCTTGGCTTCGCCAGCGATGGCCTTGGCCAGTAGTGTCTTGCCCGTACCCGGAGGGCCGACGAGCAACACGCCACGAGGGATGCGACCGCCCAGCTTCTGGAACTTCTGCGGGTCTTTCAGGAAATCGACCAGTTCCTTCACTTCTTCCTTGGCTTCGTCGCAACCGGCAACGTCCTGGAAGGTGGTGGTGTTGTTGGCCTCGTCCAACATCTTGGCCTTGCTTTTGCCGAAGCTGAAAGCGCCGCCCTTGCCGCCGCCTTGCATCTGCCGCATGAAGTAGATCCAGACACCGATCAACAGCAACATCGGGCCCCAGCTGACGAGGATGCTCATCAGCAAGGAAGGTTCTTCGCGCGGCTTGACGTCAAATTTGACGTTGTTGGCAATCAAGTCACCGACCAAGCCACGGTCAAGGTAGGTGGCCGTACTGCGCAGACGCTTGTCGTCGCTGGTGGTGGCGACAATCTCGGTGCCGCCGCCTGGGTTTTCTTGCAGCAACACGGACTTGATGCGCTTGCCGCGAACTTCTTCCAGAAAATCGGAGTAGCCGATCTGGTTGCCCTGCGCCGCACCACGGTCGAACTGTTTGAACACCGTGAACAGCACAAGTGCTATCACCAGCCAAACAGCGACCTTTGAAAACCATTGATTGTTCACCGCGGCTCCTTCTTCGTTTCAGCGGTCCAACGCGTCGGGCCCGACACGCTGGATTCCACGGTATGTGCAGTTGATTCTAGATTAGTCAAGGGTCTGCGAGCCTGCATAAACGGGGCATTCCGCCTCCGTGAAACCGCATTGCAGTGCGTCTTGCCTACCTTCCACACGGACCTTATCGCGCCTTGAGACCCATGCCGACCAGAAAGGTCTCTGAGGACTTGTCGCGCGAGGCCTTGGGCTTGATGGGCTTGACCACGCGAAAGGTCTGCTTGAACAACGCCACCATCGGCGCGTAGGCGCCGCCGTGGAAGATTTTGCAGACCAGCGCGCCGTCGGGGCGCAAATGATGGACCGAAAAATCGACGGCCAACTCGATCAGGTGCGAGATGCGCGCAGCGTCGGTGTCGGCAATGCCCGACAAGTTGGGTGCCATGTCCGACACCACCACGTCCACCGGACGGCCGTCAAGCTCTTTGACCAGCGCCTGCAACACCTCTTCATCGCGAAAGTCACCCTTTATGAAAGTGATGCCTTCAATGGGTTCGAAATCCAGCAGGTCCAGCGCGATGATGCTGCCGTTGAGCCGGCCCACTGCGGCGCCACCCTGGGCGAACTTGCGTCGCAGATATTGGCTCCACGCGCCCGGCACGGCGCCCAGATCAACCACCACCTGACCCGGCCGCAGCAGCTTCAGGGCCTCGTCGATTTCCTTCAGCTTGTAAGCCGCGCGGGCTCGATAGCCATCGATCTTGGCTTGCTTGACATAGGTGTCGTTGACATGATCGTGCAGCCACGCTTTGTTGATTTTCTTACTTTGACTGATCACTTTCATGAGCGACCGATAATACGGTGATGACTGCCATTCAGCTTTCCCCCGCCCAACGCAAAGAGCACCGCTCCGAAGCCCACCACCTGGACCCCGTCGTGATGATTGGTGGCGAGGGCCTGACGCCTGGCGTCGAAAAAGAAGTCGATCACGCGCTGAACGCCCACGGGCTGATCAAGATCCGCGTGTTCTCTGATGATCGTCCGGGCCGCGAGGCCATGCTGTCCACGCTGACCGACAAGCTGAACGCCGCACCCATCCAGCACATCGGCAAGCTGCTGGTGCTGTGGCGGCCGATACCGCCGAAAGAGAAGATCGACCGCGATGACCGCCTGCCGGGTCCGCGCACTGTCAAGGTCGTCAGCTTTTCCAAAAGCGGCAACCACCGCGCCACGGTCAAGAAGATCAAGGTCTTCGGCAACGAACGCGTCACCCCCGGCGGCCAGATCAAGCGCGTGCGCCAGCGCGTGACCAGCGTCAAGAAGAAGCAGCAGGACTGAGTCGAAACGTGAGCGTCCGGAAGGACGCGAACGCCTGACGAAGGCCCTGACGCGATTTCACGCGTTAGGGCTGAGCCCGCATGGCAAAAGCTCGCCACGCCAGCGACAGCACCAGCACCCCCTTCACCCCGAAGAACAGCGCGCTCACCGCGTGCAACTGCCCGAAGCTCAAGGCGCCCTGCCCCAGCCGTGCGGCCGGCATCTGAGTCTGCACGGCAAAGTAGCCCAGCACCGTGCAGAACACGGCGCCCAGCGCCAGCACCATGCCGGTCGAGAACTGGCTGCCCTGACCGGCTGCGGCTGCACGCCGCGCCACGGTGCGCTCCATCACCAGCAGCACCGCGCCCAGCAGCAGGCTGACGTAGGCTTCCTGAAACAGGATGCGGGCCGCCACGCGCCCGGCGTCTGCTGGCAACAGCGTGGCGAATGGGGCTGGTGTAGCGACCAGCGCCACGCACAGCAGAAAACCGGCCCACAAGCCCGGCAGCAGGCGCCGTGCGCGCTCGAACGGCAGCGCCATCACAGGGCCGCCATCAGGCGTAGCGCACGCCCATGACTTCCCAGCGGCGCAGGCCACCGGGCGCCTGCACCTCGGCCATGTCACCCGCTTCCTTGCCGATGAGGGCGCGCGCGATGGGGCTGCTGATCGACACCAGACCCAGCTTCAGGTCGGCCTCGTCGTCGCCGACGATCTGGTAGGTGACCTTGGTGCCGCTGTCCTCGTCTTCCAGGTCCACCGTCGAGCCGAAGACGATCTTGCCGTCGGCGTCCAGGCTGGACGGCTCAATGACCTGGGCCGCCGCCAGCTTGCTTTCCACTTCCTTGATGCGGCCTTCGATGAAGCCCTGCTTGTCCTTGGCCGCTTCGTACTCGGCGTTCTCGGACAGGTCACCCTGGGCGCGCGCCTCGGAGATGGCCTGGATCACCGCATGGCGCTCCACGGTTTTGAGTTGGTGCAACTCGTTCTTCAGCAACTCGGCGCCGCGTAGGGTCAGGGGGATGGTGAGCATGGCAGGGACTTAGAGGAGGCAGGTACAAAGTGAATCCGCCGCAGGAGCCCGTGGGGCGACCTGCGGCGGAAGGCTGGGTCATGAGTTTAGCGCCGACGTTCACGGCGGGCGATAGGCATCAGCACCGGGCTGATGCGGCGGCCCGCAAGCTTCAGCGGAGTTCGGCATGCAGGTCCTGCAGGGACGCGACCGCCAGATCAGCACGGTGCTTTAGCGCTTCGGTAGCGGCTTCGGCGCCGGCCATGGTCGTGTAGTAAGTGACGCGGTTGGCCAGGGCCGCCGTGCGGATGTAGCGCGAATCGGCAATAGCCGTGCGGGTCTCGTCCACCGTGGTGTAGACCAGTTGGATCTCGCCGGCCTTCACGATGTCGACGATGTGCGGCCGGCCATCCTTGACCTTGTTGACCACCTTCACCGGCAGGCCCGCCGCAGCGATGGCCGCGGCCGTGCCTTTGGTGGCCACCACATTGAAGCCCAGCGCCACCAGATCCTTGGCGACGGCCACCGCACGCACCTTGTCGCTGTTCTTCACGGTGATCACCACCGTGCCCTTGGCGGGCAGGCGCGAACC
>JAYSYH010000228.1:0-39060 GCA_043716645.1 Betaproteobacteria bacterium | reverse complement strand
TGCCGCCGGGCATCTTCGGTTCACGCGAAGAAACGCCCGCGGGCCTGAACCCGGTGACGCACAGGCTGGTGAATGGCCAGTTCGTGCGCCACCCCATCGCCGACGCCAAACGGCTGCTGGCCGAAGCGGGCTACCCCAACGGCCGCGACGCTAAGACGGGCAAGCCGCTGGTGCTGAACTACGACTTCTACGCCGCACCCACGCCCGAAAACAAGCCGCGCATCGAATGGGTGGTGCGGCAGTTCGCCAAGATCGACATCCAGCTGGAAGTGCGGGCCACCGATAACAACCAGTTCCAGGACAAGGTGCGAAAAGGCAAGTACCAGGTCTTCTGGCTGGGCTGGAACGCCGACTATCCCGACGCCGAGAACTTCCTGTTCCTGCTGACCACCTCGGCCGGCAAGACCAAGTACGACGGCGAGAACACGTCGAACTATTCGAACCCGGCCTACGACAAATTGTTCGACCAGATGAAGGTGCTGGAAGACGGCCCGGCCAAGCAGCAACTCATCGACCAGATGGTGGCCATCGCGCGTGAAGACGCGCCTTGGACGATGGGCTTCTACCCCTACGCGTCGGCCGCCGTGCAGCACTGGGTCTACAACTCCAAGTCGGCCGTGCTGGTGCGCGACCAGGCGCGCTACCTGCGCATCGATGCCAAGGAACGCGTGGACCGCATGTCGACCTGGAACCGTGCCATCTGGTGGCCGGTGGGGCTGGTGCTGCTGGCCGTGCTGGCCGTGTGGTGGGTGGGCCGGCGCAGCCTGAAGCTGCGTGAGCGCACCAACGCGCGCGGCGAAGTGCTGGCGAGCTGAGCGACCCGCACCGAACATGCTGAATTACCTGTCGCGCCGCGTCGTCTACGCGCTGTTGGTGCTGCTGGGTGTGAACCTGGCCACCTTCATTCTCTTCTTCACCATCAACACGCCCGACGACATGGCACGCCTGAACCTGGGCGGCAAGCGCGTCAACCAGGCGGCTATCGAAAAATGGAAGGGCGAGCGCGGCTACGACAAGCCGCTGTACATCAACCCACAGCGCCAGGGCGTCGAGCAGCTGACCGCCACCATCTTCTGGGACCGTTCGGTTTCGCTGTTCGCGTTGAAGTTTGGCCGTCCCGATTCCGAAAGCGCTGGCGACATCGGCAACGAAGTCGCCACGCGCATGGGCGTGAGCCTGCAGATGGCGCTGCCACTGTTCATTTTGCAAGTGCTGGCCAGCACGGCTTTCGCGCTGCTGCTGGCCATGTTCCGCAATACGCGGCTCGACTTCTGGGGCGTGGTCAGCTGCGTGCTGATGCTGTCGATCAGCAGCCTTTTCTACATCATCGTCGGGCAGTATTTGTTCTCGCGCGTGTTCAAGCTGGCGCCCATTTCGGGTTACGCGCCCGGCCTGGACGCGGTGAAGTTTCTGGTACTGCCCATCGGGCTGTCGCTGATCGCACGGCTGGGCGGTGAAGCACGCCTATATCGCGCAATGTTTCTGGAAGAAATCGGCAAGGACTATGTGCGCACCGCGCGCGCCAAGGGCCTGTCGGAAGGTGCGGTGCTCTACCGCCACGTGCTGCGCAACGCGCTGATTCCCATCGTCACCAGCGCCGGCAGCTACCTGCCTTACGTCTTTCTCGGCAGCCTGGTCTTCGAAAGCTTTTTCGGTCTGCCCGGCCTGGGCGCCTACGTCATCGAGGCCATCAGCCGGCAAGACTTCGCCATCGTGCGCACCATGGTGTTTGTCGGCAGCCTGCTGTACATCGCCACCTACGTGCTCATCGACATCGTTTACACCTGGGTCGACCCCCGCGTCCGCTTGAGTTGACCCGCCTGAACCGACCATGCCGAAATTCGTCATCCTGTGGACCGACGGCGCCATCTGGCTGCTGATCGTTGCTCTGATTGCCTACACCGTCACGGTGCTGCGCAATCCGCAACTGGCCGCCAACTGGGCCAAGGTCTTCCGCGACGCCCCGGCGCTGGCGTCTTCGCTGGTGCTGGCGCTGTGCCTGCTGGTCACGCTGCTGGACAGCGTGCACTTCCGGCCGCGCTTGCCGCCTTCGCCGACGGCCACGGTAGCCGAGAACGCGGCGCCGGCCTACGCATCGAGCACCCGTTCCTTGCTGGACCAGGTTTTGTGGGAGTTGATTCAGTCGCGCGAATCCACCTACTCGCGGCCCTTGTCCTATCTGGGCTTCACCAAGGAATCGTTGATCGTGAACGGTGAGGTGCAGCGCGTGGCGCCGCGCCTGCAGTTCGGCGGCCAACACCTGGCCGATCCCGAAACGCAGTGGTTGGGCGACGTCGCAGCCAAGGCGGGCAGGGGCGCCCTGTTCGGTGCGGTGTTCGCGCTGCTGCTCAGTGCTGCGCTGCTGTTGGGCATCTCGCGGGCCCAGTGCCTGCCGCTGGCCCAGGTCTGGGCGCAGCTTCGCGCGCGGGCCACGCCCGTACCCTGGCATGTCGCGCTGGCCACGGTGTGGGGACTGTGCCTGCTGATCGGCCCGGCCACGGCGCTGTCGGGGCCTTACCACCTGCTGGGCACCGACCTGACCGGCAACGACGTGCTCTTCCAGTCGCTGAAAAGCATCCGCACGGCCTTCGTCATCGGCACGCTGGCCACGGTGGCGACACTGCCGCTCGCCGTCACGCTGGGCCTGCTGGCCGGCTACTTCAAGGGCTGGGTGGACGAGTTGATCCAGTACCTCTACACCGTGCTGTCGTCGGTGCCCAATGTGCTGCTGATTGCCGCCTGCGTGCTGATGGTGCAGGTCTTTCTCGACAAGAACCCCGACCTCTTCGAGACCGGCGCAGAACGCGCCGACCTGAAATTATTCCTGCTCTGCGTGGTGCTGGGCGTCACCGGCTGGGCCGGTCTGTGCAGGCTGCTGCGCGGCGAAACCATGAAGCTGCGTGAACTGGACTACGTGCAGGCCGCCAGCGCCTTCGGTGTCAGCCACACCCGCATCCTGGCGCGCCACATTTTCCCGAACGTGGCCCACCTGATGCTCATCGTCACGGTGCTGGAGTTCTCGTCGCTGATCCTCTACGAGGCCGTGCTCAGCTATGTGGGTGTTGGCGTCGATCCGTCGATGAACAGCTTCGGCGGCATGATCAACCTGGCGCGTAAGGAAATGAGCCGTGACCCGGTGGTGTGGTGGTCTTTCGCGGCGGCCTTCGGTTTCATGGTGACGCTGGTGCTGGCCGCCAACTTGTTCGCCGATGGCGTGCGCGACGCGTTCGACCCGCGCGCGCGCGCCTTCAAGCGCCGCCGTGCTGCGAATGCGCCCGCAGCCGAGCGCAAGGCGGCCTGACCATGCTGCACATCGACAACCTGCAAGTGGAACTGGACGCCGAAGCCGGTGTCGTGCGCGCCATTGACGGGCTGCGGCTGAGCATTGAACGCGGCGAGACCTTCGCGCTGGTCGGCGAGTCGGGCTGCGGCAAGAGCATGACGGCGTTGGCGCTGATGCGGCTGTTGCCCGAAAGCGGCGACGTCACCGCCGGCGAGATCACCATCGGCCACGGCAGCGACCGCGTCGATGTGCTGGGCCTGCCCGAATCGCAGATGCGTGCTGTGCGCGGCGGTCGCGTCGGCATGATTTTTCAAGAGCCGTCGACCAGCCTGAACCCGGTGATGAAGGTCGGCCAGCAGATCGTCGAGGCCGTCGAAGCCCACACCCCGTTGCGTGGAGCCGATGCCCGCGCCAAGGCCGTCGAGTGGCTGCGCCGCGTTGGTATCCCCGAGCCCGAACGGCGCATCGACGAGTACCCCTTCCGCATGAGCGGCGGGCAGAAGCAGCGCGTGATGATCGCCATTGCGCTGGCGGCCGAGCCCGACTTCCTCGTCGCCGACGAGCCAACCACAGCGCTGGATGTGACCATCCAGGCCCAGATCCTCGATTTGCTGAAGGACCTGCAGCGCGAACACCGCATGGGGATGCTGCTGATCACGCACGACCTGGCCGTGGTGTCCGGCATGGCCCACCGCGTGGCGCTGATGTACGCCGGGCAGATCATCGAAGTCGCACCTGCCGAAGAATTCTTCGCGTCGCCCAAGCACCCCTACGCCCGCGCCTTGCTGCGTGCGCTGCCGGGCAGCGGCAACCGCAACGAACCACTGGAAGCCATCGCCGGCACCGTGCCGCCGCTGACGATGCGATTCGACGGCTGCCGCTTCGCGCCGCGATGCAGTCAGGAGATGCCGCATTGCGCCGGCACCTTGCCCGAGTTGGCCGAGGTGGCCGCGCGCCACCGTGTTCGTTGCCTGCTGTACACGCCGGCCGGGGCCGCCATCTCTGCGGCGCGCTTGCCGGTCGAAGTCGAGGCAGCGAGCGCCGCTGCGCCCGCACCCCAACCCAAGCTGTCCGATGCCCGGGGCCCGCTGCTCGACGTGCAGGACTTGCGCGTGCGCTTCCCCATCCGGGGCGGCCTGATGCAACGCACCAAGGGCTATTTCAACGCCGTCGGCGGTGTGTCTTTCCAGGTCGGCCACGGCGAGACGCTGGCGCTGGTCGGCGAGTCAGGCTGCGGCAAGACGACCACCGGCAAGGCCATCGTGCAGCTGCTGGGGCGCATCGCCACCATCGAAGGCAAGGCGCTGCTGGACGGCCGCAACCTGTTCGAGATGGGTGCGGCTGAGCTTCTGGCCGCACGGCGCCAGGTGCAGATCATCTTTCAGGACCCGTACGCATCGCTGAACCCGCGCATGCGGGTTGCCGAGATCCTGGACGAAGGCCTGGCGGCACTGCAGCCTGACCTGACTGCGGCCGACCGGCTGGCGCGCATCCAGCGGCTGACCGACCAGGTTGGTCTACGCCGCGATGCGTTGGGCCGTTACCCGCACGAATTTTCCGGCGGCCAGCGCCAGCGCATCGCCATCGCCCGCGCGCTGGCGGTTGAACCGCGTTTGATCGTCTGCGACGAGCCGACGTCGGCTTTGGACGTGTCGGTGCAGGCGCAGATTCTGAACCTGCTGCGTGATCTGCAGCGCGACTTGGGCGTGTCCTTGCTGTTCATCACGCACAACATCGGCGTTGTCGAATACATCGCCGACCGGGTTGCCGTGATGCGCGCCGGATGCATCGAAGAGCAGGGCGCCTGCACCGACATCTTGCAGCGGCCCCGTTCGGACTACACCCGGGCCTTGCTGGCCGCCGTCCCTCGCCTTTGACGCACGCTTGCAGTGTTGCAGCCTACCAACGGGCGACCCCATCCATTACCCGCAGAGTACCCCGCAGATAGGTGTCGAACTCGCTTGATGTTTGCAGCTTAAAGCTTTGATTTCAAATGATTCTTGCTTGTAACAGTGGCGAGTGATTGGGCCGTGCAGCCGCCGGAAGACCGCATCGCCAATCGTGATGATGCAGGGGTAAAGAAGCGTTACCACGACAATCCGGTGATACGTCCCCCTTGGCGGGATGGGTGGCCATTCCTGGCTGGCCTGCCGGCTCCGTACGGCGGGTGAATTGATGACTTAAACCTTCCTCACAGGAGTTCGATTCACATGTTCAAGAAATCCAAAATCTGCTCAGGCGTTCTAGTTGCGCTAGGCGGCGCCGTGCTGGTCTCCGCGGCGCCGTCATGGGCCCAATCCACTGAGCGGATTGAAGTTACCGGCTCGCGCATCAAGTCGGTCGGTAACACTTCAAGCAGCCCGATCGCATCGGTCGGCAAGGTCGACATCGACACCAGCCAGCCAGTGGCCGTCGAAGAACTCGTCCGCGGCTTGCCGTCGGCCTACCCGGCCATCGGCCCGAACGTCAACAACGGCTCAAACGGCACGGCGTCCATCGACCTGCGCGGCATGGGCTCGAACCGCACCCTGGTGTTGTTCAACGGCAAGCGCTTTGTCCCTGCGACCCTGGGTGGCGTGGTCGACACCAACAACGTGCCGGTCTCGCTGCTCGAACGCGTCGACATCGTCACCGGCGGCGCCTCTGCGGTGTACGGCGCTGACGCCGTGGCCGGTGTTGTCAACTTCGTGATGAAGAAGAACTTTTCGGGCGTCGAAGCCAGCACGCTGTACAGCGTGTCGGAGAAAAACGATGCCCGCCGCTACAAGAGCGACTTGACCATCGGTACCAACCTGGCCGACGGCCGTGGCAACGTGGCCATCAGCGTGGGCACCACGCGCACACAGGCACTGAACCTGCGTGATCGTGACTTCGCCAACACGGCGATCAGCTCGGCAACCGGGAACCCCGGCGGCTACTCGGGCACTTCCGTGCCAGCCATCTTTTCCGGCCTGAATGCGCCCATCAACGGCAGCCGCGTCATCGACGCCACCACTGGCTTGTTGCGCCCCGCAGTCACCTCGGGTCCGCCGGACGGCTACAACACCAACCCGCCGAACTACTTCGAAACGCCGCTGACCCGCACGCAAGTGGCGGGCATCGCCCGCTTCAGCCTCAACGAGTACGCCGAGGCCTATTCCGAGGTCTTCCACACGCGCACCAACGTCACGTTGAACTTGGCGCCGTCGGGCACCTTCGGCGCTTCGTTGAACATCCCCATCGGCAACCCGTTCATCACGCCCGCTGTCCGGGCGCAGATCTGCGATGCCTACAAAGGGACCGTTGCTGTCCCTGGACTGTTCCCGCTAGGCGCTGCTGACCCAAAATGCGTGTTGGGCAACGCGACGGAATTCAGGGGCAACGTTGCTCGCCGTTTCGTCGAAGCCGGACCGCGTGTCTACAGCTACGACAACGTCAGCACCCAGTACACGGTGGGCCTGCGTGGCGCGATTCCGTATCTGGACTCCTGGAGCTACGACGCCTACTACCAGGCCGGTCGTTCCGACCAGCAAGTCACCACGGGCAACGGCTTCTCGTCTTCGAAACTGCAAACCGCAGTGCGCTCGCTGAACACCACCACCTGCACGGCGGGCGGTGCCTGCGTGCCGGTCAACTTGTTTGGCGCTGCCGGCAGCCTCACGCCGGCCATGCTGGCTTATCTGAGCACGCCGACCTTCGGAACAACGGAAGTCCGTCAGGATGTGATGTCCGTGTCGGCCAACGGTGAAGTCGGCCTGATCACCAGCCCATTCGCCAAGAACCCGCTGGGCGTGGCGGTCGGTTTCGAGAAGCGCACTGTTTTCGGTGGCAACAAGTCCGATGCGGTCATCCAGACCCAGGGCGAGTTGCTGGGCAGCGGCGCGCCGACGCCGGACCGCAACGGCGAACTGAAGTTCACGGAAACCTACGCCGAGCTGGTCATGCCGCTGGTGCAGAACAAGCCGTTCATCCAGTCCTTGGGCATTCAGGGCGGCTACCGGGATTCCAAGCTCGTAACCTCCGCCGGAGTGACCCAGTCCTACGGCAGCTGGAAGGCCGGCGGCGACTGGTCACCGATGAAGGGCCTGCGTTTCCGCGGCGAGCAGCAGCGCGCCACGCGCGCCCCGAACGTGAACGAGCTGTATCAGCCGGTCACCACGGGCTTGTCGACGCTGTCAGTCGATCCTTGTCAGCTCAGCAACATCACGGCAGCTGACGCCGGCAAGGCCGGTACCTTGACGGCGCTGTGCCAGGCGACCGGTGTTCCGACTTCGCAGATCGGTGCCGTTGCGGCACCCTCTTCGAACCAGATCAACAACACCAGTGGCGGCAACCCCAACCTGGCGCCTGAGAAGGCCGACACCACGACCTTGGGTCTGGTCTGGGAACCCGGCTTCGTCGAAAACCTGTCGCTGAGCCTGGATTACTGGAAGATCAAGGTCAAGGGTGCCGTGTCTTCGGCCACCGCCAGCCAGATCGTCACGGGTTGCTACAACCCGACCGCCAACCCGGGCTTCACGAACAATGTCTTCTGCCAACTGATCCAGCGTGACGCGCTGAACGGCACGCTGAACGGTTCAGGCAGCCGGGGCGTGATCACGCAGTCGTCCAACCTGGGCCTGTACGACTATTCGGGCTTCGACGTTGGCGCGGCTTACCGCTTGCCGCTGAAGAACGTTGGCTTGCCGACGATGGGCCGCGTCGACTTCAAGCTCGACATGTCGATCTTCCAGAAGGCCGACATCACGACGATTCCGGGCACGCCGACGGTTGTGCAGGCGGGTCGCTACGGTGTAGACGTCAGCACGCCGTATTCCAAATTGCGCTTCAACCAGCGCACCACTTGGAACGTGGGCGATTTTTCGCTGGGCTACATCTGGCGTTTCATTGGCGGCACGACGGTCCAAGCCGACGCAGCCGGCAACTACCAGCCGCAGTTCGAGTCCATCAAGGCCTTCAACTACTTTGACCTGAACGGCTCTTGGCAAGCCATGAAGAATTTGAAGCTGTCTGTCACGGTGAACAACGCTCTGGACACCAAGCCACCCATCATCGGCACCGGCATCGGCCCGGGCGCGGTCAACTTTGGCAACACCTTCCCGTCGGTCTACGACGTGATTGGCCGTCGCTACACGATGACCGCCACCGCGACCTTCTGATCACCGCAAGGTTGTCAGCCAGTCAGACGGGCCCTGTGGGGCCCGTTTTTTTTGGCTTGGGCCCGTGTCGTTTCAATCGAGCGGCACGACGTCGAACGCGATGGTCAGGCGGGGCTGCGTGTCGGTGAAGGGCAGGGTGCCGTGCCACATGCAGGACGGGAACAGCACCAGGCGGCCAACCCGAGGGTGTTCATGCCGGTGGGCACTGAGATCACAACCGGGGATGGCCATGTCAGGCTTGCCGAATGCAATCCAGCCTTCGCGCGTTGCGTCATCTCGGTCACTTTGCGCCATCACAGGGGGCAGCGCAACGTAGAAGCACGAGCTGATCCAGCCATGCGTGTGCACATGGTTGGTGTGGAAGCCGCTGCTGCGCAGGCGCGATGACCAGGAATCCGTGAAGCGCCAGCGTTGTGAGGTGCGGCCACGCAGCGGGTGGCTGTCGTCTGGGGGCAGGGTTTCGAGGTGCGCGATGTAGCGGTCCACGGCCTGTGCAATCCGGCCCTTCAGCTGTTCGACCAGCGGGTGTCCCTGGTCGAAGATGTTGTCCATCGTCTGGCTGCCGTGGCGCAAGGTCTGGTCGATGGGCGCCTGCGCATCGGTGTGCATCGCCTCAAGCGCCACCGCCAAGGCGCGGCAGTAAGCGGCCATGTCCGGCCAGCCTTCGGGCGGCGGCAAGTCGTAGACCTGCACGTGCTGCGCATAGTCGTCCAACCAGTGCTGACCCGGGTGCGAAGTGGCGCGCCAGGCCAGGCCCAGCGTGGCCCAGGCTTGCTGATCCAGTGGGTTCAGCTGCACCGCACCCTCGGCCACTTGCGCGGCCAAAGCAAGCTCGCCGGCTTGCAGAAGGCAGGTTGCGTAGCTGATGTGAGTTGCCGCTTGTTGCGGAGCCAGTTCCACCGCGCGCCGGTGTGCAGCCAACGCGGCATCGAAGTGGCCCTGGCGGGCCAGCGCCTGGCCCAGACCGTCAAAGTAGCCCGGCACGGTGTCGGCACATGCCGCGGCCCGCGCAAAGGCTGCAGCCGCCTCGGCATATCGTTCGGCACGCAACATCAGGCGCCCCTTGATGCCCAGCGCCACCGCCGATGTCGGCGCGGTTGCCGAAGCGGCGTCCAGTTCCGCAGTGAAGTCCGGATCGGCCAGCCGCCAGCGCAGGCGTGCGATGTCGTACAGCGCCAGCGCGTGCTGCGGCTCGAGCGCCAGCGCCGCCCGATAGGCCGCCAACGCTTCCGCAGTCCGGCCCAGGCTTTGTAAGCTGTTGCCGAGGTTGTAGTGCGCGTCCGGGGCTTGCAGTCCGAGAGCCAGTGCTTGCTCGAGAGCAGCAAGCGCCTCGGCCGGGCGCGACAGGCGTTGCAGCAAAACACCCCGGTTGTGGTGCAGGGCGGCGCGGCCCGGTGCCGCGACCAGCGCCTCGTCGAGCGTTCCCACGGCCGCAACCAGCAGACCGGCTTCCTCTTGCAGCAGCGCCAGCAACTGCAGCATCTGCGCGCGCAACGGCGTGGCTACTGCTGCTGTGCCAAGCGCCTGCGTCAAGCAGAAGACGGCCCCGTCAGACTGCCCCAGTTGGCGCAGCAGCCTGGCGCGGTTGTAATGCGCCGCCGTGAAATCGGGACGCAGAGCGGCAGCCCGTTGAAAGCAGGCCTCGGCATCGGCCAACAGGCCCTGTTCTTCCTTCACATCGCCCAGGTGGGCCCAGAGCGGTGCCTGCTGCGGTCGCTGCTCGAGCAGGGCGGCAAAGGCCGCCGCAGCCGCATCCAGGCGTCCGGCCCGCCGGTGTTGCAGGCCAACCCGCAACAACAACGCCAGTGACTCGGACTCGTGCGCTTTCGTTTGCAACTCCATGGCGCACCAGTGTAGGTGCGGCCCCGGGGGCCCCCGGTTGTGGCTACCGCCCAACAGACGCCTTCCGATGCGTAGCAATCTTATGTGAACGCCCCGTGACGGAGGTACAACCGACTATTGCACGGCGCGTCAGCAGCGCGCCACGGCAAGTCAACTTTCCTACAGGAGCGTGTTCATGTTCAAGAAAACAAAATTGTGCAGCGGGTTGCTGGCCGCCTTCGGCGGCAGCTTGGCCCTCGCGGCGCTGCCGTCGCTGGCCCAGACCACAGAGCGCATTGAAATTACCGGTTCGTCGATCAAGCGCATCGATGCCGAGACGGCCTTGCCGGTCACGGTAATCAACCGGGCCGACATCGACCGCACCGGTGCCACCACGGCGCAGGACCTGGTCAACATGATCCCGTCCAACTTCGGTGGCGGTGTAGTTGCCAATAACGTTGGCGCCACCGGTGTCGCGTCGACCGCCAATTTGCGTGGCCTGGGCGCCAAATACACCCTGGTGTTGTTGAACGGCCGCCGTGTCGCCAACTACGCCTTTGGCAATTCGCCGGTCGACCTGAACTCGATACCCCTGGCGGCTGTCGAACGCGTCGAAGTGCTGCGTGACGGCGCGTCAGCGATCTACGGCGCCGACGCTGTGGCCGGCGTGATCAACTTCATCCTGAAGAAAGACTTTCAGGGTCTGGAAGGCAGTGTTTACGCCACCAAGCCGCAGCACAAGGGCGGCGACTCGCGCACCGTCACGCTGACCGGTGGTTTCGGTGATCTTTCAACTCAAGGCTTCAACGTTCTGCTCAGCGCCTTCAGCGAGCGCGATGACGTGCTGAAGGCCAAAGACCGGCCTTTCGCTGCGTCTGCGGTCGTGCCGGAACTCGGCATCAACAAGGCATCGGCGCGCAACGGCGTGCCCAATTTCAACTTCACCGACACCCTGGGCAACGGCTACGGCGGCTTCGGCAACAAGGTTGCGCCCACGGTCAACCCCTTGCGTTACACCGGTTGCGACAGCACGGAATTTGCGCTCGTCGTCCGCAGTGCTTCCGCCTGCGGCACCGACTACGTGAAGTACATCGATCTGGTGCCCAAGCAAAGCTACGACAACATCGTGGCTCGCGGCACCTTGGCGCTTGGCAGCGAGCACCAGGTGTTTGCTGAGGCGGTCTACGTGAAAGGCTCAACCACGGCCAGCTATTCGCCGGCGCCTTACACCATCAACATGACCTACCCGGCAGCGGGTCGCTTCTATCCGAAGCAGTTCACCCTGCCCAAGGGACTGACGGTCCAAGCCGGCTACAAATTCGCCAACGGCACTGTCGCCACGGCCGCCACGCCGCTGGCAACCGACATCACGGTCACACCAACCGGTCCGATGAGCGGCACCTGGCGAACGGTGGCGGGTGGCGGTCGCACTGACCTGACGACCACCACGACCAACCGCATCGTGCTGGGCGCGGAAGGCACCGTTTCGGGGTGGGACTACAAGACGGCGCTGACCACCTCGACCAATAAAGGTGACATCTCTTTCGGCCCGGGTCAGTTCAGTTATGCCAAGCTGACTCCGCTGGTGAACGCCGGTGAAATCAACGTCTTCGGTTCGCAGGACGCGGCCAGCCTGGCCAAACTGCTGAGCGCCCAACTGTCAGGGCTGCAGCAGTCTGCCACTTCGAAATCTACGGAAGTCGACTTCCGTGCGTCGCGAGAAGTCTTCCAGTTGCCCGCTGGTGCCGTGGGTCTGGCAGTGGGCGGCTCGGTCCGCACCGAGAAGCTGGAGCAGATCTCTTACGACGTGCTGGCCTCGGGTGACCAAGTCGGCGGCGCGGGCCCGATTCCTAGCGTGACGGGCGACCGCAAGGTCTACGGCTTGTTCACTGAAGTGGAACTGCCCATCATCAAGGGCCTGGACCTGAACATTGCCGCGCGTTACGACAACTACAAGAACGGTTTTGGCACTTCATTCAACAACCTGAGCCCCAAGGCCAGTTTGTCCTTCCGCCCCATCAAGGACCTGCTGGTTCGTGGCTCTGTGGGGCAGGGCTATCGCGCGCCCACGCTGTATGAAAACCTGCGTCCGTTTACCTCGGGCAACAACACCGCCGCCAACTGGAGCGATCCGATCCGTTGCCCGGGCGGCAAACCCATCACGAACACCATCAACCCGGTCGGTTCGGTGCAGGACGAGTGCGACATCCAGCAACCGACAGCGTTTTCTGGCAGCAAGGCGCTGAAGCCCGAGAAGTCGGACCAGGTTTCGCTGGGTATCGTGTTCTCGCCCATGGCCGACATGAGCATCGCCGTCGATTACTGGGACGTGAAGATCAAGGACGCGATTGCTGCCAAGTCCGAGATCCAGGTGCTGAGCAGCCCGACGACCTACCAGGACTTCATCTATCGCTACAACCCGACCGGCGCTTTCGCGGGTGGATTCATCGACGACGGCAAGCAGACTGGCGCGATCAAGGGCAGCACCAATCGGGACTTCCCGATCGCTTATATCTACCTGCCTTACGACAACACCGCCAAGTTCTTCGCGGCCGGCGTCGACCTGAACTTCCAATACAAGTTGAAGGTGGCCTCGGTCGGTACTTTCGGCCTGATCCTGGACAGCACGCTCTACACCAAGCACGGTTACCAGAACTTTGGTGAACCCGTGGTGTCGGATGTGGGTCGCTACAAGGACTTCGGGCCGACGCCGCGTTACCGTCAGGCGCTGACCTTGTCCTACGGCAATGGTCCTTGGGCCGGTTCCGTGACCAACAACTACACGTCGGCTTACGAGGATTACACCAACCCCGATTCGGTCAACGGCACCACCTACCCGGCCACCCGTCAGGTTGCTGCCTACACCACTTGGGACGGTCAAATCAGCTGGAAGGGCATCAAGAACCTGAACCTGGTTCTGGGTGTGAAGAACCTGCTGGACACCAACCCGCCGGCTTCGCGTACCGAGACCAATTTCCAGACTGGCTACGACGCATCGTTCACCAACCCGTTGGGCCGCGCCTACTACGTGCGCGCCGGCTACAAGTTCTTCTGACCGACTTGGCGAGAAAAAAGTGTTGTGAGCCGCGCGGGCCTGCAGGGCCTGCGCGGCTTTTTACTTTTCAAGTAGGGATAAAACCATGAGACAAGACGTTGGAAACGTCATGGGGCCGCCGATTGCCTTGCCTGTTTTGCTGCGGCGCTGGCCGCAGGTCTGATGGCTGTCGGCTGCGCCGGCCCCAGCCGCGAAACCGGACCCACAACGGCGGTCCAGGCACCGGTTTATGAGCGATCAGACGATCCGACGGGTTCCAACCTGCCCCGCAAGGCCAACAAGACCAGCAATGTGTTGGTGGTCGATCCTGAAGCCATGCAGGGCGCTGCGCGCGGTGCTACCCGAAATCCGGGCTGAGAGCCTTAGCCGCAGAGTTGCACGCGTGGCCCCGCACCGGGCCCTACCTGGCATGCGACCTTACTTGGGTGCCAGCCGTATCGCCCCGTCCAGCCGTATCACTTCGCCGTTCAACATGTCGTTTTCGATGATGTGCTTGACCAGCTTGGCGTAGTCCTGCGGTGTGCCCAGGCGGCTGGGGAAGGGGACGCTGGCGGCCAGCGCATCTTGCACGGCTTGCGGCATGCCGAACATCATCGGCGTGCCGAAGATGCCCGGTGCGATGGTCATGTTGCGAATACCGTTGCGTGCCAGGTCACGGGCGATGGGCAAGGTCATCCCAACCACGCCGCCTTTGCTGGCCGCATACGCGGCCTGACCCATTTGTCCGTCGTAGGCTGCCACGCTGGCGGTGCTGATGAGCACACCCCGTTCTCCGGTGGCTTGCGGCTCGTTCCTGGCCATCGCTTCGGCGCACAGACGGATCATGTTGAACGAACCGATCAGGTTCACGGTGATGGTCTTGCTGAAGACCGCCAACGGATGTGCACCTTCTTTGCCGACGGTTTTCACCGCCGGGGCGATGCCGGCGCAATTGACCAGACCCATCAGCCGGCCCACCCCCACGGCCGCGGCAACAGCCGCTTGGCCATCTGCCTCCTGACTTACGTCGCACTGGACAAACAGTCCGCCGATTTCGGCCGCGATGGCCGTGCCACGTTCGACCTGCAAGTCGGCGATGACCACCGTGGCGCCATTCGCGGCCAGCATGCGGGCGGTGCCCTCACCAAGGCCCGAAGCGCCGCCGGTGACGATGAAAACCTGGTTCGCGATGTCCATGACGAGCTGCCCTTTTTTTTAGGGTTCAGGCGAGGTTCATGCGCCCAGTGCGCCCATCACGCGGCTGGTGATTTCATCGACGCTGCCAGTGCCGCTGACGCTGGCGTAACGCGGCGCGGCGGTGTCGCCGGTGGTGGCCCACTGGCTGTAGTAATCGACCAGCGGACGGGTCTGCCGCTGGTAGACCTGCAGGCGCTTCAGCACGGTTTCTTCTTTGTCGTCATCGCGCTGGATCAGCGGTTCGCCGGTCACGTCGTCGATACCCGCGTTTTTCGGCGAATTGAACTTGACGTGGTAACTGCGGCCTGAGGCCAGGTGAACACGGCGGCCGCTCATGCGTTCGACGATGGCGGCATCTGGCACATCGATTTCCAGGACCACATCCAGTTTCACGCCGGCGGCCTTCATCGCGTCGGCCTGCGGAATGGTGCGGGGGAATCCGTCAAACAGAAAACCGCCCGCGCAGTCGGGCTGGACGATGCGTTCTTTTACCAGGCTGATGATGGTGTCGTCGCTGACCAAACCGCCCACGTCCATCACCTTCTTCGCCTCCATACCCAACGGCGTACCGGCCTTGACGGCAGCACGCAGCATGTCGCCTGTAGAAATCTGCGGGATGCGGTAACGCTTGCAGATGAAGGTGGCCTGCGTGCCTTTGCCAGCGCCTGGCGCGCCCAGAAGGATCAGTCGCATCGAGTTCCTCGAAAGTTTGTTTTATCGGGCCCATGTCGTGCATCCATTCACGCCAATGCCTTGTCTCGAATTGAGAATATCACGCAGGTCCGTGCGTCAAGCTGACAGTGCACCGCTCTCGAAAAGGGCCCGCACGCGGGCCAGGTCCTCGGGCGTATCCACGCCAGGACCGCTGGCCAGCGCGGCCACATGAACCGCAATGTGCTCGCCGTGCCACAGCACCCGCAACTGCTCCAGCGCCTCACAGTGCTCCAGCGGCGCGGCAGCCAGATCCGGGAAGCGGCGCAGGAAGCTGGCCCGGTAGCCGTACAAGCCCAGATGGCGCAAAGCGCCGGGCGCTGGCGGCAAGGCCGTGACACCTGCAGCGTGGCCATCGCGCCACCAAGGCAGTGGCGCGCGCGAAAACAGCAAAGCCCGCCCGGCAGCGTCCAACACCACCTTGACGACGTTCGGGTTCAGGTAGTCGGCGACAGATTCGATAGGGTGGGCGACGGTGCTCATCACGCAGTCGCGGCGTGCGTCCAGCAGCGCTGCGCAACGGGTGATCAAGGCCGGTTCGATCAGCGGTTCGTCGCCCTGCACGTTGACCACCGTGTCGTCGCCTTGCAGGCCCAACAGCGCGCAGGCCTCCGCCAGGCGGTCGCTGCCGCTGGCGTGGTCGGTGCGCGTCAACACGGCTTCGATGTCGTGCGCCGCACAGGCCTGAACGATGCTCGGGTCATCGGCCGCAACCACCACGCGGCAAGCGCCTGACAGCGCAGCGCGCTGGGCCACCCGGACCACCATCGGCTTGCCCGCGATGTCGGCCAGCGGCTTGTTGGGCAGGCGTGTGGATGCGAGCCGTGCCGGGATCAGGACGGTGTAATCCACAGCCGTCCGGTCAGGACGCGGGCGCGGCGGCATCCATCGGCTGGGCCTCGCTTTCCAGCATCACCGGTATGCCGTCGTGGATGGGGAAGGCCAGCCGGTCGGCGGGACACACCAAGTCGGTCGGCCTGGCTTCGCTGTTGCGGCGCAGTTCCAGTGGCCCTTTGCAGACCGGGCAGACGAGCAGTTCGATCAGGCGGTGGTCCAGGCTCATGGCGGTGGTAATTTCGGTTGCGGCGCGTGGCTCAGGGTCGGCAGGTTCAGCAGGTTCAGCAAATCGGCAGCCAAACCTCCGGGCAGTTTGAAGTCTAGCGGCACCACCCAGACGTGCGTGCCGCCCAACCCCGTCGGGTTGATCTTGACGGCGTCCTTCTCGGTGGTCAGCACATCGGTGGTGGCGGCGGGCCAGGGCAGCGTCGTGTACGAATGGTGGTCGGGCAGCGGCAACGTGTCGAAGGTCAAGCCGGCAGCGTGCAGCAGGTCGAAGAACCTTTGCGGTGTGGCCAGCCCCGCGACGGCCAACAAGTGCCGTCCGCGCATGTTGTGCAGGTCGCGCAGCGCCACGCTTGCACTGGCGTCGCCGCAAAGCCATGCGTCAAGCGGCCAGGCGCGACCCAGTTCGCGCTGGCCGAGGACCCCGGGCAGCGCGGTGCTGATCCGCTGGCCGGTGTACAGCGCGCGCTGGTGCTGCGCAAGCTGCACGGGCAGCGGTTCACGCAGCGGCCCCGCCGGCAGCAGCAGCCCGTTGCCGACGCCGCGGTCGTCGAAAACCAACAGCTCGGCGTCGCGCCGCAGGCGGTGGTGCTGCAGGCCGTCGTCGGACAGCAGCATGTCGACCTCGGGATGTGCCGCGCACAACGCCAGCGCGGCGGCGCTGCGGTCGCGCCCCACCCACACGGGCACGCCCGTGCGACGCTGTATCAGCAAGGGCTCGTCGCCGACGGTGTGTGCGGTGGCGTGGGTCGTTACCGCGCGAACGCCGTCGCTTTGACGACCGTAGCCGCGCGTGATCACGCCTGGCCGGCGTCCCGCAGCCTGGAACGCCTGCACCAGCGCGATGACTGCCGGCGTCTTCCCAGCACCGCCCGCCACCAGGTTGCCCACCACCAGCAGCGGCAGGGCAGGGCCTTGCAGCACCGCCGTGTTCAGCCGGGCTTTGCGGGCCAGCGTGCCGTAGATCAACGACAGCGGCCAAAGCAGGCGCATCAATGGCGTGGGCCGCGCTTGCCACCAATGGCGCTGCAGCAGGGCTTCGGTGCGCGCCGCCCAACTCGGACGCGCGCGACGGCTGCCTGTCAACGCCCGCCTGTGTTCGCAGCTCCGCCCGTGCCGGCACCCGGGCTGGGCGGGGCCGCCGGGGCCGCCTGAGCCGCCTGGGCCGCCTGGGCCGCAAACGTCAGCCGTGACAAACCTGCGCGCCTGGCGGCATCCAGCACATTCACCACCGACTGGTGCGCGGTCGTCGCGTCGGCCGAAATGATCACCACCACGTCGGGCCGGCCCGCCGCGGCAGCGGCCAGCGTGGTGGTCAGCAGTTCGACACTGCGGCCGTCCACGGCCTGACGGTTCACCGAATAACGCCCGTCGGCAGCCACGGCGACAACGATTTCAGCGGGCCGTTCGCGCAGCTTTTCGGCCTCGGCCGCCGGCAAGTTGATCTGCAGTTCGGTGAACTTCGAGTAGGTGGTGGTCAGCATCAGGAAGATCAGCACCACCAGCAGCACATCGATGAACGGGATCAGGTTGATCTCGGGTTCTTCGATGCGGCGCCGGCTGAACTTCACGGTCATGTTCTCAGGCAGCAGCGCGCAAGGCGAAGCGCATCAAGTGAGGCACCATGCGTTCGGCGGCCAGCTCCAGCGTGAGCTGGAAATCGTCCACCCGGCCGCGAAAGTAGCGATACAACATCAGCGTTGGAATGGCAATCATCAAGCCGAAAGCCGTGTTGTAGAGCGCCACCGAGATGCCATGCGCCAGCAACTGCGGGTTGCTGCCCGCACCGGGCGCCTGCGAGCCGAAAATCTCGATCATCCCGACCACGGTGCCGAAGAGCCCCAGCAACGGCGCCGCAGACGCGATGGTGCCCAGCGTGTTGAGGTAGCGCTCCAGCCCGTGCAGAGCTTGCCGGCCGGCGTTTTCAAACGCCTGCCGCAGGGCGCTTTCGGTGATGCGCGGTTCGGCAATCACGCTGCGCAGACCGGCTGCCAAAACGGTGCCGAGCACCGAGTTGTCGGCCAATTTGTTGACGATGTCACCGGCCGGCAGACTGGTGCGGGTGACGGCCATCACCTCGTCCAGAAGTTTGGACGGTGCCACCAGCGCCGGGCGCAGGTGATACAGGCGCTCGATGACCAGGGCCAGGGCCACGATGGAGCACAGCAGCAGGGGCCAGATCGGCCAACCGGCCGCTTGTATGATTGAAAGCAAGGCTGACTCGTGCGGCTTGTTGTCGGGCAGACTGCCCCCGAAGCGACGGATTATGGCCGATAGGCTGCGGGCGTCTTGTGCAAGTCAGAAGGCGGTTTTCCTGTGGATAACTATGTGGAAAACCCGGCGTGGCTGCGCGGCGAAATCCGCGTTTTCGACTGTTCACTTGTAGCGCCGAAAAATCAGACAGCAATTCATCTATGCGAATCAGGCACTTACCTAAAACACTCGGGATTGTGACGGGTGCCATTTGTGGTGCTGCATGGATTGACGCGGCTGTGGAGTTCTGGCTCCGCGCCAATTGGGGCTTTCCCCATGATTGAGCCCGCCTCGGCGTTACCAGCGCGCTTGAGTTGGGGCGTGGCGTCGCTGTTGCAGGCCACCAGTGATGCCTTGGCAGCGCGGTTCGGTGCGGTCAGCGTCCGCGGCGAGCTGTCGGGATTTACGCGCGCGGCCAGCGGCCACTGTTACTTCACGCTGAAGGACGCCGATGGCGCGCCAGCCTTGCTGCGCTGCGCCATGTTTCGCCGCGCCGCGGTGCTGGTTGATTTCCAGCCGGCAGATGGCCAGCAGGTCGAGTTGCGCGGCCGTCTGGGTATCTATGAATCGCGTGGTGAACTCCAGATGGTGGTCGAATCGTTGCAGCGCCTGGGCGCTGGCACGCTGTACGAAGAGTTCCTGCGGCGCCGCGCGAGGCTGGAAGCGCTGGGCTTGTTCGACGCAACGCGCAAGCGGCCGCTGCCTGCATTTCCTGCGGCGCTGGGCGTGATCACGTCCCTGGCTGCGGCTGCGCTGCGCGACGTCGTGACCACGCTGCAACGCCGCGCGCCCCACATCCGCGTGGTGATTTACCCAGCGCCTGTGCAGGGCGCCGAAGCGCCTGCTGCCTTGGTCGAAGCCCTGCGCGTGGCGGGCGAACGCCGCGAAGTCGATGCGCTGCTGTTGGTTCGCGGTGGCGGTTCGCTGGAAGACCTGTGGGCCTTCAACGATGAACGGGTGGTGCGGGCCGTGGCGGCCAGCCTTATCCCGCTGATTTGCGGCGTGGGGCACGAAACCGACGTCACGCTGTGCGATTTGGCTGCCGACCTGCGTGCGCCCACGCCCACTGCCGCAGCAGAGCTTGCAGCACCGGCGCGCGATGAACTGCACGGCATACTGATGGCCCGCCAAGCCGCCTTGCAGCGGCTGCTGGAACGCACGCTGCAAGGCCGGGCACAAAACCTGGATACGCTGGCGTTGCGCTTGGGCCAACCGGCGCGCGCGCTGGTTGGCCAAGGCGACCGGCTGCGCGAACTGTCGCGACGCATGCAGCGTTCGGTTCAAGGGCGGGCAGCCCGGGCCGCCGACGATTTGCCGCGCCTGTCTGCGCGGTGGCAACGGGCAGCAACCGTGCACTTGCAGGCCCTGCAACAGCGTCTGGGCGCGGCAGCGGGCCGCCTGCAGGCGCACGACCCCCACCGCGTCCTGCAGCGTGGCTACGCCTGGGTGGAATCGACCGACGGCCGGCCGGTGATCTCGGCACTGGCGCTGCAACCGGGTCAAAGCGTCAGGGCAGTCTGGGCTGACGGCCGCGCCAAGGCCGTCATTGCCGCAGTGGAATCCCTGCCGCCGGCAGCCTGAAGCGGCCTGCCTACAATCTTGAAGCGTTTTGAACACCTCCCAACTCCACTGAGGATCTGCAACATGGAACACTTCCTGCCCGCCTTGCCGTACGCCATCGACGCCCTGGCGCCGCACTACAGCCGCGAGACGCTCGAGTACCACCACGGCAAGCACCACAACGCCTACGTCGTGAACCTGAACAACTTGCAAAAGGGGACCGAGTACGAAGCCCTGGGCCTGGAAGAGATCGTCAAGAAGGCCAGCGGTGGCGTCTACAACAACGCCGCGCAGATCTGGAACCACACTTTTTTCTGGCACTGCATGAAGCCCCAGGGCGGTGGCGAACCGACGGGCGCGCTGGCTGCAGCCATTACCGCGAAGTGGGGCAACTACGCCGCTTTCAAGGACGCCTTCGTGAAGTCCGCTGTCGCCAACTTCGGTTCAGGCTGGACCTGGCTGGTGATGAAGGCCGATGGCAGTGTCGACATCGTCAACACCGGTGCCGCAGGCACCCCGCTGACCGGTGCCGACAAGGCCCTGTTGACGGTGGACGTGTGGGAACACGCCTACTACATCGATTACCGCAACATGCGCCCGAAGTTTGTCGAGACCTATCTCGACAAGCTGGTCAACTGGTCGTTCGCTGAAGCCAACTTCGCCTAATTTTTGCCGCCGGCGGACCGTTCTAGTTGAACGGTCCGCCACGCAACTTCAGGCCCGCTTTGAAGCCGCGTTTGGTGAACCAGCCCAGCGGCACTTCCAGCGCGTAACGCACCGGTTTGACCGAGCAGTGCGACTCGTCGGATCGCGGCGCCATGTCGGCGATGTTGACGATGGTGCCGTCTTCGGCCACGAAGGCGATGCTCAACGGTATCAACGTGTTGCGCATCCAGAAGCAGCGCACGCCGGCATCTGCGTTGACAAACAGCATGCCCTCATTGGCCCCCATGCCGCGGCGAAACATCATGCCGGTGGCCTGCTGCTCGGGCGTCACCGCCAGTTCGGTATGGATAACATGCATGCCGGCGGTCAACTCGGCCATCGGCAATTTGGCCTGCGGGCCCTCCTGCGCGGCAGCAGGCAGGGTGGCGACGCAAGCGGCCAGCCACAAGGAGGTCAGAAACGTCGAGGGTTTGATGCTGGTCATGGGCGGCTTGCTGGATAACGCGTAGATTAACCGGACTCTCCCAACCTGCAGCCACAGCGCCCGCACACCCGGCCATCTCAATGGTTCCACTCCCGGCCACCGCCGACGCCCCGTTGTCGGTTCTTGACGATCCGATCGAACAAGGGCGCTTCACGCGCTGGGTTGCGGGCGCGCAGGGCGAACGTTTGGCCGAGTCGTCTCTGCAACTCGGCGGCATGCATTGCGCGGCCTGCGCCGCTTTGATCGAACGAGCGCTGCAACGGGTACATGGCGTACGCAGTGCGCGCGTCAGCGCCGCCGTTGAGCGGGCCACCGTGTGCTGGGATCCGGCGCTGACGCGCCCTGCAGCGTTGATCCAGGCCGTGCGCGCGGCTGGCTACGAAGCCGTTCCCGACGCTGCAGCGCCAGCACGCGAACTGCGCCGCAAAGCCCACCGCCAGGCGCTATGGCGGCTGTTCGTGGCCGCGTTTTGCGCCATGCAGGTGATGATGATGGCGACGCCCAGTTATGTGGCCGGGCCGGGTGAGTTGGCGCCCGACCTGCGGCAGCTGTTGAACTGGGGCAGCTGGCTGTTGACGCTGCCGGTGCTGCTGTTTGCCGCCGGCCCCTTTTTCCGGGGCGCCTGGCTGGTGCTGCGCCAGGGCAGCATCGGCATGGACGTGCCCGTGGCGCTGGGTGTGTCCATTACCTTCGTTGCGAGTACGGCGGCCACCTTCGATCCACAAGGTGCCTTCGGGCACGAGGTCTATTTCGATTCGCTGACCATGTTCGTCAGCTTCCTGCTGGGCGCGCGTTACCTGGAACTGCGGGCCCGCCAAGGGGCAGCGGTGGCGCTGGAAAAAGCGCTGGCTTGCCTGCCCGATGTCGCGTGGCGTGTGCTGCCCGACGGCAGCACCGAAGCCGTCAGCGTGCAACGCCTGCGGCCAGGCGACCGCTTGCGGGTGCCGGTGGGCGAGGCTTTTGCCGCTGACGGTGTGCTGGAGCATGGCAGCACCTTGGCTGATGAATCGCTGCTCAGCGGCGAGTCGGCGCCGGTGGCAAAGGCGGCGGGCGATGCGCTGGTGGCCGGCAGCATCAACCGCGGATCACCAGCGCAGATGCGGGTTGAACGTGTGGGTGGCGACACCCGGCTGGAAGCCATCGTCTCGATGATGCGCAGCGCCATGAGCCAGCGCCCCGCCGCCGCGCGCCTGGCCGACCGCTGGGCCGCGCCTTTCCTGTGGACCGTGCTGTTGCTGGCCGCTGGCGCGGCAGCCGTGTGGAGCGTGATCGACCCTTCGCGCGCGCTGTGGGTGGCGGTGGCGGTGCTGATCGTCACCTGCCCTTGTGCCCTGTCGCTGGCTGCACCGGCGGCCCTGGTGGCCGGGGCACGCGGGCTGGCGCGGCGCGGCGTGTTGCTGCAGCGGCTGGATGGACTGGAAGCGTTGGCGGGCGCCGAACAGTTCTTTTTCGACAAGACTGGCACGCTCACCGAGGACAAGCTACGGTGCACCGCCTTGCAGCTGACACCGGCGGGCCGCATTTTCTTTGCAGACGCAGAGCCTGCGGCATTGGCGGTAGCGGCCGGGTTGGCGGCATGGTCCACGCACCCGCTGTCGGCTGCGGTGGTTGAGGCGGGCAAGCAGGCAACGCCGCCCGTTGCGTCACTGCCCTTCGTCGCCATCGAGGAGTGCCCGGGGCAAGGTTTGCAGGCCCGTGATGCACAGGGCCGCAGCTGGCGCCTGGGGTCTGCGGATTGGGCCGGGCACGGCGTGGGTGGCGGGAACAGCGGGAACAGCGGGAACAGCGCGAACAGCGCGAACAGCGCGAATGGTGCGAATGGTGCGAATGGTGCAAATGGTGCGAATAGCGCGATTCGTGCGATTGATGCAGGCCATCTGGCGGGTGATCTTGATCCGGCCTCGGCTTCGGTGTGGCTGGCCTGCGAAGGCCAAACTTTGGCGGGCCTTCAGTTCGAAGAACGGCTACGCCCAGACGCGGCTCAGGCCCTGCAGGCGCTGCAAGCGGCCGGCGTTCGCGTCACCATCCTGACCGGCGACACGCCCGAACGCGCGCAGGCGCTGGCTGCGCGCATTGGCATCGAAGACGTGGTGGCCGGGGCCACGCCTGAAGCCAAGTTGCAGGCGTTGAGCGCCGCACAAGCTGCCGGCCGACGGGTGGCCATGGTGGGCGACGGCATCAACGACGCGCCGGTGCTGGCCCGCGCCGACGTGTCGCTGGCGATGGGGCAGGGCGCATTGGTTTCGCGCGGCCAGGCCGATGCGGTGATCACGTCCAACCGTTTGAACGATGTGGTGCGGGCCCGCCATTCGGCGCGTCGCACCGTGCGCATCATCCGGCAGAACCTGGCCTGGGCTGCGGCGTACAACGCGGTCAGCATCCCGCTGGCCGTCATCGGCTGGCTGCCGCCCTGGGCGGCCGGTCTGGGCATGGCCAGCAGTTCGTTGCTGGTGGTGCTGAACGCCTTGCGCGCCGCCCGCTGAACGATCAACGCTGACCGCACAGACAGCTGCATGGAAAGTCTTTACCTTTTGATTCCGGTCTCGGCCCTGCTGGTACTGGGCATCCTGGGCGTGTTCGGCTGGGCCTTGAACGGCGGACAGTTCGAGGACCTGGAAGACGAAGGTGAACGGATCCTGACAGACGACGCGCCTCGGGTTGACGCCCATCAAGGCGACGTAAAGCCGCCACCGTAACAATTGCCGAATCGAGTTCCCTTTTCTCAGCAAGGAGTTAGGCAATGGCACAAACAGCCGCGTTGGCGGTTCCCCGGGACGGCGTCTACAGCGACAAGGTCATCCGACTGTTTTCGCTGGCCGCCGTCATCTATGGCGTGGTGGGCATGCTGGTGGGCGTGATCATCGCCGCCGAACTGGCGTGGCCCGAGCTGAACATGGGCATTCCGTACATCAGTTACGGGCGCCTGCGCCCGTTGCACACCAACGCGGTGATCTTCGCCTTCGGCGGTTGCACGCTGTTTGCCACCTCGTACCACGTGGTCCAGCGAACCTGCCAGACACGGCTGTTCGCGCCGGCCCTGGCGATGTTCACTTTCTGGGGTTGGAACCTGGTGATCGTCCTGGCGGTCATTACCCTGCCGCTGGGCATGACCCAGGGCAAGGAATACGCCGAACTGGAATGGCCGATCGACATCCTGATCGCCATCGTGTGGGTCAGCTATGCGATCGTGTTTTTCGGCACCATCGGCATCCGCAAAGTGCGCCACATCTATGTGGCCAACTGGTTCTTCGGCGCCTTCATCATCGCAGTGGCGCTGCTGCACATCGTCAACAGCGCGGCTATACCGGTCAGCATGACGAAGAGCTATTCGGCCTATGCCGGTGTGCAGGACGCCATGGTGCAGTGGTGGTACGGCCACAACGCGGTGGGCTTCTTCCTGACCGCCGGCTTTCTGGGGATCATGTATTACTTCATCCCCAAGCAGGCCGGCCGTCCGGTGTACAGCTACCGCTTGAGCATCGTCCACTTCTGGGCGCTGATCTTCACCTACATGTGGGCGGGCCCGCACCACCTGCATTACACCGCTTTGCCCGACTGGGCGCAAAGCGTCGGCATGGTCTTCAGCCTGGTTCTGCTGGCGCCCAGCTGGGGCGGCATGATCAACGGGATCATGACGCTCAGCGGTGCCTGGCACAAATTGCGTGACGACCCGATCCTGAAATTCCTGATCGTGAGCCTGTCGTTCTACGGCATGTCCACCTTCGAAGGTCCGATGATGTCAATCAAGACCGTCAACGCGCTGAGCCACTACACCGACTGGACCGTCGGCCACGTGCACAGCGGCGCGCTGGGCTGGGTCGGCCTGATCAGCATGGGCGCGCTGTACTACCTGATCCCGCGCCTCTTCGGCCGCACCCAGATGTATAGCGTCAAGGCCATCGAAACGCACTTCTGGATTGCCACTGTGGGCATCGTGCTCTACATCGCCGCGATGTGGATCGCCGGTGTGATGCAGGGCCTGATGTGGCGTGCAGTCAACCCCGACGGCACCCTGGTCTACACCTTCGTGGAAAGCGTGAAGGCAACCTACCCGTATTACGTGGTGCGCCTGGTGGGCGGTCTGCTTTATCTGACCGGCATGCTGATCATGCTTTGGAACACGGTGATGACCGCGATGAGCGGCAAGGCAGTCGAGGCGCGCATTCCGGCCTTGTCCGGCAGCCCCGCGCACGCTTGATCCTGAACCCACAAGGAACCAAGAATGGCAAATGCAAATTCAAATCGTCCGCTGGGTGGACACGAGAAAATCGAGACCAGCAACTTTCTGATGATTGTGCTGATCCTGGTGGCGGTGGCCATCGGCGGCATGGTCGAGATCATCCCGTTGTTTTTCCAGCGTTCCACGACGCAACCGGCAGAGGGCTTGAAGCCCTACACCGCGCTGCAACTGGCCGGGCGTGACGTCTATTTGCGCGAGGGTTGCTACAACTGCCACTCGCAAATGATCCGGCCCTTCCGGGCGGAGGCGCTGCGTTACGGCCCGCTGTCCACTGCTGGCGAGTTTGTCTACGACCACCCCTTCCAATGGGGCAGCAAGCGTACCGGGCCTGACCTGCACCGCGTGGGCGGAAAGTACAGCGACGAGTGGCACCGCATCCATCTGAATAACCCGCGCGATCTGGTGCCCGAGTCGAACATGCCGGCTTACCCGTGGCTGCTGAAGGACACCATCGAGCCGCAAAGCATGGCGCCTCGCTTGAAAGCCATGCGTGTCGTGGGTGTGCCCTATACCGACGACGAAATTGCGAAGGCCGGCGACGAAGTCAAGGGGCGCACCGAAATGGACGCCCTGATCGCTTACCTGCAGGTGCTGGGCACAGCGCGCAAAGCGAATTGACAGGTGGCCGCTATGGACATCAATGACATGCGCATCGCGGTGACCGTGATCAGCCTGCTGCTCTTCATTGCACTGGTGGCCTACACGTGGAGCCGTCGCCGCAAGGCCGAGTACGAGTCAGCGGCTCAACTGCCGTTTGTCGAAGACAGCAACGACCGCGGCAATACGAACGAATACCGAGGAGACAAACCGTGAGTGATTTCGTCAACAGCGGCTGGGCCCTGTTTGTCGCAGGCACCACCATCGCCGGATTGGTCTTGTGCCTGGTCTTGTTGGCCGTTGCCAGCCGCCGCGAGGTGATGTCCAACGACAACACCACCGGACACGTCTGGGACGAAGACCTCGTCGAATTGAACAATCCACTGCCGCGCTGGTGGATGTGGCTGTTCGTCATTACCGTGCTCTTCGCGGTCGTCTACCTCGTTTTTTATCCGGGCTTGGGAACCAACAAAGGTACGTTGGGCTGGACCAGCGTGGGCCAGTTCGAAGCCGAGCAGGACAAGGCGCGGGCAGCGATGGCACCGGTCTATGCCAAATTCACGGCCATGAAAGCCGAGCAGCTGGCGCAGGACACCACGGCCATGGGCATAGGCGGGCGGCTCTTTCTGAACAACTGCGCGCAATGCCACGGTTCTGACGGTCGCGGCAGCAAGGGCTTCCCGAATCTGACCGACAACGATTGGCTGGGGGCCGGCACGCCGGACTACATCGAAAAGACGATCGCCGAAGGTCGCCAAGGCATGATGCCGCCAATGGCGGCGGCGGTGGGCAACAGCGAAGATGTGAAGAACGTGGCGAACTATGTGCTGAGCCTGTCGGGCAGTGCGCACAACAGTGCTGCTGCGCAACTGGGCAAAGACAAGTTTGCAGTTTGCGCGGCCTGTCATGGGCCTGAAGGCAAAGGCAATCATGCTCTGGGCGCGCCCAATCTCACCGACAAGATCTGGCTGCATGGCTGGGGCGAGACGGCAGTGGTGGCCATGGTCAATAACGGCAAGATCAACGTCATGCCGGCACAAGCCCGTTTGCTGACACCCGACCAGATCCACGTGCTGGCCGCCTACGTCTGGAATCTCTCGCAAACCACCAAGGTGGCAGGCCAGTGAGGGTTGCGCGCTGCCTTGACCGGGCGTGCGATGACTGAGCCCGCTGCAGCCGCTGCGGCTGCAGCCATCGCTGCCGATGAGGCCAACCGTGTGTCGGTGGTTTCGCTGTACCAGAAGCAACCCAAGATCTACGCCAGGTCAGTGACCGGCTGGTTCGCCGCCTGGCGCTGGGCGTTGGTATGGGCCACCCAGCTTGCCTTCTACGGTCTGCCCTGGCTGGACTGGAACGGCCGCCAGGCCGTGCTGTTCGACCTGGGCTCACGGCGTTTCTACATCTTCGGCCTGGTGCTGTACCCGCAGGACTTCATCTACCTGACGGGTTTGCTGATCGTCTCGGCCTACGCGCTTTTTCTGTTCACGACGGTGGCCGGCCGACTGTGGTGCGGCTACGCCTGCCCGCAAACGGTCTACACCGAAATCTTCATGTGGGTTCAACGCCAGATCGAAGGCGATCGCATGAAACGCATGAAGCTCGACGCGGCGCGCTGGGGCGCCGAGAAGCTGCTACGCAAAGGCGGCACACAGGCCGTCTGGATAGCCATCGGCCTGTGGACCGGCTTCAGCTTTGTCGGTTACTTCACGCCCGTCAAATCATTGGCCGCATCGGCGGCGGTCTTGGGCTTGGGTCCGTGGGAAACATTCTGGGTGCTGTTCTACGGTTTCGCCACCTACGGCAACGCCGGATGGATGCGTGAGCAGGTCTGCAAATACATGTGTCCCTACGCGCGCTTCCAGAGCGCGATGTTTGACAAGGACACGCTGATCATCAGCTACGACGCCGAGCGCGGCGAGCCGCGTGGCACGCGCGGCCGCAAGACCGACTTGAAGACGGCCAAGCTCGGTTCGTGCATCGACTGTGGTCTGTGTGTGGATGTGTGCCCCACCGGCATCGACATCCGCAACGGGCTGCAATACGAGTGCATAGGCTGCACCGCCTGCATCGACGTGTGCAACGGTGTGATGGACAAGATGCAGTACCCGCGCGGCCTGATTCGCTATGACACGCAGAACGGGCTGAAGGCTCACCTTTCGCGCAGCGAACTGATCGGGCGCGTGCTGCGACCACGCGTGCTGGGCTACGGCGTGGTGCTGCTGCTGATCTGCGCAGCGCTGGCCACCAGCTTGTGGCTGCGCTCTCCGTTCCGTGTCGATGTGGTGCGTGACCGCGGCGTGCTGGCGCGTACCGTCGAGGACGGTTGGGTCGAGAACGTTTACCGGCTGCAGATCATGAACAACACCGAAGCCGTGCAGCATTACCGCGTCCACGTCAGCGGCTTGCCTGAGCTGACCGTCAAGGTACAAGCCGACATCCGCATCGAACCGGCCCAGGCCTCGTGGGTGCCGTTGGCACTGCGCGTGCCGCCGCAGGTTGCCGAGCGCGCGGGTTCGGGCGCGCACAAAATCGAGTTCACCGTCGAGCGCGTCGAAGTCGATCCCGGCACGACGTCAAGCAGCCAGATCGAGAATTCCACGTTCATGGTGTCGCGCTGAGTGCCGCCTGAGCAGCCACCCCAACCGCATTGGAGAGCGCCATGTCCCGCAGCCCCGCAAGCCACCCTTCGTTGACGAAGACCGGGCTCGGCGTCACCCCTGAAGCTGCACAGAGCTCACCGGCTTGGTGGCGTCTGCCCATCGTCTGGATGGTGATAGCTGGCCCGGCCATCGTGGTGGTGGCCAGCTTCACCACGCTGGCTTTGGCTATCCTCAACCCCGACCCGGTGTTGGAAGCACCGCAGGCTCGCGTGGCCGGCGAGGTGCCGGCGATGCAGGCCCGCAACCACGCAGCGGCGCCGCGCCCGTGAACGGCCTTTTTTCAGCAGCCGCTGCGGTTCACCAGGGCCTGCAGCGCTTCGGGGTCCAACACGCAGATCTGCCGCTGCTTCACGTCCAACACGCCGTCATCCTGGAATTTGGAAAAGGCCCGGCTGACGGTTTCAAGCTTCAATCCCAGGTAGCTGCCGATTTCCTCTCGCGTCATGCGCAGCACCAGTGAACTGGCAGAAAAGCCGCGCGTGCGCAGGCGCTGCGTCAAATTAAGCAAAAAGGCCGCCAGGCGCTCTTCAGCACGCATGCTGCCCAGCAGCAACATGACCCCGTGGTCGCGCACGATCTCGCGGCTCATGATGCGGTGGAAGTGGCGTTGCAGGTCTGACAGTTCGCGCGAAAGGTCCTCCAGCTGGTGGTACCCGATGACGCAGACCTGCGAATCTTCCAGCGCGATGGCGTCGCAGGTGTGTCGGTCGGTGCCGATGCCGTCAAGGCCCAGTAATTCGCCAGCCATGTGGAAACCAGTGACTTGGTCGCGGCCGTCTTCTGAAGACACGCAAGTCTTGAAGAAGCCTGTTCGCACGGCGTACAACGAAGTGAAGGCTACGCCTGCGCGGAACAAGGCGTCGCCGCGGGGCACCGAACGCCGCGTGGCCACGATGGCGTCCAGACGGTCCATTTGTTCGTCGGACATGCCGACAGGCAGGCACAACTCGCGCAAATTGCAACTTGAGCACGCCGCCTTGAAGGGCTCTAACCTGATAGTCGTCGACGCTGGTTGCATTGGTCCGTCCCGTTGGCCTTGTGGGGAAGTATGGGCCATGGTGGTCGTTGCACCCGGACCTCAGGACCGGGTGCTTTCGAGGCTGCGAAGCTTGAGACAAGTCAAGGCCCTGGTCCGGCTTAAGGGCACAGTGTGGCCATGAACACAATGGCTGTAACTTCACCCGACGCCCTGTTGACCGAAACGTTGCTGCGCAAGCTGGACGTTCCGGGCCCGCGCTACACGTCCTACCCGACGGCGGACCGTTTTGTCGAAGCCTTCGGGGCAACCGAATACCGGCAGGCACTGCGTCAGCGGGCCCAGGGTGCCGTGGTTGGTGGGGCGCCGCCCCTGTCGCTGTATGTGCACATCCCGTTCTGCGAAGCGCTGTGCTACTACTGCGCTTGCAACAAGATCATCACCAAGCACCACAGCCGCGGGCGCGAATACTTGCAGTTGCTGGAGCAGGAAGTGGCGCTGCATGCGGCCGAGTTGGGCAAGGTGCAGACCATCACGCAGTTGCACTTGGGCGGCGGCTCCCCGACCTTTCTGGACGACAGCGAGTTGGCCGACCTGAAGGCGTTGCTGCGCAAGGCCTTCAAACCTGTGCCCAACGCCGAACTCTCCATCGAGGTCGACCCCCGAACCGCCACGCGCGACCGGCTGCGCCACTTGGCCGAGTTGGGCTTCAACCGCGTCAGCTTCGGCATCCAGGACTTCGACCCGGATGTGCAGGCCGCGGTGCACCGGATCCAGTCCTTCGATAGCGTGCGTGAACTGGTGGCTGAGGCACGCGCGCTGCGCTTCGAGTCGATCAACGCCGACCTGATATACGGTTTGCCCAAGCAGACGCCAGAGTCGTTCAAACGCACGATCGCCCAGGTGGCCGAACTGCGCCCAACGCGCATCGCGCTTTATGCCTACGCCCACCTGCCGCACCGCTTCAAACCTCAGCGTCGCATCGATGTCAACGCGTTGCCTTGCGCCGAACAGCGCATCGACATGCTGCGTTCGGCACTGGCCGGTTTGATCGGCAACGGGTATGTCTATATCGGCATGGACCACTTCGCGTTGCCCACCGATTCGCTTGCGGTGGCCAAGCGCCAGGGCCGGTTGCATCGCAATTTCCAGGGCTACAGCACGCAGCCCGACTGCGACCTGATCAGCCTGGGCGTGTCGGCCATCGGGCGCGTGGGTGCCACCTACAGCCAGAACGCCAAGACCTTGCCCGATTACGCCGATGCGCTGGCGCAAAACGAATTCCCCATCGTGCGTGGCATGGCGCTGACGCGCGATGACCTGATGCGCCGCACTGTGATCATGGCGTTGATGTGCCAGGGGCGGGTCGACTTCGAATCGGTGGAGCTGGCGCACTTGGTGAAATTCCGCGAGGCCTTTGCATCCGAAATGCAGCAACTCATCGCGATGCAGGAAATAGGTCTCGTCGAAATTTCCGAGCAAGCCGTTCAGGTCACGGCCATGGGCTGGTTTTTCGTGCGAGCCGTGGCCATGGTGTTTGATCGTCATTTGCGCGCCGACCGCGTCAGGGAGCGCTTTTCGCGCATCATCTGACAGTGGACTTCGCTCTCATTGCCAGTGGCGCCCTACTTGGTTTGGCCGGCGCACCCCATTGCACCGTGATGTGCAGTGCGCCCTGTGCCGCTGCTGTTGGAGCGGGTGGCAAGGGCAGCAGCGCTGCGTTCCACGTGGCCCGCATCGCGGGCTACGCAGTTGGTGGGGCCGCCGCGGCGTACAGCGTTACCGCACTGGCGGCCTGGGCGACGTTCAGTCCAGCCTTTCGGCCGCTGTGGACGCTGCTGAACGCTGCCGCGCTGGTGCTGGGGGCCTGGCTGTTGTGGCGTGGGCGCCAACCTGCGTGGCTGGCTCGCCTGGGCCGGATCCCGCCGTCTGCCGCTGCGCGCGCAGGCGGCTGGCAGGCTGTGCGCATGCCGCTGCGCGCAGCCGGCGCTGGGGCGGCCTGGGTGGCTTGGCCGTGCGGCCTGCTGCAGTCGGCTCTGGTGGTGGCTGCCCTGTCCAGCAGTGCGGCGAGTGGCGCAGCCACCATGGCGGTTTTCGCGGTGGCATCGGCGCCCGGGCTGGTGGCTGGCCCGTGGGCGATGCGGCGCTTGCTCGCCGGGCGAGGTGCAGTGGCGCGCGAGGCCTGGGCGGCGCGCTGCGCCGGCTTGATGCTGCTCGGTGCCAGTTCCTGGGCGCTGGGCCATCAGCTCGGCCCCCAAGTGGCTGCTTTCTGCCGAACACTTTGACTGGCGACGTCGGTTGCTCGCAGATGCCACACAGGCCGACCGTGATTCGGTCAGCATGAAAAAAAGCGCCCGGCACAGGGCCGGGCGTTATAGCCGCGGACGCCAAAAACCGGCGCCTTTGCATGCCGTGATTTACTTCTTGGCGGCGGAAGCAGCGGGCTTTGCTGACGAAGCAGCAGCAGCCGGCTTCTCAGCCTTCTTGGCTTCCTTGGTGCCAGGCGCGTCAGCGGCGAAGGCGGTGACGGCGAAAGCAGCAGAAATCATGGCGACGAAAAACTTGTTCATCTCGGGAACCTTTCAGGAGTTTCAATGACCCCCTCCAACTCGGAGGCTTCACCGCGACGCGCCGGACCATTGGTCGGTTGACAAGGGGGGTGACTTAGAATTTCTTAAGAGGAGATTCCCACCATGTACCAACACATCAAAGTGCCTGAAGCCGGCCGGAAAATCACCGTCAACGCGAACTTCACGCTGAACGTGCCGGACCACTGCATCATTCCCTACATCGAAGGCGACGGAGTGGGTTTGGACATCACGCCAGTGATGCTGAAGGTGGTGAATGCGGCGGTGGCCAAGAGCTACGGCGGCGAACGCCAGATCCACTGGATGGAAGTCTTCGCGGGGGAAAAGTCAACCCGCGTTTATGGGCCAGATGTCTGGTTGCCCGATGAAACCTTGCACGCCGTGCGCGACTTCGTGGTGTCCATCAAGGGTCCGCTGACCACACCAGTCGGCGGTGGCATCCGCAGCCTGAATGTCGCTTTGCGCCAAGAACTCGACCTGTACGTCTGCCTGCGCCCGATCCAGTACTTCACGGGCGTGCCCAGCCCGGTGAAGGAACCCGAGAAGACCAACATGGTCATCTTCCGTGAGAACTCGGAAGACATCTACGCCGGCATAGAGTTCGAGGCCGAGTCGGACAAGGCGAAGAAGCTCATCAAGTTTCTGCATGAGGAAATGGGCGTCAAGAAGATCCGTTTCCCGAACACCTCGGGCATCGGCATCAAGCCTGTCAGCATCGAAGGCACCGAGCGGCTGGTGCGAAAGGCGCTGCAATACGCCATTGCCAATGAAAAGCCCAGCCTGACCGTCGTTCACAAAGGCGACATCATGAAGTTCACCGAGGGCGGCTTCAGGGACTGGGCCTATGCCCTGGCCGCCAAGGAGTTCGGCGCCGAGTTGATCGACGGCGGACCGTGGATGAAATTCACGAGTCCGAAAACCGGCAAGAACATCGTCGTCAAGGACGTCATCGCCGACGCCTTCCTGGAACAGATCTTGTTGCGCCCAACGGAGTTTTCGGTTATCGCCACTCTGAACCTGAATGGTGACTACATTTCTGATGCTCTGGCGGCCCAGGTCGGCGGCATCGGCATTGCGCCCGGGGCCAATCTCAGCGACTCGGTGGCCATGTTCGAAGCCACTCATGGCACTGCGCCAAAGTACGCTGGCAAGGATTACGCTAATCCGGGTTCGGAAATCCTGTCAGCCGAGATGATGTTGCGCCACATGGGTTGGACAGAAGCCGCAGACCTGATCATCGCGTCTATGAAGCGATCCATCCTGAGCAAGAAGGTGACTTATGACTTCGCCCGGCTGATGGAGGGAGCGACTCAAGTGTCGTGTTCCGGGTTCGGGCAGGTGATGATCGACCACCTGTGATCCGCTTTCATCGCGTCTCATTACGCCCCTCAAGCTCCTGATTTTGTTGAAGAAATCAAGGGCTTTTGCTTTTCAGATCGTCTTGAGGCAAACCACGAAATCCCGTGATTTTTGCCTGGAAAATTCACCCTGCTTGTGTGCCTCCAGCAGGCCGCTCACGCCCCAGGTCAACGCCAACGAAGCGGCGCAGCGCGTGGCTGTCCAGTAGCGCGCCTTCGCAGCAGAGGACTTGTTCAGCGTCGCCTTAGATGAGCGCGATGCGGCCGCGCATCCGTTGCAACTGACGGTGTCACAGCCTTCCCGGGGGTTTCCTTGCGTTGGCGTGCGTCCAGAGTTTGGAGAGCTCGCGCACGTCCTGGATTGCGCGGCCCTGCACAAATCCTCTCGCGAAATTTGCGCTGTCCGCCAGCTCGGGATGGGACTTTCCGAGCTGGCGCAGGAGCCCGTCAGCGATGGCCGCGTCGTTGAGCCAGCCGAGTGTGTCCTGCAGCGCGGTAAGGCGTTTGATGTAACGCTTCACGCATTTGGCCAGATGCAGCTGCAAGAAGAACTCCGCCGCGTAGCGGGTCTGCTTGGCTGCGATGCGCACGCGATGGCGTTCCACAGGCGATCCATTCTCCAACCCCTTACCGCTCGCGAGCAGCTTCTGGTGGCGCTGTGCCAGGATCTTGGCCGCGCGTTTGCCAAGCGCCGCCGCAAGTGCCTGGCGCGCCGAGTCGTCGAGGAATTCGCGCCAGCGTGAGCCCTTGAGCCATGCTGCCAAGCCGAGCATCAGCTGCGAATAGCGCACCGATCCCAATGAAGCTGCGGCCCGTAGCCGCTTCGCCGTTGCGATCTTCGACGCTGCTTGTATCAACGGCAGCAACGCCGGTTCCGTCGGGCAGGCCTTGGCCACGCTGACCAGCGTGCTGCCAGCCAGCACCTCGGCGTTGCGCGCGACTCCAAGCTCACCGGCCAGCCAGTCGAGCTCGTCCTGCAGGGCCTTGGGAAAAAGAATCCACTTGGCGAACAGGCGCAGCACCGTGCGCAGCCGGCGCATACCGACACGCATCTGATGCACGCTCTGCGGGTCGTTGCTCCCCACGACGCCAGGCTCGTTGTCCTGCATCTGCGCCACGCAGTTGCTCACGATGGCTCGGAACCCCTGCTCGACGGTCATCCCTGCGACAAGCGCGACTGAGCCAGCCTTTACCGACAACAAAGGCTGCGGTGCATGGAGGGCATAACCGCGCTCGGACTTACTGAGGTTGCCAACGCGCAGCGGTACCTGGTCTTGCAGCTGAAGCGCAAAGTCGAACAACGCGACCGGGTCGCCCGATTTGAGCTTGAGCTCGACCTCGCTGAGCGGCTCGCGCACATCGCCCTGCTGCAACTCGCCCTGATCGAGTGCCAGCTCGACCAAGGCTCCGTGCGGCAAGCGCAGCGGCCAGACAGTGCGGCGGAAGACGCTGGTGAAGATCGGCGCCAAGCCCTGTGCCAGCGTTGGCGAGTTGAGCACCTTCTCCCATTTGGAGCCTGCGCCGACCAGCGCAGCCAATGCCTCTAGGTCGGGCCGCGCCCGGTCGACGCGCGTTTCCCATTCCTGCCGTTGGTGCAGTCCAGCCGTTACATGGTCGCCCGCCTTGAGCGTCTGGATCCACATGTGGCCCGTGCGCCGCACGCGCAATTCCATGCCGAGCGCTTTGAGACGCAACGCCGGGGTGTCGAAGTAGGTACTGCTAAGATTTTGCGAGTGAGGCTTGTCCACTGCGGATTGGCTCAACAGTGCAAGGCGGCGAAAGGCGACGACATGAGCCGGCGCAAGTAACAGTTTGAGTTCGATTTCCATCGATGAATACGCAGTGCGATGAGGTCTGAGCCTGAGAAAACTTCGTGTTCCTCAAACGCGTGAGACTTGAAACTGCAATCTCAACCGACGTGCAACTTATTGAGTGCGACTCGGACCCCGGCGGATGACCGCGCCACACCTCGCACCGCGCCACGAATGCGCTAAGTCATGCAGCGTCATCCTGTGTGAATCGCCTGCATCAACTCTCCGCTGCTCAATTTCATTGCATTTCTCCTCGCGTGGAATCATCGCCTTGGAAATAAGTGCAACCTGAAGCTGGCCGATTCCAAACGCCGGCTGACGCCATTCATATCTTGGAAAACAGCTCACTTCTCGGTTGCCATTGTCAAAGCGTAGGTGTGCGTCGCAGTCACACATTGATCTTTAGCAATACGAGCGCAGATCACGAGAAAAAAGTAGAGAGCCTCACGACGCCGACACGCGCGTTTGACTGCGTCAATTCCATATAACGGCTTCAGGCGACGGGACAGGCCACCGCGTGCTTGCGCAAGATCAAGCCGTACTGCGACAAGTGCCCGAACAATCACCTGGCACTACCGGAAAGCACCATGACCTACCGCAGCCTTCTCGTCCTTCTCGATCAAGGCCCCCAGAGTGGAGCGCGCAGTCAGGCCGCGATTCGCCTTGCCAAAGCCCTCGACTGCCACCTGTTGGGGCTCGACCCTATCGGCGTGAGCATGCCGGCGGCGGTGGAATCGACCGCGTCAGGTTCCGATTTCGCCGCACTCGGGCAGGGCACGCTGCGCGACCAAGCCGAGCGAACCACGGAACGCTTTCGGGAAGAATGCCGAGCGGCGGGCGTCAAGTCCTTCGAAGTAATCATTGACGAAGTCGACATGGCCTCATCGCTCGTGCGTCATGCGCATTGCAGCGACCTCACCATTCTGACAAAGGCCGATCCCGCTGCTCTCGACCACCGCACGGCGCAGGACGTTGTAGAGCACGTCGTTCTTCACAGCGCACGACCTACATTGATTCTTCCCTACGCGGGGCGCTTCGACACTATCGGCACCATCGGCACCAACGTCATGGTGGCGTGGGATGACAGCCGCGCTGCCGCGCACGCCCTGTCGGATGCGCTGCCGCTGCTTCGCTTGGCCAAACACGTACAAGTAGTCACTTGGAAAGAGGAAGGCGTCAATGGCGACAAGGCACTGCGAGCGCGCTGTGATGAGTTGCGTCAATGGCTTGTGAGGCACGGTGTCTCAGCCGATGTGAGCATCGAGACGACCGACATCGACGTTGTCGACGCGATGCTCTGCCACGCTGCCGATCTGAGAACCGACTTGATCGTGATGGGTGCGTATGGCCATACCAGTTCATCACACGTGCGGGACGGCACCACGACCGGTTTGCTCGCAGCGATTTCCGTGCCGGTCCTGTTTTCGCACTGATGACAGCCGATCGTCGGGGCTCACTGGGCCGACGGCGATCGCTTCGTACGGCGCTGCTGCTTCCGGTCTAGACGCCGCCAGCCCGTCCGATATAGAGATCGCTTCTCGACAACGGAACCGGCCATTCGCCTCGGTTGGGCGTGGATGCGAGGATCTGATAGATGCCCGTGGTTCCGGCCTCGAAGTCCAGTGCGCAGGCGGCCATGTAGAGTCGCCACACGCGATAGGTTGGCTCGTCGACCTCGCGCAGCGCGGCGTCCTTGTTGGTTTCGAGTCGCCGCACCCAGTGGCGCAAGGTCAGCGCGTAGTGCGGACGTAGCCCTTCGACATCGTGGATCTCAAAGCCGGCGCGCTCCATACCGAGCTGGATGTTGCTGACGCAGTCAAGTTCGCCGTCCGGGAAGACGTATCTATTGATGAACTCGCTGGCCACCGACTTGTTCCAGCCTTCTTCGTCGTGCGTGATGCCGTGATTCAAAAACAAGCCACCCGGCCGCAGGACTCGCCGGACGGTCGCCAGATAGGTCGGCAGATTGGCCAGGCCGACGTGCTCGAACATGCCGATGCTCGACACCTTGTCGTAGACGCCAACGCCTTCCAGATCCCGGTAGTCGCGCAATTCCACCGTCACCCGATCCTGCAAGCCTTCATCAAGGATGCGCTGCTGTGCAACCTCGAGCTGTTGCTGACTCAGCGTGATGCCGTGAGCCCTTACGCCGTGGTGCCGGACCGCCCAGCACACCAGTGCGCCCCAGCCGCAGCCGATGTCGAGGAGCCGGTCGCCGGGCCGCAGTCGGAGCTTGAGGCAAACGTGCTCCAGCTTGTTGCGCTGCGCTTGATCCAGCGATTCGTCGGGGCTCGAAAAATAGGCGCAGGAATAGACACGCTCCCCGTCGAGCCACAGCCGGTAGAACTCGTTGGAAACGTCGTAGTGGAACGAGATTGCAGCCCGGTTCTCCGTTCTTGAGTGGGCCTTCACTGCACGACCTTGCAGCGTTGACCGAAGGCTACCCGAACCGAGCCTTTCTTCGCCGGGCGCACGCAGACGAAGGGCGGTGAAAAGCGCACCCAGCCGGTCGTGCAACGACAGGCGAATCGAGTGCAAGTGGTCCTTCAGGCAGAGCGCCGCGAAGAAGTCTCCCTCGACATCGATGTCGCCCTGGAAATAAGCTTCGGCCAGACGCAGGGGATCGCGCCCAAGGACCATTGATCGAACGAATCCCGGGTGGTGGCACACCAGCGTGAAAGACGGGTTGAATGCGTGCGCAGCCGTGTTCCCGAGTTTCAAGGTGGTCCCGTTCCACAAACGAAACGCAAGACTGCCGTCGAAGCCGCGGAACAAGCGTTGCAGCAGGACCGATGCGTCGTTAGCAAGGCGATGCGCTACGGCTTTCGGCTCGTGCTGCGACGTTAAGGCGGCGGTACGCTTCAGATCACTCATGCGGGCGCTCCCGCTGCAACGTTCGCGACCGCAACCGGTGGTCCAAGCGACCTCGGCATCTTGATGTCGGCGAACTTGCCGTCCGTATTGTTGATGGCTTTCATGCGCTGATTCGAACACGCAACGCAAGCGCGCGACATGATGCAGCGCAATCGCGTGATCGTGCAATGGGCGCAGAAAGCGGTAAGGTACCGGCCATACCCTTCACCCGGTTGGCATGAGCCTCATTAGGGATGCGTCGGATCTTCTAAGAGATCGCTGATCGTGTCGTTCGACGCGGCCGGCACGGACAGCACCTCCCTGGACGGCCGCATGCGACGCAGTGCCTTCAGGGCGGCGCGCCCCGTGCTGCCGGTGGCAATGCCGTCGTCCACCACGCCGACTTTCTTGCCGGCGACGTCGAGCCGCGAGCAGAGGCGCCGGTAAGCCTGGCGGCGCTTCAGGAACTTGGCTACGCGTTCCTGCGTTGCGATGGTCTCCAGCAACGCCTGCTTCTCAATCACTTCGGCATCGATGACGCTGGCTGCGATGTCAGGGAGTTCGGCCGGCCCGCGCGTGGTTTGCAGGGCGTGCACCAATTCGGCCGGTACGCTGGGCAGCAGCGACAGCAACTCGATGGTGCGTTCGCGAAGCTGGATCGCCAACGCTTCGGCCTCGGCCGACGCATCGGCGGGCTCGTCGATGGATTCGATCTTTGCAGCATGCGCAAACAGCGCGACGTTGCGCATCGGAATCAGGGCCACTACG
>JAYSYH010000227.1:0-39176 GCA_043716645.1 Betaproteobacteria bacterium | reverse complement strand
CGAACTGCCGCATGCGCGCGTCGCGTCGCGTGGCGTCGACATGAATTTCAGTGATGGAGTCCGGGGCGGTTTTCAGCCGGACGGTGACGGCATGGAAGCCGAACAAGACTTTGGTGCTCATCGACGGATCGTAGCTTGGAGGGTTGCCCGCCAGACCGCTCACCACTCACCACTCACCGCTCACCACTCACCACTCACCACTCACCACTCACCACCAATCCGCAGCCCGCCCCGCCATCAGCACACCCAGCAACACCGGCTGGTGCAGCATGTAAAAACTGAGCGACCAGCGCCCCAGCGCCGCAAGCGGTTTCGTCAGCGGCTGGATCAACGGCGGCAGCGCACTCGCCAGCAGGTCGGGCCGGCGCCGCAGCAGCCACTGCCCTGCGGCCAGCCCCCACAGCATCACCCCCAGCCAGGGCAGCACCGGGGCAAAGTCTTCGGTGACGGGCTTGTGCGTGTTCAAGCCCACCCAGTTGGTCAGTCGCGTGTCGAAAAACGGGTGTTGAACGACGAACGGCAGCGCGATGCACAGCGCACCCAGCGGCCACAGCGCCAGCCGCCAAGGCGCTGCCAGTCGGGTCATCACCAGCATCACCGCCAGCCCATGCAGGATGCCGAAGTAGATGGTGCTCTGCGGGAACATCAACGCCGAGCCCGCACTGACCAACAGCGCGCAAGCCGCCACCTGCGCCCAGCGCTTCCAGAAGCGGGGCCAGCCCTGGCCAGCCTGTAGAGCCACGGCTTGCGACAGACCGGCACAGAAGACGAACAACGTGACGATGCACGCGCGTTGCGTCGTCCAGAAGGGGTCGTGGGTGAAGACCTGCATGGGCGTCAGCAGGCGGAAATAGTTCAAGTCGAAGCAGAAATGGAAGGCCGCCATCCAGACGATGGCCGTGCCACGCAGAGCGTCCAGGCGGTCCAAACGCTGACCGGCGGCGACGGGCGTGGCGTCAACGGTTGCCGCCACGGCTGTTGCCCTCATGCCGCCTTCTCGTAGATGTCAGTGAAGCGCGCGCCGTCCCAGGCGTACAGCAGAAAAGCCGCGTGCACGCAGCCGCTGGCGCCCTGCGGCCTGAACAACCCCACGCACACGCCCGTCGCATGGCGCACGCTGCGGTACACCACGCCAGCCGATCCCGCCGCCTGCAACTGCGCACCCAAAGCACGGCTGGCGCTGTAGTCGACCGGGTCGTAGACGATATCGGGCACGGCGCCCGCGGGCCGCAGATCGTGCAACTGCGTGGCAATGGCCACGCGGTACAGCCGCATCGGCAGGTGCTGCGCGGGCTGCTGCGTGGCGGCCAGGAAAGCGGCGTGGTGGTGGCGGGTTTCGGCCACCGCGGTAGCGCGTTCGCGCGCGGCGTAGAACACACCCCTGCTGCCGTCGGCGAAGCGACTGCCCAACACATTGACGTGGGTGAACGCAGCCATGATGGGCCCGCTGCCCGGGCCATACACCCGCTGTTCACGCGGCACGCGCTCGATGTGGCCGGCGTCGTCGCGCAGCCTTTCGTTGCTCATCGCTTCCAGTGCGTAGAGGGCGTCGAAGTCGGCCGCGTCAGCCACCCGGTCGAACAGGTTGATGGCCGGGTAGCGCGTGGGCACGATGCGGCAAGCTTGCGGCCAGCGCACCCGCCGTACCGCCAGTTCATGGCTGTCGGCACCACGGCCACCCGGCAACGCCGCAGCGCTCAGGACCACCCCCCGCCGCGCACGCCGTCCAGGTACCGCCGCACCAGGTTCAGGTCGCTGACGTTGCCGCCCAGCATGCGAGCCAGCGCAGTGCCGCCGCCAAAGGGCGCAGCGTTGTTCGGCTGGCGCACCCAGGCGTCGGCCGCTGCGGCATCAGGCAGCAGGATCTGCAGGCTCTTGTAGATGCCCAGAATGTTCGACAGGCGCTCCAGCGTGTCGCGCGAAACCACGGCCTTTTCGGGTTGCTTGCGCCACGCGAAATAGGTCGAACGGGGCGGCTGGCCCAGCAGCAGCAGTTGCTCATCGACCGTCAAATCCCAAGCCTCAGCGATGCGGCCGAAGGCACGCAGGCCGGCAGCGGCCATGCGTTCAGGACTGACTTCGGACGGTGCACGAGGGGCCAGCACTGCACTCATCATTAAACTCCCATTCTGGATATTCTCAGAATTTTAGTCCAATACCAGATTCGTTGCCAGCCCGCAGTCCGCTGCGCCATGCTGGCCGGCTGGCGGTGTCAGGCTGGGTCAGACGGGGTCAGACGGGGTCAGACTGGGTCAGACGGCGTCGAAGCGACCGCCACTGTCGGCCTGCCGCACCGCCCCGGCCGCCGGCCGGAAACGCGGGCCGAACTTGGCTTCGAGTTCACGCGCCCGAGCCACGAAAGTGGCCGCGCCCATCGCGTTGATGAATTGCAGCGCGCCGCCGTGAAAAGGTGCAAAGCCCCAGCCGAGAATGCTGCCGATATTGCCGTCGGCGGCGGACCGCAGCACGCCTTCGTCCAAGCAGCGCGCCGCCTCATTGGCCTGGGCAAACATCAAGCGGTCGATCAGCTCACGCTGTTCGGGTTGGTGCGCGGCCACCGGGTAAAGGGTGGCCAGTTCGGGCCACAGCTGCTTGCCGTCGGCCTGCCAGTCGTAGAAGCCCTTGCCGGCCTTCTTGCCGATGCGGCCGATCTCGCACAGCTGCCGCACCACGCTCATGCCTGGGTGTTCGGCAACCGTCTTTCCTTCGGCGGCCAGGTCCTTCCTCGTCTGATCGGCGACATGCAGGCCCAAGCTCAGGCTCACTTCGTCCTGCAAGGCCAGCGGCGGCATCGGCATGCCGGCCTGCAGCCCTGCGGCTTCGATACTGCGCGGGTGCACGCCTTCTTTCAGCATCGCAATGCCTTCCATCACGTAGGTGCCGAAGACGCGGCTGGTGAAAAAACCGCGGCTGTCGTTGACGACGATGGGCGTCTGGCCGATCTGCAGCACGTAGTCGAAGCCTCGGGCCAGCGTCTCGTTGCTGGTTGCCTGGCCGACGATGATTTCCACCAGCGGCATCTTGTCCACCGGGCTGAAGAAATGCAGGCCGATGAAGTTCTCGGGCTTCAGGCTGGCCTGCGCCAGGCCAGTGATGGGCAGGGTGGACGTGTTGGACGCGAACACGGCGTCGACACCCAGCACAGCCTGCGCCTTGCGCGTCACATCGGCCTTCACCGCGCGGTCTTCGAACACCGCTTCGATGATCAGGTCGCAACCGGCCAATGCCGCGAAATCGGCCGTCGGCGTGATGCGCGCCAGCAGCGCATCACGCTTCTCCGCTGTGCTGCGCCCGCGCTTCACCGCCTTGTCCAGCAGACCCTGCGAATAGGCCTTGCCGCGTTCGGCGGCTTGCAGCGTGCTGTCCAGCAGCACGACCTTGATACCGGCCCGGGCCGACACGTAGGCGATGCCGGCGCCCATCATCCCGGCACCCAGAATACCCAGTCGCTGCACTTTCGAAGGCGCAAAACCCGCCGGCCGTGAAGCCCCTTTCTTGATCGCGTTCAGCTGGTACCACAGCGTGTTGATCATGTTGCGCGACTCGGGCGACATCGCACAAGCTGCAAAGTAGCGGCTCTCGACTACGCAGGCGTTGTCGAAGTCCATCAGGCCGCCTTCGAAGATGCTGCTCATAATGTGCTGCACGGCCGGGTAGTTGCCCTGGCTCTTGACCGACGCCACCGACGGCACCACAGAGAACAACTGCGCCATGGCCGGCGAGCGCGAGTCACCGCCGGGCATGCGGAACTTGGGCCGATCCCAAGGCTGTTTCGCTTGCGGATTGGCCATGAGCCAGGCCCGGGCCTGCGCCATCAGGTCATCACGGTCCAGCGCCAGGGCCGTCAGCAAGCCCAGGTCCAACGCCTTGGCCGGGCTCAAGTCGCCGCCTTCGCCACAGATCTGCAGCGCCTGCTGGATGCCCACCAGGCGCGACAGCCGCACCGTGCCACCGCCGCCGGGCAACAGTCCCAGCTTGACCTCGGGCTGGCCGAGCTTCAGACGCGGGTCGGTCAGCGCGATGCGCGCGTGGCAGGCCAGTGCGATTTCCAGGCCGCCGCCCAAAGCGTGGCCGTTGATGGCGGCCACCACCGGCTTGCCCTGCGTTTCAAGTTGCCGCAGCACCTGCTTCATCGCCATGCTGGCGTCGAAAGGCTGCTGCGGGGTGGTCCATTTCGACATGCGGTCGAGGTCGCCGCCGGCGCAGAAATCGGCCTTCGCCGATGTCAGCACCAGGCCCTTCACCGAGGGGTCTGCCAGACGGCCGATGGCCAGCGCGATGCCAGCCATCAGTTCATCGCCGACCACGTTCATCGGGCGGCCCGGCAGGTCCATCATGGCCACCAGGATGCCGTCGTCGCCCACCTTGAGGTTGATTGCGCTGGCCATGGTCAGACCCTTTCGATGATGGTGGCGATGCCCATGCCGCCGCCCACGCACAGCGTGGCGCAGCCGGTGCTGAGGTTGCGGCGTTCCAGTTCGTCCAGCAACGTGCCCAGGATGATGCAACCGGTAGCGCCCAGCGGGTGGCCCATCGCGATGGCGCCGCCGTTGACGTTGACGCGGGCCAGGTCCACGCCCAGGTCGCGCGCGGTTTTCATCGGCACCACGGCGAAGGCCTCGTTGATCTCCCACAGGTCGATGTCGGCAGCCGCCATGCCGGCCTTGGCCAGTGCCTTGCGGCAGGCCGGTGTGGGCCCGGTCAGCATGATGGTCGGCTCGCTGCCGATGACCGCTGCCGCGCGGATGCGCGCACGTGGCTTCAGGCCGGCCCGCTCGCCACCCTTCTTCGAGCCCACCAGCATCAGCGCGGCGCCATCGACGATGCCGCTGCTGTTGCCGGCGTGGTGCATGTGCGTGATGCGTTCCACCGTCGTGTACTTGCGCAGCGCGGTGGCGTCGAAGCCCATTGCGCCCATCGCGGCAAAGCTGGGCGACAGCTTGGCCAGCGCTTCCATGGTTGCAAGCTCGCGGATGGTCTCGTCGCGGTCCAGCATCAGCAGCCCCGCGATGTCGTGCACCGGCACCACGCTGCGCGCGAAGCGCCCTTCAGCCCGCGCTGCCCCCGCCTTGCGGTGCGACTGCAGGGCAAAGGCATCGACATCGTCGCGGCCCCAGCCTTCCAGCGTGGCGATCAGGTCGGCGCCCACACCCTGCGGCACGAAGCCCAGCTTCTGGTTGATTCGCGGGTCCATGAACCACGCGCCGCCATCGCTGCCCATCGCCCAGCGGCTCATGCTTTCGACGCCGCCGCCGACCACCAGGTCCTCGAAACCGCTGGCCACTTTCGCCGCTGCCAGGTTGACGCTTTCCAGCCCGCTGGCGCAAAAGCGGCTTTGCGTCACGCCGGCCACGGTCTGCGCCCATTCGGCGTCCAGCACCGCGGTGCGCGCGATGTCGGCGCCTTGTTCGCCCACCGGGGTCACGCAGCCCAGCACCACGTCGTCGACCAACGCGGTGTCCAGGTCATGGCGCTGCTGCAGGGCCTGCAACAGCGTGCGCAGCAACCACACCGGCGAGGCCTGGTGCAGGCTGCCGTCCTTCTTGCCCTTGCCGCGCGGCGTGCGCACGTGGTCGTAGATGAACGCATCAATCAACGCATCACTCATCGGTTGCTCCTGCGCCGGTTCACATGAAGCGTGAAGCCAGCTCTTTCATGATTTCATTGGTGCCGCCGTAGATGCGCTGCACCCGGGCATCGACATACAACTCGGCGATCGGGTAGTCCATCATGTAGCCGTAACCGCCGAATAGTTGCAGGCATTCGTCCATCACCTTGCACTGTTGCTCGCTGACCCAGGCCTTGACCAGTGCCGCGCGCGCGGCGTCGAGTTCGCCCTTCAAGTGCGCGGCCATGCAGGCGTCGACGAAGGCGCGTGCGGCCAGCACCGTAGCCTGCACCTCGGCCAGCTTGAAGCGGGTGTTCTGGAAGTCCCACAGCGTCTTGCCGAAAGCCTGGCGTTCCTTTACGTACTTCAGCGTTTCATCCAATGCGCGTTCCATCGCGCCGATGCCGCTGACGGCAATGATCAGCCGCTCTTGCGGCAGTTGCGCCATCAACTGGAAGAAGCCCTGGCCTTCCTGGCCGCCGATCAGGTTGTCGGCCGGCACCCGCACGCCGTCGAAAAAAAGCTCGGACGTGTCCTGCGCGTGCATGCCGACTTTGTCGAGTTGCCGGCCGCGGCGAAAACCTGCGGCCGACTCGGTCTCGACCATCAGCAGCGAGACCTCCTTGGCCCCTTCGCCGCTGCCGGTCTTGCAGACCACCACGATCAGGTTGGCGTTCTGCCCGTTGGTGATGAAGGTCTTGGCGCCGTTCAAGACATAGTGATGGCCCTGCAGCACGGCGCGCGTTCGCACTGCCTGCAGATCGCTGCCCGTGCCCGGCTCGGTCATCGCGATGGCGGTGATGAATTCACCGGTCACCATCTGCGGCAGCCAGCGCAGCTTCTGCGCCGCGGTGCCGTATTGCAACAGGTAGGGCGCGACGATGGCCGAATGCAGGCCGCCACCCCAGCCCGAGACATTGGCCCGCGCCTGTTCCAGCAGGATCACCGCTTCATGGCCGAAGTCGCCACCGCCACCGCCATATTCGACCGGCGTGCTGACGCACAGCAGCCCGTTGGCGCCCGCCTCGCGCCAGACGTCCGGCCCCAACTTGCCCGCGGCGCGAAACTCAGCCGCACGCGGCACCCATTTGTCAGCGATGTACCGCGCCACGCTGTCCTGCAGCACGCGGTGCTCCTCGCTCATCCAGGCCGACGGGAAGTTGGGCAGGCTCATTTCGATTCCAGTTGCCGCCGCACCGCTGCGTTGATGACCCGCAATTCGGCCAGGCTGGCCTCGATATGGGCGCGCTTGGTTTCCAAAGCGGCAATGGTCTGGTCGGTGCGGTCCTGCACGAACTTCAGCTGCTGCACGCGACCCTCGCCATGCGCACCGTACAGGTCGAGGTAGTGCTTGATCTCGTCCAGGCTTGCACCAATGGCCTTGCTGCGCAGGATCAGCGCCAGCCGCGCCCGGTCGCGCCGGGTGTAGACGCGCGTGCCGTTGATACGTCGCGGCTTGAGCAAGCTCTTGTCTTCATAGAAGCGGATGGTGCGCAGCGTGATGCCGAATTCGCCGCACAGCTCGGTGATGCCGAACAGCTCGCCGGTGCCTTCGTCACGGTGGGAAGCCACCGCGACGATCGCGGCATCGCGGGCTGCCGCCTGCTGACGGCGAAGCTGCGGCGCCAGCATGTTCAGATGAAACGCTGCAGCTTCATGGCCACGCTCATGTCGCCACTGACCTTGAACTTGCCCATCATGAAACCGGTAGCCGGCTCCAACTCACCGGTCAGCAGCGCAGTCAGATTCTCCAGCGTGATGGCCACCGTGCATTCGGTGTCGATGCTGTCGTTGCTGACGCTGCCGGGCACGCTCTTGCCGTCGAGAACCACCACGCCATCGGCGCCGCAATCGAATTTCAAGGTGGCATTCAGGCCACTGGCGGTCGCCATCTTGGTACGCAGGGTTTCGGTGCAGGCTTGCAGGTCCATCTGAAAAACCTCGGTTGGAGTGGATGTTGGTCATCGTATTTCAGCCCCCTGCCGCAGACATCCGCGTATTCACCTAGATGTCATTTCGTTGACGTTAACGTCACCCTACAGCCTAATGGCACACCATGAATGAGCCTCAGCGATACCGCAGCATCTTTCGCCCTGGCCTGTTCGATGGCCAAGTCATCTGGGTCACGGGCGGCGGCAGCGGCATCGGGCGCTGCGTGGCGCACGAACTGGCGGCGCTGGGGGCGCAGGTCGTCATCAGCGGGCGCACGCAGGCCAAACTCAGCGCCGTGGCCAGCGAGATCGCCGAAGACGGCGGACGGTGCGCCACCATCGCCTTCGACATCCGCGACGAAGAAGCAGTGAAGGCGGGCGTGGCCACCGTCGTTGCACAGCACGGCGCTGTCGCGGGCCTGGTGAACAACGCCGGCGGCCAGTTTCCGGCGCCCTTGCTGGCGATCAGCAAGAAAGGCTTCGATGCAGTGGTGGCGAACAACCTCACCGGCGGCTTCCTGATGATGCGCGAGCTGTTCAACCAATCGATGCAGAGCCAGGGCGGCAGCATCGTGAACATGACGGCCGACTTCCGCAACGGCATGCCCGGTATGGGCCACAGCGGCGCGGCGCGCGCCGGCATGGCCAACCTCACGGCCACCGCCGCTTTCGAATGGGCGCATGCCGGTGTGCGCGTCAACGCCGTGGCGCCGGGCTGGATCGCCAGCAGCGGCATGGACACCTACGGCGGGGCCCTGAAATCCATCATTCCGAAATTGAAGCAGCACGTGCCGCTGCGCCGCATGGGCGTGGAAGCCGAAGTCAGCGCGGCCATCGTCTTCTTGCTGTCGCCGGGTGCCAGCTTCATCACCGGCGTGACGCTGCAAATCGACGGCGCAGCCTCGCTGGGCAGCGACATCTTTCCGCTGGGCACGACGTCCACCTCGGTGCCTTTCAATGGTTTCCACCGCGCGGTGACGCCCGAGGTTCTGAAGTAATGCCTGCGCTCGGGTCGTTGATCGACACCCGCTCGGCCGCTTTCAAAGCGAATGCAGCGCGCATGCAGGAACGTCTTGCCAGGGTGCAGGCACTGCAGGCGAAGGTGGTCGCCGAATCGGAAAGCAAGCGCAAGAAGTTCGACGAGCGCGGGCAGTTGCTGCCGCGTGAGCGCGTGGCGCGGCTGATCGACCGGGGCAGTGACTTCCTGGAGCTCAGCCCGCTGGCCGGACTGGGCATGCACGACGACGACGGCAAGAAAAGCGTGCTGGGCGGCGGCAGCATCGTGGGCATCGGCGTGGTTGCCGGCAAGCGCGTGTTGATCAGCGCCAGCGACAGCGCGGTGAAAGGCGGCACCGTGGCGCCGATGGGCCTGAAGAAAGCACTGCGCGCGCAAGAACTCGCGGCACAGAACAAGCTGCCGCTGATTGCGCTGGTGGAATCGGGCGGCGCCAACTTGATGTACCAGGCCGAGATCTTTGTCGATGGCGGGCGCACCTTCGCCAACCAGGCGCGGCTGTCGGCCGCCGGCATTCCGCAGATCGCCGTGGTGCACGGCTCGTCCACGGCGGGTGGCGCCTACCTGCCCGGGCTGTCGGACTATGTGGTGCTGGTGAAGGGCCGCAGCAGCATCTACCTGGCCGGGCCGCCACTGGTGAAGGCGGCCATCGGCGAAGACGCGACCGACGAGGAACTGGGCGGCGCGCAGATGCACGCCGAAGTCACCGGCCTGGGCGAGTACCTGAGCGACAACGACGCCCACGCCATCGCTATTGCCCGCGAATTGATCGACAAGCTGCCGTGGGACGCCGTGCCCGCACCATTTGCCTGCGATAAACCGTTGTTCAGCCCCGATGAATTGATGGGCGTGGTGCCGGCCGATGAACGCGAGCCCTACGACGTGCGCGAGGTCATCGCGCGCGTGGTCGACGGCAGCGACTTCCTCGAATTCAAAGCCAATTACGCGGCCGATACCGTTTGCGGGCACGCGCGCCTGCACGGCCACGCCGTTGGCGTCATCGGCAACAACGGGCCCATACAACCCACCGGTTCGACCAAGGCCGCGCAGTTCATACAAGCTTGCGATCAAGCCGGTATGGCGTTGGTCTTCCTGCAGAACACCACCGGCTACATGGTGGGCACCGCGGCCGAACACGGCGGCGCCATCAAGCACGGCAGCAAGATGATCCAGGCGGTGGCGAATGCCCGCGTCGCCAAATTCACCATCGTGCTGGGCGGCAGTTTCGGCGCTGGCAATTACGGCATGTGCGGCCGCGGTTTCGACCCCCGCTTCATCTTCAGCTGGCCCAGCGCGCGCACCGCGGTGATGGGCGGTGCGCAGGCCGCCAGGGTGATGGACATCCTGAACCGCAACAAGCTGGTGCGCATGGGCTTGCCGGCCAACGACGAAGCGCTGGCTGCGATGAGCGACGCGCTGCGCAACCGCCTGGACGCCGAAAGCGACGTGCTCTTCGGCACCGCACGCCTGTGGGACGACGGCGTGATCAGCCCCTGCGACACGCGGCGCGTGCTGGGCCTGTGTCTGGCCATCGCGCGCGACGCTGAACAACGAACGCTGCGCCCGAACACCTTTGGTGTCGCGCGGTTCTAGAACACAAACTCGACCGGAGACCCTGCATGAAGTTCACCACCGAACACCGCCAGCTCGAAGACACCGTCATCAAGTTCTGCGACAAGGAAATCAACCCGCATGTCGCCGAATGGGAAAAGGCCGAGCAATTCCCCAGCCACGAGCTGTTCAAGAAGCTGGGCGACCTGGGCCTGCTGGGTTTGAAGTACCCCGAGGAATTCGGCGGCGCCGGCCTGGACTTCAGTTACAGCATGGTGATGGCCGAAGCCCTGGGCCAATGCAACTGCGGCGGCGTGCCGATGGCCATCGGCGTGCAGACCGACATGGCCACGCCGGCCCTGGCGCGCTTCGGCAGCGACGAATTGCGCCGTGAATTCCTGTCGCCCACCATCAGCGGTGATTACGTCGCCTGCCTGGGCGTCAGCGAGGCCGGTGGCGGCTCCGATGTCGCGGCGATCAAGACCACGGCCAGGTCTGAAGGCGCTGACTACGTCATCAATGGCAGCAAGATGTGGATCACGAATGGCCTGAAAGCCGACTGGTGCTGCCTGCTGGCCAACACCTCCGACGGTCCAGGGCACAAGAACAAGAGCCTGATCGTGGTGCCGATGGACACGCCCGGCATCAGCCGGCAGAAGATCCACAAGATCGGCATGGACAGCAGCGACACCGCGCAAATCTTTTTCGACAACGTGCGCGTGCCCAAGCGCAACCTGATCGGCCAGGAAGGCCTGGGCTTCACCTTCCAGATGCTGCAATTCCAGGAGGAGCGGCTGTGGGGTGCGGCCGGTTCACTGCGCAGCCTGGACCGCCTGATCGACCAGACCATCGCCTACACGCGGCAGCGCAAGGCCTTCGGCAAGAGCATCCTCGACAACCAGGTCGTGCATTACCGGCTGGCCGAATTGCGTACCGAAGTGGAAGCGCTGCGCGCGCTGACCTACCGCGCGGTGGAGCTGTACGTCAGCGGCAAAGACGTGACCAAGCTGGCCAGCATGGCCAAGCTGAAGTGCGGACGGCTGAGCCGTGAGGTGGCCGATGCCTGCCTGCAGTACTGGGGCGGCATGGGCTACACGCGCGAAAACCCGATCAGCCAGGCCTACCGCGACAGCCGCCTGATCAGCATCGGCGGCGGTGCCGACGAGGTGATGCTGGGCATCATCTGCAAGCTCGAAGGCACCTTGCCTGGCAAAGACGCGGGCAAGTCGCTGTGAGCACCGCCACCTTGCTGCTGCGCCGTGAAGCAGGGGTTCTGCATGTCACGCTGAACCGCCCCGAGGTGCGCAACGCCATGTCGATGGCGATGGTGTTGGACCTGCGCGAAGCGCTGGCGGCGGCCGAACGCGACGGCACTACGCGCGTGCTGGTGCTACGCGGCGCAGGCGGCCATTTCTGCGCCGGCGCCGACCTGCGCGACATGGCCAGCGCGCGCTTGCAACTGGCTGCCGACGCGCAAGCGGTGGTCAAGGTCAACGCGGCCTTCGGTGAACTGTGCGTGGCCTTCGCCGACACCGGACTGGCCACCGTGGCCGTGCTGGAAGGCAGCGTGATGGGCGGCGGCCTGGGTCTGGCCTGCGTGGCCGACGTGGCGCTGGCCGGCACCAGTGCGGTGTTTCGACTGCCCGAAACCAGCCTGGGCGTGGTGCCGGCACAGATCGCGCCCTTCCTGGTTGAACGCCTGGGCTACGCCGAAGCCAAACGCCTGGCCGTGACCGGCGGCAAGCTGGACGCCGAGGCCGCGTTGCGTTTGCGCCTGGTGCACGCGGTGCATGCAGCCGGCGCGCTGGACCACGCGCTGGCCGCCGTGCTGGGCAACATCCTGCTGTGCGCACCGGGTGCCGTGGCGGCCACCAAGGCGCTGCTCGCGCAAGCACGCTTCCAGCCACCGGCGTCGCTGGTGCAGCACGCGGCCGAGGTTTTCTCGGCCGCTGCACTGGGCACGGAAGGCACCGAAGGCACGACGGCCTTTCTGCACAAGCGCAAGGCCAGTTGGGTGCCGCAGTGAGCGCCAAGGCCGAGCCCCGCGCATGAGCTTCGGAAAAATCCTGATCGCCAACCGCGGCGAGATCGCCTGCCGCGTGATGCGCACCGCGCATCGGCTGGGCTACCGCACGGTGGCCGTGTTCAGTGACGCCGACGCGTACGCGCCGCATGTGCTGCAGGCCGACGTTGCTGTGCACATCGGCCGGTCAGCCGTGGCCGAGTCTTACCTGAACGTGGCCGCACTGCTGGCGGCTGCGCAGGCCACTGGCGCCGATGCGGTGCATCCGGGCTACGGCTTTTTGTCGGAACGCGCCGACTTTGCGCAGGCCTGCGCCGACGCCGGCCTGGTCTTCATCGGCCCGCCGCCCGCGGCCATCCGCGCGATGGGCGACAAGGCGCAGGCCAAGCGCCGGATGGCGGCGGCCGGTGTGCCCTGTGCACCGGGCTACTTCAGCCAACGACCCGGCGAAGAGCAGAGCGATGAGCGACTGACCACCGAAGCCATCGCGCTCGGCATGCCTTTGCTGGTGAAAGCCGTGGCCGGCGGTGGCGGGCGTGGCATGCGGCTGGTGCGGCACGCCAGCGAACTGCCGGCCGCGTTGGCCAGCGCGCGCCGGGAAGCACTCAGCGCTTTTGGTGACGGCACGCTGATGCTGGAGCGGCTGATTCCCGACGGTCGCCACATCGAAGTGCAGGTTTTCGCTGATGCCCACGGCCATGCCTTGCACCTGGGTGAACGCGATTGCACGGCGCAGCGGCGGCGGCAGAAGGTCATCGAAGAAGCGCCTTCACCGGCGGTTACGCCCGCGCTGCGGGAGGCGCTGGGCCGCGACGCTGTGGCCGCCGCGCTGGCCGTGGGCTACTGCGGCGCGGGCACGGTGGAATTCATCGTCGATGCGCAAATGCGGCACTACTTTCTGGAGATGAACACGCGGCTGCAGGTCGAACACACGGTGACCGAATGCATCACCGGCATCGACCTCGTCGAATGGCAGTTGCGGGTGGCGCAGGGCGAAGCGCTGACGCGCATTTGTGGCGGCGGGCAAGAGCGCATCACCTTCACCGGCCACGCCATCGAAGCGCGGCTCTATGCCGAAGACCCGTACGACGGCTGGGCGCCGCAGACCGGGCGCATCGCCGGCTGGAGGCCCGACGCCGCCGGCATCCGCATCGACCACGGCATCGCCGAAGGCGGCGAAGTCACGCCGCACTACGACGCGATGGTGGCCAAGTTCATCGCCCACGGCCACGACCGCGCCGACGCTGTGCGCCGGCTGACGCGCGCGCTGGAAGACGTGCCGCTGCTGGGCCTGCGCAACAACGGCCGCTTCTTGCGCGACCTGGTGAACCACCCGCAGTTCACGGCCGCCACGCTCACCACCACGCGGCTGGACGAATGGGCCGCCGCCCGCGGCGACACCGTGCCGGCACTGATGCAGCGCCCGCTGCCCGATGACGAGCTGTGGACGCTGGCTGCAGCGCTGCTGAGCGACCACGCCGGCAGCCGGCCCGCCAGCGTAGCGCAGCACGACCTGACTCTGGTCTGCGATGGCCAGACGCGAACGCTGCGCGCGCCGCCCGACGGCCTGGCCCTGCTGTCGCGCGACGGCGCCGCGGTGCGCTTTTGCAGCGACGGTGTGGGCCAGCAGGCCATCGCCGTGCAGGACGGCCGCACGCTGCACCTGTCACGCCAGGGCCATAGCTTCAGCTTCAGCGAACCTTCGCCCTGGCCCGCAGGCGACGCGCGCCTGGACGCCAGCCGCGCCCGCGCGCCGGTGGCCGGCGTGGTGGCGCAGGTGCTGGTGGCCGTGGGTGACCGCGTCAGTGCCGGCCAGCCGCTGGTCTGCGTCGAGGCCATGAAGATGGAAATGTGGCTGAACGCCGCGGCCGCTGGCACGGTGCGGGCGGTGCACGCCCAGCCGAAAGACAGCGTGGCCAGCGGCGCCATGCTGGTCGAGATCGATGTCAGCGAAATCAGCAGTGAAATCAGCAGTGAAATCAGCGCAGAACGAGCCCCGCCATGACCCAAGACAAAGCCATCCTGACCTGCGCCCTGACCGGCGTGCTGACCAACCCGCAGCAACACCCGGTGCCCGTCACGCCGGCGCAGATGGCGACCGAGGCGCGCGACGCCTTCAATGCCGGCGCCAGCATCATGCATGTGCACCTGCGCAGCCAGGAGCCGGGCTTCGGCCACATGCCCAGTTGGGACCCGGACGTGGCCGAGGCGGTCGTCGACGCCATCCGCGCCGCCTGCCCCGGCGTGATCATCAACCTGACCACCGGTGTGGTGGGCAAGGACATCAGCGGCCCGCTGGACTGCCTGCGCCGCGTCAGGCCCGAAGCAGCCGCCTGCAATGCCGGCACGCTGAACTACCTGAAGCTCAAGGACAACGGCGAGTGGGCCTGGCCGCCGATGGTCTTCGACAACCCGGTGGCCAAGGTGCAGCAGATGTTGGAAGTGATGAACGAACTGGGCATCCACCCTGAATTCGAATGCTTCGACGTGGGCATCGTGCGCAGTGTGGGCCTGTACCTGAAGGCCGGTTTGTTTTCCGGCGTGCCAGAACTGAACTTCGTGATGGGTGTGGCCAGCGGGATGCCATGCGACGCCGATTTGCTGGCCCTGCTGCCCCGCTACGCCCCGGCTGATGCGGTGTGGCAGACCACGCTGATCGGCCGTGCCGAAATCTGGCCGGTGCACCAGAGAACCGCTGAACTGGGCGGCATGCTGCGCAGCGGGTTGGAGGACACCTTCTACCTGCCGGACGGCGTGCGGGCCACCGGCAACGGCATGCTGATCGAGGCCCTGGCCCTCTGTGCCCGCCAGGCCGGCCGCGCAGTGGCCTCGCCGGCTGAAGCCCGGGTCCGCCTGGGGTTGCGCGCAGCCACTTGAAAACGCTGGGCGCGAAGCGGTCAGCGCTTCTTGGGCTTCAAGGGGTTGTAGGCCAGCGGCGCCAAACCGGCGGGCAAGCCGGGCGCGTTCGGCACGAATGACTTTTTCGGCTTCTTGGCTTCTTGAGTCTCTTTCTTGGGCTTGCTCATGGGCTGTGTGTGGTTGGTGGCGAATGCTGGATGCTGCACCACAAAAGGGCTGCCTTCCGTGCGATGCCCGGCAGCGCCTTCGCCGACCGCGAGATCGAGTCTTTCAAAAGCCGCACGCCTACCGGTGGACGAGGTGCCTGCCGGAAAAGCGGGCCCCGGGCGACGCCGTCACGCTCAGCGTGTGGGCCGCAGCGGCAGCATGTCATCGGTAGCCCGGCTCATCCCACCACGGAAACCACGGCGGCATGTCCGTCGACACGCGCCCGGTGAACTGCGCCGGGCGCTTTTCCAGAAAGGCCATCACGCCTTCTTTCGCGTCGGCTGAGGCGCCGCGCGAAAAGATGGCCCGGCTGTCCACGCGGTGGGCTTCCATCGGGTGCGACGCGCCCAACATGCGCCACATCATCTGGCGCGTCAAGGCGACGGAAACGGGCGCGGCGTTGTCTGCGATCTCGCGCGCGACGGCCTGCGCGGCGGGCAGCAGTTCGTCAGCCGGCAACACCTGGCGCACCAGCCCGCCGGCCAGCGCTTCGGCGGCGTCGAAGACGCGGCCGGAATAGGTCCACTCCAGCGCCCGGCTGATGCCCACGATGCGCGGCAGGAAGAAGCTGGAACAAGCTTCAGGCGTGATGCCGCGCCGGTTGAAGACAAAGCCGACGCGGGCACCGTCACCGGCCAGCCGGATGTCCATCGGCAGCAGCATCGTCGCGCCGATGCCCACCGCCGGCCCGTTGATCGCCGCGATCACCGGCTTCAGGCAGTTGAAGATGCGCAGCGTGACACGGCCACCGCCGTCGCGCACCGACTCGTCGGCCCAGTCCACCACGCCGCCTTGCAGGGCGGAATCGACGCCGGGCCGGTCGCCACGCGCCGCGTAGTCGAAGGTCTTCGCACCCTGCGACAAATCGGCCCCGGCGCAGAACGCACGGCCGGCGCCAGTGACGATCACGGCACGCACCTCGTCATCAGCGTCGGCGTGGTCGAAAGCGCTGATCAGTTCGTCCATCATCGTGCGGTTGAAGGCGTTCAGCTTGTCGGGCCGGTTCAGCGTGATCGTCAACACGTGGTCGGCCACGGCGCACAGCAGGGTCTCGAAATTGGGCATGGCGGTTTTCGTGTCGGTTGGGCTTCGGCAGCGGGCAGCGGGCACGCAGGCCGCAGTATCGACCGATCGCACCCGATAGAGTTCCCGTTCCACTCACCCAGCCTGGATTTCATGGTCAGCCTGGACATCTACCTGAACGAAACCACGCGCCATGCCGACGTCGGGCTGCCCGGCTGGAGCCCGCTGGAAGACACCCACTACGACGTGGCCTTCCCGCAGCTGAGCCACCGCAACCACGCGCGCTACAGCGGCGCGGTATTCGCGCCGCCGGCCGGCCACCCGGCTGAATGGCAGACGCTGCTGCGCATTGCGGCCATCGCGATGGGGCGCGGCGCCGGCGCCGACGTACAGGCGCTGGACGACGAGCTGCTGCAAGCCGAATTGCGCAAGAGCGCGGGCGACCAGGCCCCGGCGATGCTGCAGGCGCTGGACGGCCGCAGCGGCCCCGAGCGGCTGCTGGATCTGGCTTTGCGCAGCGGCCCCTACGGCGACGGCTTCCGCCGCCGGCCCGACGGTCTGACGCTGGCGCGCATCGAACACCTGCCGGGCGGCATCGACCTGGGCCCGTTGCAACCGCGCATCCCCGAAGCGCTGCGCACGCCCAGTGGGCGGATCGAACTGGCGCCAGCGCCGCTGTTGGCCGACCTGCCGCGCGCCGCCGCCGAACTGGGTGCGGCGGCCCCAGCGGCCACGACCTGCCCGGCGCGCAACTGGCGCTGGCGGCCGAACGCCCGGGGACCAATCTGAACGCGTTGCTCGACATCGACGCGCGCGACCCGCTGTCGGGCAATGCCGTGCTCAGCGGTCAGGCGGTCGAACTGGTCGCGGCTGACACCTGAGCGCAGAAAACGCTAACCTTGCGGCGCGCGGTCCAACCGGCGCCACCGCGCCAACCACGCCCCGCGAACGCCCACCCCCCAACCCTCACCGACCCGAGCACCCCGCCATGACCACCGTCAAGAGCTGTCTGGAGCAGAAACCGCAACCCATCACGCTGGTCACCGTGGGGCCGGAAGACCTGGTCGTGAAAGCCTTGCAGCTGATGCGCGACCTGCGGGTGCGCGCGGTGCTGGTGATGGCTGCGGGCCAGCTGAAGGGCATCGTCACCCAGGGCGATTGCGCCATCAAGGTGCTGCTGCCCGGCCTGGACGCCACGCGCGTGGCGGTTAAGGACATCATGACCGCCAACCCCATGACGGTGAAGCTCAGCGACCCCATCGAAGCCTGCATGGGGCTGATGGCGTCACGCAACTTCCGCCACCTGCCGGTGGTGGAGACCGGCACGGTGGTGGGCATCGTGTCCATCGGCGACGTCGTGAAGGACAACATCCGCCAGATGGGCCAGCAGATCAACTTCCTGGAAACCTACATCAAGGGTCACGGGGCCTAAGCACGCGGCGGGCCGGCATCCGCGCACTTCGAGTCTGCCGCCTGCCATGTCCGACACCGACGCGCGGGCCCTTCAAGCCGCCCTCGCCGCACTGCACCGACCCAGCGGCTTGCAGCACCGGCAGGTCACGGTGCTGTTTTGCCGACGCCGTTGGCTCGACCGCGATGGCCGACGGCCTGGCGGCCGAAGACACCCATGACGTGCTGGGCCGGGCGATGCGCCGCATGGCCGACGTCGTGCAGGCGCACTACGGCCGCTTGTTGCGCTTCACCGGCAACGGCATCAAGGCGGCATTCGGCATGGGCGAGGCGCGCGAGGACGACGCCGTGCGCGTGGGTGCACACCGGCGACGTGACACTTGAAAAGCTACCTGGTGCGTGCGGCGCTGGACAACGGCAGGGCCAGCGTCTAGCGCGGCCTGCAAGGCCTGCGCACCTGAGCCTTCAGAGCGCACGCGCACGCCAAACCCCGGCGGCGCCACGCAGCCGCTGCGACAGGTGCGGCGCCACGTTGCGGTGCCGATGGTCAGCCCCACCGGCATCACCGGCACCGCCGGCACCGCCAGCACCACCGGCACCACCGGCACCACCGGCACCACCGGCACCACCGGCATCACTGCCAGCGCGCCTGTGCAACCGCCCAGCGTCTCGCAGGCCCAGCCCGAGCCTGTGCAGTCGTTGACGACTTTGTGCACCAACGGCGGCGTCGTGAGCGTGCCTCAGTGTCAGCGATGGCGTCGGCCCCGCACGCCTTGTAAATCCCGCAGCGCCAGCCGTCGCGGGGTTGCGCCCAACGAAAAAAGCCGCCCGGAGGCGGCTGTTTCATGCAACGTCAAGCACCGGCTCAGCGCTTGGGCGGACCACCCCGGCCCGCCGCCGGGCGCGAACCGCCCGGGCGGCCACCGCCACCGGTCGACGGGCCACCCGGCCTGCCGCCGCCACCCGACGATGGGCCACCGGGGCGGCCACCACTGCCGGCCGACCGCGGCGGCGGCGCACCACGGCATGCGCCGCCACCGCCACCGCCACCGCCACCGCCCGGACGGCCACCGCGGCCACCACCGCCACCACCGCCGTTGCGCTGCGTGCCACCGATGCCGATGGTCATGCGCCCCAGCACGATAGGCTCGGCCCGCTCGCCCGCCGGCGGCTCGAAGCCCGGCACGTCCTGGCGCGGGATGCTGCGCTTGATCAGCTTCTCGATGTCGCGCAGGAAGATCTCTTCGTCGAGGCAAACCAGGCTCACGGCCTCGCCCTGCGCACCGGCACGGCCGGTGCGGCCGATGCGGTGCACGTAGTCTTCGGGCACGTTGGGCAGCTCGAAGTTGACGACGTGCGGCAGCTGGTCGATGTCGATGCCGCGCGCCGCGATGTCGGTGGCCACCAGCACCTGCAGGCTGCCGGCCTTGAAGTCGGCCAGCGCTTTGGTGCGCGCCGTCTGGCTCTTGTTGCCGTGGATGGCCATCGCGGTGATGCCGCTGTCGTTCAGGAAGTCGGTCAGCCGGTTGGCGCCGTGCTTCATGCGCGTGAACACCAGAACCTGGTGCCAGTCGCCAGACTTGATCAAGTGCGCCAGCAGGTCCTTCTTGCGTTCACGGCCAACCGGGTGGACCAGCTGCGCGATGGTTTCGGCGGTCTGGTTGCGGCGTGCCACTTCGATCAGCGCCGGGGCGTTCAGCAGCTTGTCGGCCAGAGCCTTGATCTCGTCGCTGAAGGTGGCAGAAAACAGCAGGCTCTGCTTCTTCACCGGGATGATGGCCAACACCTTCTTGATGTCGTGCACGAAGCCCATGTCCAGCATGCGGTCGGCCTCGTCGAGCACGAAGATCTCGACCTGGCTCAGGTCCAGCGTGCGCTGCTGGGCGTGGTCGAGCAGGCGGCCGGGGGTGGCCACCAGGATGTCGATGCCACGGCGCAATTTGTCGACCTGCGGCGACATGCCGACGCCGCCGAACATGACCATGCTGGTCAGCGGCAGGTACTTGCCGTAGGTGCGCACGCTTTCTTCGACCTGCGCGGCGAGTTCGCGGGTGGGGGTCAGGATCAGCGCGCGAATCGGCACGCGACCGCGTGCGTCTTTGCTCGCCGGCACGGCCATCAGGCGCTGCAGCATCGGCAGCACGAAGCCGGCCGTCTTGCCGGTGCCGGTTTGCGCGCCGGCCAACAGGTCGCCGCCCTTCAGCACTTGCGGGATGGCTTGCACCTGGATCGGGGTGGGGGTGTCGTAGCCCTGGTCCGCAACGGCGCGCAGGAGCGGCTCGGACAGGCCGAGTTCGGTAAATAGCATGGGGTGGGTTCTCAGGCTCGGGGAGAGCCGTGGTTCGCGGCCTGCTGTCACCCGTGTCGGGTGCACCAGTCGGAAGGCGCGAGTGATGGAAAGAGAAGTCGGGGAATCGACCGCGCCGCGATGACTGGAAGCCGCTGCGCAAGTCAGATTCTAACGGGCGGGCTGGTCACGCCCTTCGATGGACAATATGGCGAGTCGCAGGCCTTCTTTCCCGCCCGGGACTGCCCCCCTGCCCCACCTTACTTCGAGCATCGACTGCCCCATGGCCCAATACGTATTCACCATGAACCGCCTCGGCAAGATCGTGCCGCCCAAGCGGCAGATCCTGAAGAACGTTTCGCTGTCCTTCTTCCCCGGCGCCAAGATCGGCGTGCTGGGCGTCAACGGCTCGGGCAAGAGCACGCTGCTGAAGATCATGGCCGGCGTCGACAAGGAATACGAAGGCGAGGCCGTACCGATGCCCGGCCTGAACATCGGCTACCTGCCGCAGGAACCGCAGCTGGACGCCGAGCAGACCGTGCGCGAAGCCGTCGAACAGGGCATCGGCGGCGTGCTGGCGGCGAAGACGCGGCTCGACGAGGGCTACGCCGAATACGCCGAAGAGAACGCCGACTTCGACAAGCTGGCGGCCGAGCAGGCCGAGCTGGAAGCCATCATTGCCGCGGCCGGTTCCGAGAACACCGACCTGCAGCTGGAACTGGCCGCCGACGCGCTGCGCCTGCCGCCCTGGGACGCCAAGATCGGCCTGCTGTCGGGCGGTGAAAAGCGCCGCGTCGCGCTGTGCCGATTGCTGCTGAGCAAGCCCGACATGCTGCTGCTGGACGAGCCGACCAACCACCTGGACGCCGAATCGGTCGAGTGGCTGGAGCACTTCCTGCAGCGCTACAGCGGCACCGTGGTGGCCATCACCCACGACCGCTATTTCCTGGACAACGCGGCCGAGTGGATTCTGGAACTCGACCGTGGCGCCGGCATCCCGTGGAAGGGCAATTACTCCGACTGGCTGGAGCAGAAGGAAAAGCGCCTGGAACTGGAGCAGAAGACCGAAGACGCGCGCAGCAAGGCGATGAAGGAAGAGCTGAAGTGGGTGCGCAGCAATGCCAAGGCGCGCCAGACCAAGAGCAAGGCCCGGCTGGCGCGCTTCGAGGAACTGAGCGACGTCGAATACCAGAAGCGCAACGAGACCAACGAGATCTTCATCCCGGTGGCCGAGCGCCTGGGCAATGAGGTCATCGAATTCGAAAACGTCAGCAAGAGCTTCGGCGACCGCCTGCTGATCGACAAGCTCAGTTTCAAGGTGCCGCCTGGCGCCATCGTCGGCATCATCGGGCCGAACGGCGCGGGCAAGTCCACGCTGTTCCGCATGCTGCAGGGAAAAGAGCAACCCGACGGCGGCCGCGTGTTGATCGGCAAGACCGCGCAACTGGCTTTCGTCGACCAGAGCCGCGAAAGCCTGGCCGGCGACAAGACGGTGTGGGAAGACGTCTCGGGTGGGCTGGACAACATCATCGTCGGCAAGTTCGTGATGCCCAGCCGCGCCTATCTGGGCCGCTTCAACTTCAAGGGCAACGACCAGCAGAAACTGGTCGGCAACCTGTCGGGCGGCGAGCGCGGCCGCCTGCACTTGGCGAAAACGCTGGCCAAGGGCGGCAACGTGCTGATGCTGGACGAACCGTCGAACGACCTGGACGTCGAAACCCTGCGTGCACTGGAAGAAGCGTTACTGGAATTCGCCGGCAGCGCGATGGTCATCAGCCACGACCGCTGGTTCCTGGACCGCATCTGCACCCACATCCTGGCGGCCGAAGGCGACTCGCAATGGGTTTTCTACAACGGCAACTACCAGGAATACGAGGCCGATAAGAAGCGCCGCCTGGGCGAAGAAGGCGCGCGTCCGAAACGCATGCGATTCAAGCCGATCCATTGAGTTTCGCGTCGGCGAAGACCACCAGCGGCCGGCGGGCCGCTTTTTCATGCGCGGACCACTTTGCGTGCCAAGGTGCGCGCATGCCGTCTGTGGGGTGGCCCGCTTTGGCCGACAATCAGAGTTCTGCTTTTTTGAGCCTAAAAGGCGCTCGGCGTCTCGGCCCGCACCATGCGCATCTGCACCGCCTTGCCCTGCTCGTTTGCAACCACGGCCCTGGCGGCTGCACTGGGCACGCTGGGGGCTTGCGCACCGGTGCCGGTCAGCCAAGCCGGCGTGGCGTCGTCAGCGCCTACGGCGTCCGCTGTGGCGTCTGGCCTGCCTGCCGCGCCTTCCGTGAATGGCACCTCGGTCTTCGCACCGTCCCCACGAACGCCGGCACCGATGACCTCGGGCACGCAACCGTCCGCTGCTGCTGCCAGTGGCGCGCGCAGCGGCCTGAATGACACAGTCACACCCGCAGCCGCGGCCACGCCACCCGCCCCGCCCAGCAGCGGGCCGCCGCCCTTTGCCACGGTCATCAAAGACGCCCGCCGCGTCGACGGTCCGCTGACCTTCTGGCAAAAAGACGAAAAGGTCTGGATCGAGCTGATGCCGGCCAACTTCGGCCAAACGCTGCTGCTGTCGCCAAAGATTAAATCGGGCATCGGGGAAGCCTGGGTGCTGGGCGGCCTGATGGGCATGCCCATCAACGGCGTGGGCGGCGCGCAAATTGTCGAATTCCAGCGCGTGCACAACCAGGTGCGACTGATCGCGCGCAACACCGACGTGCTGGCCAAGGCCGGCACACCTGAAGCGAGGGCGGTGGCCGACAGCTACTCGAACAGCTTGCTCGGTTCGACGCCCGTCGTCAGCGCCCCGCACCCCGACCGCAAGAGCGTGCTGATCGACGCCAGCACTCTGTTCCTGAACGACCTGATGGGCGTGGGCATGATGCTGCAGCGCGGCCTGCGGCAGGGTTACAGCGCTGACCGCAGCAACTCTCTGATCACTGCCGTGCGGGCCACGCCGCAGGCCAGCATCATCGAAACGCAGGTGCACTACTACACCAGCAACCCGACGATGACGGTCTTCGGTGCGCCACCCGGGGCGCCGGTGCCGATGCTGCCGCGCTTCCTGCCCGACAGCCGCAGCCTGATGGTCGGGCTGCACTACTCTCTGGCGCCGCTGCCCGAAGTGCCGATGGCCACCCGTCGCGCCGACCCGCGCATCGGCACCTTCACCAGCACCGTGCTCGATTTCTCCGACGATCTGCAACTGACACCGCGCCAGCGCCACGTCAACCGCTGGCGGCTGGAGAAAAAAGACCCTGCCGAGGTGGTTTCAGAACCCGTCAAGCCGATCAAGTTCTGGATCGACCGCAACGTGCCGCACGCCTATCGCGAAACGGTGCGCAGCGCGATCCTGGAATGGAACAAGGCGTTCGAGAAAGCCGGCATCCGCAACGCCATCACGGTGGAACAACAGGCCGAGGACGCATCTTTCGACACGCTGGATTTCGGCCACGCCAGCGTGCGTTGGATGATGAACGCCGACCCGGCCTTCGGCGCCATCGGCCCCAGCCACATCGACCCGCGCACGGGCGAGATCCTGGACGCCGATATCGCCTTCGAAGGCATGTCCGCGCGCAGCCTGCGCGGCTTGCGGGCGCAGGTGCTGCCGGCTTCGACAGCGTCAGCATCGGCACAGGCGATGGGCCTAACCGCGCCTGTCGCTGCCTTCGAACTGCTGCCGACCCGCAAGCCCGGTGACGCCCTGCCGAGCGCGCTGGCTATGTGCATGCACGGCGAAGTGGCGGCCGAGCAGCTGGGCTACGCGCTGGACGTGATGGAGGCGCGCGGCGAACTGGAGGCCGACAGCCCGCTGGCGCAGCAGTTCGTGCAAGACTACGTCAAAGATTCGATCATGCATGAGGTGGGCCACGCGCTGGGTCTGCGGCACAACTTCCGTGCTTCGCGTGCCTACACCGAGGCGCAGTTGTCCGACCCCGAATTCACCCGCGCCCACGGCACCACCGGCTCGGTGATGGAATACAACGCGGTCAACCTGCCCAGCCCCGGCAAGACCGGCGGCGTGCCCTTCCAGACCACGCTGGGGCCCTACGACTACTGGGCCATCGAGTACGCCTACAAGCCCATGGCTGTCGGCACCACGCCCGATACAGAAAAGGCCGAACTGCAGCGCATCGCAGCGCGCAGCAGCGAACCGCTGCTGGCCTTCGGCACCGACGAAGACACCTACTTCGGCCTGGACCCCGAGACCATCCAGCTCGACCTGGGCAACGACCCGGTGGCCTTCGCGGCCAAGCGCCTGGCGATCGCCCGCGATCTCTTCAAGCGCCAGGAGACACGCGCCTTGTCGCCACAGCGCGACTACGCTGTGCTGCGCCGCTCACTGGCTTTTGCACTGGGCGACGTGACACGCGCGATGGGTGTGCTGGCGCGGCAGATCGGCGGCGTGGCCACGCTGCGTGATTTCCCCGGCAGCGGGCGCGACCCGCTGCAGCCGGTGTCGGCCCGCGTGCAGCGTGAATCGCTGGACCTACTGGTGCGCGCAGCGCTGGCGCCCGACGGCTTGCAGATCACGCCGGCGCTACAACGCCGTCTGGCGCCCGACTTCCTGGACCGCGCCGAATCGGCTGGCGGCCCGACTGACTTCGCCGTGCCGCAGCGCCTGCTCGACCTGCAACGTGCGGTGCTGGCCTACCTGATGAGCGATGGTCTGGCCGCGCGCGTGCTGGACAGCGCAGCCAAGGTCGACAAGACCGATGCCGCCTTCCACCTGACCGAGATCTACCAACGCCTGTCCGACGACGTGTGGAGCGAACTGCAGCAAGCCGGCGACATCAGCGCCCCCCGCCGCGAACTGCAGCGCGACTACGTCAACCGGCTGGCCTTCGCGCTGGTGCGCCCGTCGCCAGCCGCACGCACCGATGCCCGCGGCTACGCGCGCGTGCAGGCCCGAACGCTGCTGACGCGGCTGGAAACGGCGCAGCGAAGGGCCGAAAAACCAGGCCGTCGCGGTAGCCCGCTACCGACCGATGCGCAGACCCGCGCGCACCTGGCCGATACCATCGATACGCTGAAGCAATCGCTGGCAGCGTCCATCCAGCGCCAGGCGCTGTAGCCGCAGGCGGCCAGGCTGACCCGGGTGTCGCGCTCGCGTCCCGGGCGTCTAAAGCGGCTGCCTATCATCTGCCGCTTCTGAACCCGAAAGGCAGCACCATGCACGCTTGGCTTTGCGTAACCCTGGATGGCGTCGACGCGCTGCAGTGGAAGGAAATCCCCACGCCCGAACCCAAGGCCGGCGAAGTGCGCATCGCCATCGAAGCCGCCAGCCTGAACTTCCCCGACCTGCTGATCGTCCAGGGCAAGTACCAGTTCAAGCCGCCGCTGCCTTTCGTGCCGGGCGCTGAATTTGCCGGCCGCATCGACGCCGTGGGTAGCGACGTCACCCACTTGAAGCCCGGCGATGCGGTGGCTGCCATTGCGGGCACGGGCGGCTTCGGCACCCACGCCATCGTCGACGCCAGCCGCGTGCTGCCGCTGCCGCCCGGCTTTGCCATCACCGACGGCGCGGCCTTTGCATTCACCTACGGCACTTCACACCACGCACTGATGGACCGCGGCGAACTCAAGGCTGGCGAGACCGTGCTGGTGCTGGGCGCTGCTGGCGGCGTCGGCTCGGCGGCGGTGCAGATTGCCAAGGCCGCTGGCGCCCGGGTGATCGCGGCGGCCTCCACCGACGAAAAGTGCGCGCTGTGCGAAACGATGGGCGCCGACGCCACGCTGAACTACAGCACGCAAGACATCCGCGCGACGCTGAAAGCGCTGACGGCCGGCAAGGGCCCCGACGTGGTCTACGACCCGGTGGGCGGTGACCTGGCCGAGCCGGTATTCCGTTCCATCGCCTGGCGCGGCCGCTACCTGGTCGTCGGTTTTGCCGGTGGCGGCATTCCGGCCTTGCCGTGGAACCTGGCGCTGCTGAAAGGTGCTGCCGTGGTCGGCGTTTTCTGGGGCGACTTCGTCAAGCGCGAACCCCAGGCCAGCGCGGCCAGCATGCAGCAGCTGGCACAGTGGTACGCACAGGGCTTGATCAAGCCCGTTATCGATCGCCAGTTGCCGATGAGTGAACTGAAGTCGGCCTACGCCCGCATGGGGTCGCGCCAGGTGATGGGCAAACTGCTGCTCGTCAACCGCTGAACTGCTGCTCACCGACCGTAACGGTCGGTGACGCCCGTGCCCCCTTCAGCGGCGGTAGGAGCCAGCGTTTTTGCGGATAGGATGACCGGGCCCTGCAGGAGAGCAAGACCATGGCCGTCAAGGTGCTGATCCTCGAAGACAACCCGGTGGCGCGCAGCTTTCTCTGCCGCGTGGTGCGTGAAAGTTTCAGCGACGCCATTGCCATCACCGAAGCCGGCGACCTGGAAGCTGCCCGGCGGCATATTTCGCTGACCGGTGGCGCGCAGGGGCTGCATGGGGTGGACCCTTACAAGCTGATCCTGGTCGACCTGGAACTGCCCGACGGCAACGGCATGGAACTGCTGGCCGAACTGGGCCACTATCCGGCCACCAAGATCGTCACTACGCTGTATTCCGACGACGACCACCTGTTCCCCGCGCTGCAATGTGGTGCCGACGGCTACCTGCTGAAAGAAGACCGTTTCGAAGTTCTGGTCGAGGAATTGCAAAAGATCGTGCGCGGCCAGCCGCCGCTGTCGCCGGCCATTGCGCGGCGCCTGTTGACCCACTTCCGCCACGGCGCGCCGGGCGACAACCAGGCCCACGACTCAGGCTTCCTGCCGGCCAGTTCGCTGACCACAAGCAAGCCCATCCCGCTGGAAAAGGCGCCCGACCACGAACGCCTAACGCCACGCGAAAGCGAAGTCCTGACCTACCTGAGCAAGGGCTTCACCATCAAGGAAATCGCCAGCCTGATGGGCATCAAGTGGTTCACGGTAAACGACCACATTAAGTCGATCTACAAGAAGCTGAACGTTTCCAGCCGCGCCGAAGCGGCGGTGCTGGCCAGCAAGCAGGGCCTGGTCTGACCGTGCGCGGCGGGCGGCTTGGTGGTTCGCTGCACCGACCGCAACCCCGGTAATGGGCGCAGCGCCGCTGCGGGAGCCGCCGAGCGGACCGGCGCCGGGCAGCCGCGGGCCGGGCGATTCCGGCTTCGACCCCAGCGCATTCGACTGCGGCCTGGACCGCACCCGGCCCCATGCGTGGATAGGCTGGCGCCGCCGGGCCCTGGTGCTGGCTGCGCTGCTGGGCTGCGTGGCGGCATTTTCCTTGGCGCGCTGGCTGGCTACTGCCCCGCAGATCGACGCCGTCTGGCAAGCGCAGCCCAACGGCCAATTGACATTGACCCGCAGCGCGATGCCGGCTCTGCAACAGCACCACGGCGAGGTCCTGCTTGCCGTGCAACCGGCGGATGGTCCTGCCACCGCCACCGCCACCGCCACCGCCACCGCCATCGCCATCGACGCGCGCGCACTGCACCGCGCGATGCGCTGGCAACCCGACGAACTGGCGCGCGCGGCGCAGGTCGCGCAACAGCAGGCGTGGTCCCGGGCGCTGGACAGCGGCACCGTGCAGCTTTACTTCGAGAACGGCACACGGGTGGCGCTGACACCCACGCCTCGTGGTTACGTCGGCCTGGGGTTGCTCTTCTGGCCACTGGTCGGCATGGCGCTGCTGGTGTACCTGCTGGGGGTGGTGCTGGTGCTGGCGCGGCCGCAACCTGGCAGCTTGTTGTTTCTGGCGATGGCGCTGTGTCAGGCGTTGAGTCTGGCCAGCGTGGCAATAGAGACAGCGCCCGGCCTCGGTTTGAACGCTGCTGTGTGGGTGGCCAGCCTGCCCTGGCGCGTGGCGCTAGACCTTGCCACAGCCGCAGCCGCCTTGCAGGCCTGGACGCTGGGCCCGCGCCGTTTGCCGCACGCGGGACTTGTCACCGCCGTCGGCTGGGCTGTGCTGCCGGTGTGGATGGTGCTGACGCAAGCCGGCGCCCCTGGGCTGGTTGGGGAACTGGGTGCAATGGGGTCGCTGTGGTGGTGGGCGCAGGCGGCCTGCCTGGCGCTGTCTGCTGCGGCTCTGGCTGCCATCAGCCAGTCCTACCGGCTGGAGCCCAACCCCTACGCTCTGGTGATCCGCCGCTTCGCAGTTGCGGTGGTGCTGGCGTTCGTGGCTGCAACAGCCATGGTGGCATGGACGGCCGGTCTGCCCAACGCTGGGGCGCGCGTGGCCGAGGCCGTGGCCGTGGGTTGGGCCATGTTTTTTGCCGCTACGCTGCTGTTGTTGCCGTCGCTGGGCCGCAGCCGGCAGCTGCTGCGCGAATTCGCCCTGCTGGCTGGCATCAGCACCGTGGCCACGGCGCTGGATTTGCTTTTCGTGGCGGTGTTTTCGCTGGGCGCCACCACCTCGTTGACCATCGCGGTGTTCATCGCGCTGGCCCTTTACGCCGGCGCGCGGCAGTGGGTGGTCAGCCGGCTGCTGGGCCACAGCATGCTGACCACCGAACGCACTTTCGACCGGCTCTATCGCGCCGCCCGTGAGGTCCAGGTCGGCCCCGCGCGCTACCCCGTCGTGCTGGGTGCGCTGTTGAGTGAACTTTTCGAGCCGCTGGAGGTTCAGCGGGTAGACCGGGTGCCGGCTCGGGCACGCCTCGTGGGCAACGGCGCGGTGCTGGTGGTGTCTCTGCGCGGCACCGAAGAAGACGCCGGCCAGGCCGGGGCACTTGCGCTGCGTTTTGCCCATCGCGGGCAGCGCCTGTTCACAGTCGAAGACGCGCGGCTGGCTGACCGCATCGTCGATCAGTTGCGCCGCGCCGTGGCCTACGACCAGGCCGTGGAACGCGGGCGTTCCGAAGAGAGGTTGCGCATCGCGCAAGACCTGCACGACGACATCGGCGCGCGTCTGCTCACCTTGATGTACCAAGCGCAAACCCGCGAGATGGAAGACTACATCCGCTATACGCTCCAAGACCTGAAGACGCTGACGCGGGGGCTGGCCGCGTCCGAGCACCGCTTGTCCCACGCCGCCGCCGAGTGGAAAGCCGATCTGACACAGCGCCTGTCGGCTGCGCATGCCACGCTGGGCTGGTCGTTTGAGCATGACCGCGACCTGCTGCTGACGGTGGTGCAGTGGTCGGCCTTGACGCGGATCCTGCGCGAACTGGTCAGCAACGCGCTGTACCACGGGCACGCCGGGCGCGTCGAAGTGGACTTTGTGCTGGAAGGTGGCGCGCTGATGCTGCAGGTGGCCGATGACGGCGAGGGCGCCGACCCTCAGGCCTGGGCCCATGGCTTGGGCTTGGGTGGCGTGCGCAAGCGCGTGAAACTGCTGGGCGGCCGAGTGGAGTGGCGCGAGAACGCGCCACGCGGAATTGCCTGTGCCGTGCAGGTGCCGGACTTCACCGGGCGCAGCTGACTGCAGCACCGATCGGCACGTCCAGCCGGTTCGATCAACGCGCCGCGCATCCGCGTCTGACCTGAGTGCCAGAGCGTCACATTTCGGGGACAATAGGCACTTCGCGACGATCCGGGCATCGCCACCCGGCTTTTATCTGCCATGACCACTCGCCGCACACCGCCCCCGACCGAGACGACTGCCGGTCCCAAACTGCGCCAGACCCAGGCCGAATACACGGCTGCCCGACCGAACGCCGAGCCCGGTGTCAGGCCGATGATGTCGAGCTCGAAGATGTACGTTTGCATTCGATGCCACGCCAATTTCAAGACCGGCGATGGCAAGCCCGATCCGCGGTTGCGCGGCTTGGGCCGGTGCAACACCTGCCTGGGCGTCAGCGTCCCGGTAGCCTGAGCCGTCAGGTTCTTGTCCCAGTGGGCTGGCATTCCCCAGCGCCGCTCTTCCCTTTTTCACGGAGTATTCGATCCATGTCGCAAAGCAACCGCCGTACGTTTCTGATGCAAGTGGCCGCCTGTGGTGGCGCCCTTGCTGCAGTTCAAGCCCAAGCCCAGGGCGCCAAGGTTGATGAAAAGGACCCGGCCGCCATTGGTTTGGGTTACGCCGCCGACACCACCAAGGTCGACGCGAAGAAGTACCCCAAACATGCCAAGGAACAGAAGTGCAGCAACTGCGCGCTTTATCAGGGCAAGGCCAACGATGCGGCTGGCGGCTGTCCGCTGTTTGCTGGCAAGCAAGTTCTTGCCGGCGCTTGGTGCAGCGCCTGGGCCAAAAAGGCCTGAAGCCATATCCGCTTGATGACAGGTTCAGCCTGTCGGACCAGAAAAAACGGCCCTGCGAGGCCGTTTTTTTTGCTGCACGCTACGCTGCTTTAGCCGGCGTCGAGTCGAAGGAGAACTTCCTCGGCAATTGCCAGCGAGGCGGTTAATCCAGGGGATTCGATGCCGAGCACGTTGACGATGCCCGGCAAACCATGTTGAGCCGGCCCGTCGATGCGAAAGTCGGGTGCGGCCTCGCCAGGGCCATGGATCTTGGGCCGCACACCGCTGTAGCCCGGCTGCAAGGCGCCGTCGGGCAGGCCAGGCCAGTAACGGCGGATGGCTGTCTCAAATGCCGCCGCGCGAGCCGGATCGACGGCGTAGTCGATCTGCAGCGGGTCGCGGGTGTCCAGCCACTCGAGGTCGGGACCGAATTTGACCTGACCGCCAAGGTCGATGGTCACGTGTACCCCCAGCCAAGCACCGACCGGCGCGGGATAGACAAGGTGACGAAACGGTGATCGGCCGGCCAGCGTGAAGTAGCTGCCTTTGGCATAGCGAGGCGCGCATTGGTGGACCGGTGGCAGGCCTGCCAAGGCCAGCGTCAGGGCACAGGCACCAAGGCCCGCCGCATTGACGACACGCGCGGCCTCGATCTCGAAAGGCCCTTCGGCAGCTTCCACCATTAGGCGGGCGCCACCGCCCGGCAGAGCGTGCCAGGACCGCACGGGCGACATCAAGGCCACAGCACCGCCGGCGTTATCCAGATCCGCCTGCAGCCCCAGCATGTAGGCGTGGCTGTCGATGATGCCGGTGCGCGGCGACCACAAAGCCGCTGTGCACCGCAGTTCAGGTTCCAGCACGCGCGCGGCGGCCGCAGTCCAGGCCTCGATCTGCACGCCATTGGCTTGCGCGCGAACCTGAAGGGCGCGCAGCGCGTCGTGCTGGTCTTCAGACGTGGCCACCACCAGCTTCCCGCAAGCGCGGTGCGGAATGCCATGTGTCTTGCAAAAGTCGTAGAGCAATGCCTGTCCGCGCACACACAACCTTGCCTTCAGCGAACCCGGCGCGTGGTACAGGCCCGCGTGCACAACCTCGCTGTTCCGCGAGCTGATGCCTTGCCCGATGGCTGATTCGGCCTCAAGCACCACGGTGTCATGCCCCGCCTGCGCCAGGGCCCGGCCGATGGCCAGGCCTACAGCGCCAGCGCCGATCACAAGGGCGTCGATGCGGTCCATGTCAGATCGAAAAGGCCCGTTGGGTACCAGGTGGATGCGCCATGCAAAACGGCCCCTGAGGGCCGTTGCACAAGCATGTTCGGTTGGGGTGGCTGATGGGGCTCGAACCCACGACAACAGGAATCACAATCCTGGACTCTACCAACTGAGCTACAGCCACCGCAGAGCTTGCAAGTATAACCGCGCCTGCCGCTTCGGCAGCCCGCTCCGGCAGCCCGTCTGGTCAACGCGCGGGCGCTGAGGCCGCTTCCGCAGGGAGATTGGCAGCCGACTTGAATTCGACCTTGTAGCGCTTCTTCAGCGCCGCCACATACGCGTCAGCCTCTGCGGCGGCCCAGGCCTGTGTGTACTGCGCGCGCAGCGGACCGTCACCCCCGGGCATGGGCTCGCGCGGCAGGACTTGCGTCACACGCATGACCACATAACCCTGCCCCGGCACCTCCAGCCCCAACACCGCGGGCAGCTGGCTGGCGTCGGCCCGCATCAGCTGGTCCAACAGGACTTTGGGCAGGCCCTGCGCATTGCTGCGTGACACCGTCAGCGTGTTCGGCAGGGACTCGGTGGCCGTTGCGCGCAGTGCGGCCAGGCGGGCCTCGCCATCCTTGCGGGCCAGTGCAGCAGCCTGCGTGTCGATGACGCGATCACGCGCCGCGTCCAACACGTCAGCGAACGGCACGATGCGGGCTGGCTGGTGCTGCATGACGCGAGCAGCAATCAGCAGATTGGGGCCGACTTCCAGCGCATCGGTGTTGCGCTTGTTGCGCAGGCTGTCAGTGCCGAAAACGGCTTCCAGGAACTTGGGCGAAGCCAGCGGGTTTTTCGCAATCCCTGCGGCGGCGGGTGCCGTGCGCGTCACGGTAGCCGTCTTCTTGTCCAGCTTCAGTTTGTCGATGACCGGCTTCAGGCTGTCACTCTGCTCGTAAACGGTGTTGGTGAATAACTCCGCGTTTTCGGCCCATCGGCTCTGCGCCTTGGCTTTGCGCAGCTCGACTTCGATCTCGCCGCGCACCGCTTCAAAGGCCTTGCTCTCACCGCCACGCACCGCGGTCAACGTCATCACGTGGTAGCCGAAGTCGGTTTCCACCACGTCGCTGATCTCGCCCGTCTTCAGCTTGAAGATGGCGTCCTCAAACGGCTTGACCATCGCGCCGCGGCCGAAGAATTCGAGGTCACCCCCCTTGGCTGCCGAACCCGGATCGTCGGAATTCTTGCGCGCCAGTTCGGCGAACTGCGCGGGGCTCCTGCGCACCTCGGCGAGCAAGGCCTGTGCCTTGGCCTTGGCCTTTTCGCGATCAGCGGCAGGCGCATCTTTCTCGGCCTTGACCAGGATATGGCTGGCGCGCCGTTCCTCCGCAACGGTGTACTTGGCAATGCCGTCGCTGTAGGCCTTGCGGACTTCGGCGTCGGTCAGCGTGATGCCCTTGGCCAAAGTCTCCAGATCCAACATCACGTATTCGATCGTGGCCTGCTCGGGTGCCTTGAACAAGGCTTCGTTGGCCTTGTAGTAGGCCTCGACTTCGGCCCCGGTTGGGTTGATCTTGCTGCGGTAGGCGGCCGGTTCGAAGCGCTGCACTTGCACCTCACGGCGCTGGAAATAGGCGTCAAGCGCGGCCGACGCAGCGGCGGCCGGCACCGGCGCGGTCTGCGTCACGCCGGCCAGCACTTGACGCGTGGCCAGGTCCTGGCGCAGGCGCTGGTCGAACAGTGCCGGACTCATGCCCTGCATGGCCAGCAACTCGACATTGATCTTGCCGTCAGGCCCGCGCAATCCGGCAAACTGCGGATCGCTGTCGAACAAACGGGCCATGCGACCCACTGTCGGGTAGAGCTGCAGGTGGTTGGCAGCGGCGATCAGCACGCGGTCGCGCACCAGGCCGTCGAGCGTGTCGCGGCGCAGCGCGGGCGTGTCGATCTGCACCATATCGACGTTCGGCGACTGGCGGCGCACCTGGTCAACGTTGCGCTTGTGAGCGTCGTCCCATTCGTTGCGGCTGATGCTCTGACCATCAACCCTGGCCACCGTGGTGGCGCTGCCGTCAGTGAATTGCGAGTAGCCCTGCACGCCGAAAAAGATGAACGACGGGATGATCAGCAAGAGCATGAAGCCCAGCGCCAAGCGGGTGTGTTCGCGAAAGAAATCAAACATCGGGACTGACCTTCAAGGGGCTGGCTTTCGCGCAGGATTCGTGCAGGATTCGTGAAAGTACCGCGCTGATTCAACGCAACTTCTGCCCTGCTTTCAAGGTGACAGCAGTCGCAATACGAACAGCCCGCGCAAGGTGGCGGGCCAGTCGCGCGGGCTGCAAAGTCTATTCGAGGCGGTGGTGGGTGCTGACGGGCTCGAACCGCCGACCTGCGCCGTGTAAAGGCGACGCTCTACCAACTGAGCTAAGCACCCGATGTGCGAGTGCGCGACTTGCGTTTCAAAGCGCGTCGCGCAGACCCTTGCCAGGGCGAAACTTCGGCACCTTGGCAGCCTTGATCTTGATGGCCGCGCCGGTGCGCGGGTTGCGACCGACGCGGGCCGCGCGCTTGGGGGCGGTGAACGTGCCGAAGCCGGTGATGGTGACGCTGTTGCCCTTCTTCAAGGTGGTCTTGACGGCGCCGATCAGGGCTTCGAGCGAGCGTGATGCGGCAGCCTTGGAAATGTCGGCCTGCAGGGCCATGTGCTCAATCAGTTCACTCTTGTTCACGCTACTGTTCCCCTCGCTGAATGTCTCGGAATCTCGTTGTGATGCTTGCTGGAAATACGGGCTTGAAATCATGATGACTTGCCGTTTTCAGAGGTGTCAAGACACCGTCAGATTCTAGGCCCAGGCAGCCCGCAAACGGGAAGTCGAGGCGCCGGCAAGGCAGCGTGCTTACTCGCTTGACAAAGGCGCCTCGCAGCCTTAGCCCTGCGCCAGGATCTCGATCAAAGCACGTCCCAGGTCGGCGGTGCCCGCCCGACCGCCCAGGTCGGGCGTACGCGGCGCTTGCGGGTCGGCCAACACGGCTTCGATGGCTGTCATCACCGCATCGTGGGCGTCGCGGTAGCCCAGGAAATCGAGAAGCATGGCCACCGACCAAACCTGCCCGATCGGGTTGGCAACACCCTTGCCAGCGATGTCGGGCGCCGAGCCGTGCACCGGTTCGAACAGGCTGGGCCATTGCCGTGTCGGATTGAGGTTGGCCGATGGCGCGATGCCGATGGTGCCGGTGCAGGCCGGGCCGAGGTCGGACAGGATGTCGCCGAACAGGTTGCTGGCCACGACCACGTCGAAGAGTTGCGGACGCTGCACGAAAAACGCCGTCAGGATGTCGATGTGGTAACGGTCCACGGCCACCTGCGGGTAGAACCTGGCCATGGCCTCGACGCGCTCGTCCCAATAGGGCATGGTGATGGCGATGCCGTTGCTCTTGGTGGCCGATGTCAGCCGGTGGCGCGGCCGCGAAGCGGCCAGTTCGAAAGCGAACTTCAGCACCCGGTCGACACCGATGCGCGACATCACCGTCTGCTGGGTGACGAACTCGCGGTCGCTGCCTTCGAACATGCGACCGCCGACGCTGGAGTACTCGCCTTCGGTGTTCTCGCGCACGATCCACATGTCGATCTCACCCGGCTTCAGCGGTTCGCCCTGGCGGTTGACCAGCGGCGACCGGATGCCCGGCATCAGCCGCGCCGGACGCAGGTTCACGTACTGGTCGAAATCCCGGCGGAACTTGATCAGCGAACCCCACAGCGAGATGTGGTCGGGCACCGTCGCCGGCCAGCCGACGGCGCCGAACAGGATGGCCTCGTGGCCGCCGATCTGATCCTTCCAGTCCCGCGGCATCATCTCGCCGTGCTTGGCAAAGTAATCGCAATTGGCGAAGTCGAAATGGTCGAGGTGGATGTCGATGCCGAAGCGCGTGGCGACGGCCTCGAGTGCGGCCACGCCGACGGGCATGACTTCCTTGCCGATGCCGTCGCCCGGGATGACGGCGAGGCGGTGCTTGCTGGTGGTGTTGCTCATGGTGTTTGCTCCTTCAGAACGGGGGCTGCTGACCGAGTTTGCCGCACGACCAGCGCGACGCCGGCCGCGGTGAGGGCCATGCCGGCGAAGACGGTGGTGGTAAGGGTTTCGTTGAACAGCCACCAAGCCATGACCGCCGTGGTGGGCGGCACCAGGTACATCAGACTGGTGACCGCGGTCGCGGCGCCGCGCTGGATCAACAGCGAGAGCAGCGAACTGCCGCCCAGCGTCAGCACCAGCACCGACCAGGCCAGAGCAATGAACAAGTCAGGGTGAGCGTCGAGTTGCCAAGGCTCCAGCAGCGCCAACGGCAAGGTCACCGCGAAGGCTGACAGCATCTGCACGGTGTTGGCGCTGCGCACATCGCAAGCCTGCACCCAGCGCTTCTGGTACAGCGTGCCCACGGTGATGCTCAGCAGCGCGAAGGCAGCCAGCGCCACAGTGTGAACATGGGCTTCACCGACGTGCAGCTTCTGCCAGACCACCAGCAAAAGCCCGCTCAAGCCCAGCGCCAGGCCCAGCCATTGCAGCGGCAACACGCGCTGCACCCCCTTGCTGCCATCGCCCCGCGAATTCACCCACAGCGCGGTCAGCACCGGCTGCAGGCCGACGATCAGCGCCACCAGACCGGCGCCCAGCCCGGCTTTCACCGCGCACCACACGCCGCCCAGGTAGCCGGCCTGAATCAGCGTGCCGACAACGCCCAGGTGCAGCCACTGCCGGCGGCCCTGCGGCCAGGCGACGCCGGCCGCGCGCACCCACAGCGCGAACAGCAGCGCCGAAAGCCCATAGCGGAACATCAGGAAAGTCAGCGGCTGGGCGTGTGGCATCCCCAGCCGGGCGACCACGAAGCCGGTGCTCCAGATCAGCACGAAGACGACCGGCGTGGCGCGCACCAGCGCGGCGGCTGACGCATGGACAGACCCGTCACGCACTCAACGGGCCTTGGCGCGGATCTCGGGGATCGCCTTGCGCAGGTAGTAGGCCATCGACCAGATGGTCAACACGGCGGCGATGGTCATCAGCCAGCCACCCCACTGCCGGGTGCTGATCACGCCGAAAAGGCGACCGTCGTACAGCAGGAAAGGGATGGCGATCATCTGCGCCACTGTCTTCAGCTTGCCCAGCATGTGCACCGCCACGCTGCGCGAAGCACCGATGTGCGCCATCCATTCGCGCAGTGCCGAGATGGCGATCTCGCGGCCGATGATGACCAGCGCGATCAGCGTATCCACGCGGTCTTGCTGCAGCAGCACCAGCAGCGAAGCGCAGATCAGGATCTTGTCGGCCACCGGATCGAGGAAAGCGCCGAAGGCCGAGGTCTGGTTCAGCTTGCGCGCCAGCCAGCCGTCGAGCCAGTCGGTGGCCGCGAACGCGATGAACATCACGGTGGCCACCATGTTTTTGCTGGCCATGTCCCACGGCAGGTAGTACACGCCCACGATGAACGGGATGGCCGCAATGCGGGCCCAGGTCAACAGCGTCGGGATGGTCAGAAACATGGGCTGATTGTGCCCAAGCGGGCCTGCCGGCTGTGTGCGTTGGTGGTGATCAATCGGCGTCCAGCGTGCGCGGCTTGAAACGCAGGTCGTCGTCGAACAGGAAAGTTTCGATCACCCGCCACGGGCGGCGCAGATGGGTGAGCTTGCCGTAGGGTGCGGCCCGCTTCACCGCGGCGATGGCCAGACCCGTGGCTTCGTCCCCGGTGGTGGGGTGGCGCAGCACCACGATATCGCGCACGCTGCCGTCGGCATTCAGTTCAACCTGCAGCACGGGTATGGCCCACAGCCGTTCCGGCGTCGGGCCGAGATAGGTGGTGTCGGGGTGGGCCGCGACCAGGCGCTGGGCAAGTTGCAGGCGCAGTTGCGTGGCGCTGCGCGGCGAGGCGGGCACGTCCAGCCGAACGTAGCGGGGGGGCGTGGCCTGTGCTGAAGCCGCCGTCTCACCCGCTGCTGCCGGCGCCATGCAGACGGCCAGCAGCAGCGCCGCCCATGCACCGCGCCAGTGTGCGGCCTCAGTGCAGCGCACGGTAAATCTCTTCGGCCAGATCCTTCGAGATGCCGTCCACCGTGGCCAGGTCCTCGACGCCCGCGCTGGCCACGCCGCGCAGCCCGCCAAAGCGCTGCAGCAGGCGCGCTCGCTTGCGCGGACCCACGCCCGTAATGTCTTCCAACCTGCTGCTGCCAGTGCGCACGCTGGCCCGCTTGGCGCGCATGCCGGTGATGGCGAAGCGGTGGGCCTCGTCGCGGATCTGCGCCACCAGCATCAAGGCCGCAGAGTCGTGGCCCAGGTAGACCTTCTCACGGCCGTCGGCAAAGACCAGCTCTTCCAGGCCCACCTTGCGGCCTTCGCCTTTCTCGACGCCGACGATCAGGCTGACGTCCAGACCCAGTTCTTCAAAAACGCCACGCGCCATGCTGACCTGCCCGCGGCCGCCGTCCACCAGCACCAGATCGGGCAGACGCGCCAGGCCGCGCCGAGCTTGGGCGGCGGGCGCGACCGCCGCCACGTCCGACCCCTGCGCCATGTCAGCGGCAGCAGGGTCAACCACCAACGCAGGCTCGACCAACGCAGGCTCGGCCGCTTCGGACTTGCCGGCGGCCACGGCCTCGGCCAACTTGGCGTAGCGCCGCGTCAGCACCTGGCGCATCGCTGCGTAGTCGTCGCCACCGGTGATGCCCTCGATGTTGAAGCGGCGGTATTGGCCGCTTTGCATCGCATGGGCCTCAAAGACCACGCACGAGGCCTGCGTCGCTTCGCCGGCCGTGTGGCTGATGTCGAAGCATTCGATGCGCAGCTGCGCCGGGTCGGCGCAATCCAGGTCCAGCGCTTCGACCAGCGCGCGGGTTCTCGCTTGCGCCGAGCCTTCCTCGGCCAGCAGGCGGGCCAGCGACAGCTCGGCCCCTTTGTTCGCCATTTCCAGCCAGATTCGCCGCTGTTCGCGTGGCTGGTGCTGGGCGCGCACCTTCACGCCCGCGGCTTCGCTCAACGCTTCGAGCAGGTTGGCATCGACAGCATGGCTGGTGACCAGCTGCGGCGGAATCGTCTGGCCTATGTAGTGCTGCGCGATGAAGGCTTCCAGCACCGCCTGCTCCGGCGAGTAGGTGGCCTCGGGCCCGGCCAGGTCTTCCTCGAAACGGTCCTCGGCTTCCTGCTCGCTCAGTGCGGCGCCGTCGTCCACGTGCGTCGGGAAGTAGGCGCGGTCGCCCAGGTGGCGGCTGCCACGCACCATGGCCAGATTGACGCAGGCGCGGCCGCCGCCCACCTTCACGGCCAGGATGTCGACGTCCTTGTCCATCGCCGACAGGCTGCTGGCCTCGACGCTTTGCTTGTGCAGCACTTTGGACAGCGAACCGATGCGGTCGCGCAAGGCTCCGGCGCGCTCGAATTCCAGCGCTTCGGCGTAGACCATCATTTGCGCCTGCAAATCGTTGATGACCTCCTGCGGTTCGCCCAGCAGGAAGCGTTCGGCGTCGCGCACGTCGCGGGCGTAGTCCTCGGCAGCGATCAGACCCACGCACGGGCCCGAGCAGCGCTGGATCTGGTACAGCAGACAAGGCCGCGAACGGTGGTTGAAGACGGTGTCTTCGCAGGTGCGCAGGTGGAACACCTTCTGCATCAGCTGGATCGTCTGCTTGACCGCCCAGGCATTCGGGTAGGGCCCGAAATAACGGTGCCTGCGGTCGATGGCGCCGCGGAAATAGGCCATGCGTGGGTACCTTGGAGCCGACAGGGTTCCTGCCCCGTCGGCGGCGCCGCCACCGGTTTTCACACCGGTGATCTTCAGATACGGATAACTCTTGTCGTCGCGAAACAAAATATTGAAACGCGGGCTCAGCGTTTTGATGAGGTTGTTTTCCAGCAGCAAGGCTTCTGCTTCTGACCTGACCACCGTGGTCTCG
>JAYSYH010000226.1:0-4667 GCA_043716645.1 Betaproteobacteria bacterium | reverse complement strand
CCACGCCATCGGGTAGCCCGGATTCGTCGGTGGCGGCGAAAAGCGTGCTTCGGATGGTGCCGCTGGACAAACGCATCTGGGTGCCGTAGGCCACCGCTGCGGTGCGCGACGCCCAGCGACCACTGGCGTGCGACAGCGTCAGGCGCGTGAAGTGCGTTTTCAACTGTTCGGATTTGTCCGACGGAAACCGCGCCACCAAAGTCTGCAACTGTCCGCTGGCGTCGAACTGCGCCTGAACCATCTTGCCGCCGCGGCCGGTCAGCAATTGCCGCGCGACGCCGTCGGTGCGCAGGAACAGGGCGGCGGCGGGATCACGCACGCCCAGGCGGGCCAGCAGGCTGTCGGCGGTGTCGGTGCCGCGGGTGATGTCGCTGCGATTGAGCGTGACTCCTTGAGACGCCAGCTCTGTCAACTGTTCAGCCATGCGTTGAGGCACGAAAACCTCAACGACCAAGCGCTGCGCCACAGGTGCGGTGTCGGCCACAAGTGGCGCAACGGCGACAGCGGTCAGGGCGAATCCGGTGAGCGCGACGACGGAGGCCGAAACCAGACCCAGACGGTGGCGCTGGCCGAGAGCGGCTACTCGCCGCGACAAAGATTCAGGTTGGAATATCAAGGCCGAGGGTCTGACGATGTGATCGGGGCCCAGGCGCAAAGGCAAGGACGGAACTGCTGCTAAAAAAGTGCTGCCGACGCACGGCGTGGACGGTCTGCTGGACACACCTGGACGGCGCGCCGTCCTTTAGACTCTATTAGTTCACAAGCCGACAAGACTTGTCAACAATTGCTGAATCAATGCACCCAACTGGCATACCAAGTATAGCCAGGCGCTGGCCGTGGCGGGCCACCGAAAACCCTGAAAAACACACCATGTCCACGTTTGCGGCGCCACCTGCAGCCCCTTTTTTCCCGGTTACCGATCGCGTGCGCGAAGCGCTGGCAGTCACCTTGAGGGGCTGCGAAGAATTGCTTCCTGAAGTGGAATGGGTGAAGAAGCTGGCCCGCTCTGAAGCCACTGGCAAGCCATTGCGCATCAAGCTGGGGCTGGACCCGACGGCACCCGATATCCACATCGGCCACACCGTGGTTTTGAACAAGATGCGCCAGTTGCAGGACCTGGGGCACACCGTGATTTTTCTGATCGGCGACTTCACATCGATGATCGGCGACCCCTCGGGCCGAAACGCCACACGCCCGCCACTGACGCGCGAGCAGATCGAGGCCAACGCCAAAACCTACTACGCCCAGGCCAGCCTGGTGCTAGACCCTGCCAAGACCGAGATCCGCTACAACAGCGAATGGAGCGACCCGCTGGGCGCGCGCGGCATGATACAGTTGGCCGCCAAGTACACGGTGGCGCGCATGCTGGAGCGTGACGACTTCACCAAGCGCTTCCAGGCGAAGACACCGATTTCGGTGCACGAACTGTTGTACCCGTTGATGCAGGGTTACGACTCGGTGGCGCTGAAAAGCGATCTGGAACTTGGCGGCACCGACCAGAAGTTCAACCTGCTGGTCGGCCGCGCGCTGCAAAGCGAATATGGGCAAGAACCGCAGTGCATTCTGACCATGCCGCTGCTGGAAGGGCTGGACGGCGTCGAGAAGATGTCCAAGTCCAAGAACAACTACGTGGCCATCACCGACCCAGCCAACACCATGTTCGCCAAGGTGCTGTCGATCAGCGACGTGCAGATGTGGAAGTGGTACACGTTGCTGAGCTTTCACAGCGTGGCCGAGATTGCCGCGCTGAAGGCCGAGGTGGAAGGCGGGCGCAACCCCAAAGACGCCAAGGTGCTGCTGGCCAAGGAAATCACCGCGCGCTTCCACGGCGCGGCGGCGGCCGAGGCGGCTGAGCATGACTTCCACCAGCGCGCCCGCGGCGGTATCCCTGATAAGGTGCCCGAACTGGCGCTGGGCGGTGCGCCGATGGCCATCGCCGCGCTGCTGAAGGCCGCCAACCTGGTGCCCAGCAGCAGCGAAGGTCTGCGCATGGTCGAGCAAGGCGGCGTGCGTATCGATGGTGCCGTGATCAGCGACAAGGGCCTGAAGGTCGACGCTGGCACCGTGGTGCTGCAGGTTGGCAAGCGCAAGTTCGTGCGGGTCACGCTGACGGCTTGAGGGCATGAAAAAGGCCGTCTTGAGGCGGCCTTCGTGTGCTTCTGCCGACCGTCTCAGTCAGCGTACTGCCCTGCCGCCTTGATGGCCGGGCCCCACTTGTTGATCTCGGCTTCGACAAACTTCTTGTGCTCGACCGGGCTCAGCCGCGCATCGGTGATGACCACCGCGCCCATGGCTTCTTCGCGCTTGATGAACTCCGGGTCCTTCAGTGCGGCGCGCAAGGCGGCGTTGAGCTGCTCGGTGATGGCCTTGGGCGTGCCCTTGGGTGCGTACATGCCGTGCCAGATGGTGACGTTAAAGCCCTTCAAGCCCTGCGAATCGAGCGTTGGCAACTTGGCCAGCGCGGGCGTGGTCAGTGGCTTCAGCGTGGTCACGCCATAGGCGCGAACCTTGCCGCCTTCGATCTGGCTGGTGGTGTTGGTGGTCTGATCGCACATCAGGTCGACCTGTCCGCCCAGCAGGTCGGTCATCGCCGGTGCCGTGCCCTTGTACGGCACGGTGGTCATGTCCACGCCCATGGCCTGCTGGAACAACAGACCGCACAGGTGCGATGCAGCGCCCAGGCCGGCATTGGCCAAGTTGATCTTGCCTTTGTTGGCGTCGATCCATTTGCGCAGTTCGGCGAAGTTGGCTGCCGGCAGCGTGGGCCGGCCGATGAGGGTCATCGGCACGTCGTTGACCATGCCCAGATACTCAAAGTCGTCGAGCGTCCTGTAGGGCATGTTGCGGTACAGCGCCGGCGCCGTGGACATGCCGGCGTGGTGCAGCAGCAGCGTGTAGCCGTCGGGCGCGGCCTTGGCCACCTTGGCGGCACCCAGCGTGCCGCCGGCGCCACCGACGTTTTCGATGATCACCGTCTGGTTGTTGAGGTTCTTGCGCAGCACTTCCGCCAGGTCGCGTGCCACCTTGTCGGTAGGGCCGCCCGCGGCGAACGGCACCACCAGGGTGACCGGCTTGTCCGGATAGGCCAAGGCGACCGAAGACACCAAGACCGCAGCGGCGGCAAACACAAACTTCTGCATGTCGAAACTCCGAAGGGAACAGCCCGAAGGCGCAGATGCTAGGCCGCCAGCCTGAAAGTGCGACGCGGAAACTACGTAGCCCCAGCTCCTGTGTGGGCGGGGCGGATTCAGCCAACGGGCCGAGCGTCCTCGATGACCTTGCCGTCATTCGGCAGGCTGCCCGGCAACACCACGGTCACCTCGCCGCGCAGCTTCGTGATGTCGCGCAGGGTCTGCGCCACGGCCGCCGCCAGATCCTCGGGCGGGCCGGCGCATTCGATGCGCAGCGTCATGCGGTCGTTGGCCATTTCGCCTTCGACGACGAGTCTGGCCTTGCTGATTTCCGGGTGGCGCCTGACCACCTCGGCCACCTGCGCGGGGTGCACGAACATGCCCCTCACTTTGGCCGTTTGATCGGCACGACCCAGCCAGCCCTTGATGCGTGCGTTTGTCCGGCCGGTAGGGCAGGGGCCGGGCAACACGGCGCTCAAATCGCCGGTGCCGAAACGCAGCAGTGCACAGTCGGGGTTGAACACGGTGACGACCAACTCGCCCACTTCGCCAGCCGGCAGCACGTCGCCGGTGCCGGGGCGCACGATCTCGACGATGGCGCCTTCGTCGACGACCAGCCCTTCGCGCGCGGCCGTTTCGTATGCGATCAAGCCGACATCGGCCGTGGCGTAGCACTGGTAGGCCTGCAGGCCGCGGTCTGCCAGCCAGTCGCGCAGCGCGGGCGGGAAAGCTTCGCCGCTGACCAGGGCCCGCTTCAGGCTGGACAACGGCACGCCAGATTCGGCCGCCTTTTCGACCAGGATGCGCAAGAAGCTGGGCGTGCCGGCGTAGGCATCGGGCTGCAGGTCTTGCATCGCCTGCAATTGCAATTCGGTGTTGCCGACGCCGCCCGGGAAGACGGTGCAGCCCAGAGCGTGGGCGCCGCTTTCCATCATCGAGCCGGCTGGCGTCAGGTGGTAGCTGAAGCTGTTGTGCACCAAATCACCGTTGCGCAGACCGGCTGCGTACAAGGCGCGGGCCATGCGCCAGCAGTCGGGGCTGGCACCTTCGGCTTCATAGATCGCGCCCGGTGACTGGAACACACGGCGCGCCGGGCGCAGCGCGGTACGGGCGCGCCAGCCCAGCGCCGAGTAGCCACCGAAAGGGTCACCACCGGCTGCGCGACTGGTCTGCTGAGCCTGCAGCAATTCACTCTTGCGCGTGACGGGCAGGCGGGCCAGCGCGGCGCGCGTGGTCACGCTGCTTGCGTCCACGCCGCCCAGGCGCTGCGCCATCGCAGGTACGGCCAGTGCTGCGCGCACTTGCGTGGGCAGAGCCAGCGCCCACGCGGCCTCACGCGCTTCGGCGCTGCGCGTTTCCATCGTGTCGAAAAATCCGCTGCGTTCGCCGTTCATGGCTTCATTCCTCTTGATCCCAACGCGCCAGGCGCTTCTTGAATTCAATTAGCCATTTGCGCTGCTCGCTGGCCGAGGCGATGGCCTGCCGGTCCCATTGGGGCGTGATGGCCCGCTTGCGCGCAGTGCGCGCGACGATGAC
>JAYSYH010000225.1:0-39820 GCA_043716645.1 Betaproteobacteria bacterium | reverse complement strand
GCTGTGTACCGCGCTGCGGGTGTCCTTTTGCCGTCCACGCTGCGCGTCAGCGACGACGGTGTCAATCCTCAGATGCTCAAACGGGCTCTGGTGCTGGCACCGCCTTCCGCGCAAGGCACACCGTGGATGAAACGCTTCGGTAATTATTCTGACGCCTTCGCCAGCGGCTGGATGCAGCTGCGCGGGGCCCGGCGGCGGCATGGCGTGGACCGCGGCTTCGTGCTGTCCGACCACGCCGACTGGCCCGGCCTGCAGCGGGCGATCGCCGCCACAGGCGCCGAACGCGTCATCGTCACCCACGGCTACGAAGCGGTGATGGTGCGCTGGCTGACCGACCAAGGCCTGCAGGCCGGCAGCTTCAGCACCGAGTACGGCGCGCAGGACGAAGACGTGCCGGCCGATGCTGCAGCCGATGCTGCAGCCGGTGCGCCGCCCGCTGCCCAGGCCTGCGACACTTGAAGCCGCATTTGTGCCGACGGCTGCTGCAGCAGACCGCGCGGTTTGCATTCGGAGTCATCGGTATGGGGCAGATCAGCAGGGTGTGGGGCGGCTGGCGCAAGCGCGTGCTGCTGGGGGTGTGGTTGGGTGCGCTGGCCGCTGCGGCCTGCCCCGTCAGCGCTGCCGAGCCGGGCAAAGCCGGGGCATCGCCCGCGGCCCAGGTTGCGATCGGCAAAGGCAAGCCAGTGGTGCCGACAGCAGGCCCGACAGCGGGCCCGACAGCAGGCCCCGCAGCGGCCGTGACAGCCAGCAGTTGGCCGCGCCTGACCCCTGCCGAATTCGCAGCCTGCGGGCGTGAGATGCGCCTGTTTCGCGGCTACGTGCATGCGCTGCGCGACGCTGACCTGCGCGCACAGTGCCAGGGCGGCGGCGCCGATGTCCTGGCCTGCGACGCCGCCGGCCTGAACTGCAAGAAGGGCAACCCCTGCACCGACGCGCGGCGCGAGGCCGAGGCCGAGAAAGCCGGTTCTGATGTCGACTGGTACTTGCGCGGCAACAGCCGTTGCGAAGGCGCGCGCTATCCGTGCTGGGGGGCGACAGTCGTCAACAGCAACCCGGTGACCGACGCCGACCGCCAGGCCTGGCTGGTCGGCCAGACCGACAGCGCCGCCGTGCCCTACGAACTGGCCAAGCTCAGGCCGGCGCCGGCGAAGCTGGACGCTGGCGAGGATTTGCCCGACGACACCTTCGGCCCGGTCGAGGCCGCGGTTCGAGCCTGTCTGGCCAAGTCCTGGCTGGCCAAGTACCGCGCGCAGAACAGGCCGGTGGCGGGCGTTGCGCAACCGGCCGCAGCGGCCGCAGCCGTTGGTGCTGACGCCGAGGCGAATGCAGCGAATGCAGCGAATGCGGCCAACGCGTTGGGCTCGGCACAGCCGGTGGCCGTCGAAGCGCCGCCCCCGCCAATGACCGGCCCGCAGTGTCAGGCCGAGATCCTGAAGATCCACCGCGAAGCACGCGCCGCGGTGCAGGCCGTGCCCAATCCGCTGGCCGTGCGCGCGGTGAATGCAGAAATGGCGCGGCGCCAGAAAGTGCTGTTCGCCACCCGCTGCGCGGCGCAGGCCGATGCCGCTGAATACGTCACCGCCGCGGACCGGCTGCTGGCCGCCGGCGCCGCGCAGGCCGCCGCGCCGCCGCCGCCCGGGGGCCTGCTCGGCGCGGCCGCGCCCGTGGCTGACATGCCGGTCAGCGCGATGGTGGCCACCTCGTCCGCACCCGCCAACGAATGCTTGCGCGTGCTGGAAACCGGCCTGTACGGTGGCTTCATCAACAAGTGCGCCTACAAAGTCAACGTGGCGTATTGCGTGTCCAACCCGAAGAAGGGCGGCTGGACCGACAGCGACGTTTTCCGCTGCCAGTCGCCCACCAACACCAAGCCCAGCAACGTCTACATCAGCCTGGCCGCCAGCAAGACCGAACTGCAGCACACCCTGGGTGGTGATGCCGTGCTGTGGCTGGCCTGCAAAGACCCCGCCGTGCCCTTGCAGACGCGCTTCCAAGGCGGGCGCATGTTGGGCATGTGCAAAGACCGCTGACCTCGGCGCGCCGCGCGCGGCAGGCCTGACCCCTGACCCCCGACCCCCGACCCGGCATGCAGCGTTTCGCCCGCCTGTACCAGGAACTGGACGCCAGCACCGCCACCGGCGACAAGGTGGCCGCGCTGGTGCGCTACTTCGCGCAAGCGCCCGCCGCCGACGCCGCCTGGGCCGCCTATTTCCTGGCCGGCGGCAAGCCGCGCCAGGTGGTACCGACGGCCGTGCTGCGCGCCACCGCCTGCCGCATCGCCGGCATCGACGACTGGCTGTTCGACGCCTGCTACCAGGCTGTGGGCGACCTGGCCGAGACGCTGGCCCACATCCTGCCGCCCGGCACGCGGCACAGCGAAACCGGTCTGGCCGTGTGGCTGGAAGAACGCCTGCTGCCACTGCGCGGCCTGCCCGAAGCCGAACAGCAAAGCCACGTCGCAGCCGCCTTCGACGAACTCGACGCCGCCGGCCGCTTCGTGCTGGTCAAGCTGATCGGCGGCGGCTGGCGTGTCGGCGTCAGCAAGCTGCTGGTGCAGCGTGCGCTGGCCGAACACGCCGGGCTGGACCCCAAGCTGCTGGCCCAGCGCCTGGTCGGCTGGACCGACGCCCGCGCCACGCCCAGCGCTGCGCGTTTCGCCGCGCTGGTGGCCCCGGTTGCCGCCGCCGGTATTCCGGGTACCGAGGCCGCGCTGTCGGGTCTGCCTTACCCCTTTTTTCTGGCCCACGCACTGCAGGCCGACCCCGAGACGTTCAAAGCCGCGCTGGGCCCGCCCGGTGACTGGATCGTCGAGTGGAAGTACGACGGCATCCGCGCCCAGGTGGTCAAGCGGGCCGGGCAGGTGTGGGTCTGGTCACGCGGCGAAGAACTCATCACCGACCGCTTCCCGGAAGTTGTTGCGCAGGCCGCGCACTGGCCCGATGGCACGGTGGTCGATGGTGAATTGCTGGTCTGGCCCGACGGCAGCGCTGCACCGGCCACCTTCAACCTGCTGCAGCAGCGGCTGGGCCGCAAGACGGTGCCGAAAAAACTGCTGGCCGATGCGCCAGTGCGCCTGCTGGCCTACGACCTGCTGGAGCAAGCCGGGCGCGACTTGCGCGAACAGCCGCAGCAGCAACGCCGCGCCACGTTGGCGGCCTTCGCGGCAGTGCTGGGCGATGCCGGTGTTCATCCGCTGCATCTGTCGCCCGAGGTGCAGGCTGCTGACTGGCCGGCGCTGGCCGCGCTGCGCCTGCAGTCGCGCGAACGCGGCGTGGAAGGCTTCATGCTGAAGCACCGCCAGGCGCGCTACGGCAGCGGCCGCACCAAGGCCGATGGCACCTGGTGGAAGTGGAAGGTCGACCCGCTGACCGCCGACGCGGTGCTGGTCTACGCGCAAGCCGGCCACGGCCGCCGCGCCAGCGTTTACACCGACTACACCTTCGCCGTATGGAACCGCGCGCCCGCCGACGCCGCCGAAGCGCAAGCCGTCATCGAGGCCATCGCCCGGCGCGAACCGGCACCGCCGCTGGCCAGCGGTGCGCTGCAACTGCTGCCCTTCGCGAAGGCCTATTCCGGACTGACCGACGTTGAATTTGCCGCCGTGGACAAAGTCATCCGCGCCACCACGCTGGAAAAATTCGGCCCGGTGCGCAGCGTCAAACCCAGCCTGGTTTTCGAGATCGCCTTCGAAGGCATCAACGCCAGTCCGCGCCACAAGAGCGGCATCGCCGTGCGCTTCCCGCGCATGCTGCGCGTGCGCCACGACAAGCCGCTGCATGAGGCCGATACGCTGGCCGCGCTGACGCAACTGGCGCAGCCTGCTCAGCCCGTCCAGCCCGTCCAGCCCGCTGAGCCAGTTCAGCCCGCTCAGCAGAACCCCGCCAGCGTCGCGCGCTGAAACCGGCATTCAAAGGGATGGCGCCAGACGCCACCCGCGCCTAGCATTAATGCCTTCCAACTGGCGCGGTGCGCGCTCCAAAGGTTCTGCCATGTCATCGAATGCCTGTTCCAAACTGTTCGGGTTGTCCGTGCTGTGCGCTGCGGCGCTTGCCCCATTCGCAGTTCACGCAGCGGCTGCGCTGGACACCTGGGTCGGTGTTGTCGGCGGTGCCGGCAACGGGTCCATCCCGCTGGGCTGCACCACCTTCGGCTCACCGGCCTCGCTGGCCTTCTTCACCTTCAACGGGTTCGCAGTGCCGCAAGGCGGCATCGCGGCGTGCGGCTACAGCGGCACGGTCACGCAGACCACTGCCGCCAGCGGCCCGCTGACGCGAAACGGCAGCCTGGCGCCGGTCATCCTGGGCAACCCGGGCTTTTCAGGTTTCTACGACGGCACGGCCACCGCGGTGGCCGACTACGGCCGGCTGGGCGCCGTTGCTCACGCCAACATTGCCGGCGGTGTGCCTGGCAGTTCGTTGGCGCTGTTCAATTCGGTGGGCGCCGCGCGTTTCAGCGACACCCTGACGGCCACCAGCCCGCTGGTGGCCAACAGCACAGCAGGCAGCGTGCGCTACCGCTTCAGCGTCGATGGCCTGAGCACGTCGCTGGGCGCGCCCGGCGCCTACTTGTTCGGCGACACCTATGTCGTGCTGGACGTGCAGCAGAACGCCGGCCCGGTCTACGAAGTGTTGAACGCGCACGTCGGGCGCGGCACCACGGGCACCATTTCGAACAGCCCGCCGCCGGCCGGCTGGTCCACCAGCACCGGCAGCCTGGGCGGCAGCAGCACGTTTTTCAGTCTGGACCTGCCGATGACCTGGGGCACCGCCTGGGACGTGAAAGTGGGCCTGATGGCCTGGGCCTACGGCACCGCCGACGCCAACTTCCTGAGCACCGCCCGCCTCACCGGCTTGACCCTGTTCGACGTTAACCACACGGCCGTCAACACCTTCAGCCTGACGGCTGCTTCGGGTACCGACTACGTGGGTGCGGTGCCCGAACCGGGCAGCGTGGTGCTGATGCTCGCCGGGCTGGGCGCTCTAGGCTGGCGAGCCCGCCGTAGCGCGGGTTAGTGGGTCGCTGGGAGGGCAGAGGGCAGAGGGTAGCGCGGCTACATTGCACGCCACGCGCCCGCGGCGCCTCAGCCTCTGATCACCTACCTGCTGTTCATGCGCCGGCTGGACGATTTGCACACGCTGGAAGAAAACAAGGCCATCCGCCTGGGCCGGCCCATCGAGAACCGCGTTTTCCCGCCTGGCGCTGACGAACAAGGCCGCAGCTTCGACGACCTGCGCTGGGCCCGCTTCAAGAGCCTGGAGCCGCGCGAGATGTACGCCCGCGTGGCCGACCGCGTCTTCCCCTTCCTGCGCAGCCTGGGCGGTGAAGCGGGTGCCGACGGAAGGGGCAGCAGCTACGCCGTGCACATGGCCAACGCGCGGTTCACCATGCCCACGCCGGCCTTGCTGGCCAAGGTGGTGGACTTGCTGGACGCGGTGCCGATGGAAGACCGCGACACCAAGGGCGACCTCTACGAATAGATGCTGGGCAAGATCGCCAGCGCCGGCCAGAACGGCCAATTCCGCACGACGCGCCACATCATTCGCGTGATGGTCGAACTGACGCGGCCCACCGCGCGCGACGTCATCTGCGACCCGGCCGCCGGCACCTGCGGTTTCCTGGTGGCGGCGGGCGAATACCTGCGCGAACGCCACCCCGAAATCCTGCGTGACGCCACCAGCCGCCAGCACTTTCACCACGGCATGTTTCACGGCTACGACTTCGACCACACCACGCTGCGCATCGGCAGCATGAACATGGCGCTGCTTGGGGTGGAGGGGCCGCAGGTGCGTTACCGCGACAGCCTGTCGCAAGACCATTTGGCCGATGCGGAAAGCTACACGCTGATCCTGGCCAACCCGCCTTTTGCCGGCAGCCTGGATTACGAAAGCACGGCCAAAGATTTGCAGGCCATCGTCAAGACCAAGAAGACGGAACTGCTGTTCATGGCGCTGTTCCTGCGCTTGTTGAAACCCGGCGGCCGGGCGGCGGTGGTGGTGCCGGACGGTGTGCTGTTCGGCAGCGGCAAGGCGCACAAGGAATTGCGGCGCTTGCTGGTCGACGGCCACAAGCTCGACGCCGTGGTGTCCTTGCCCGGCGGCGTGTTCAAGCCTTACGCGGGGGTCAGCACGGCCATTCTGTTTTTCACGAAGACGGACAGCGGCGGCACGGACGGTGTGTGGTTCTACGACTTGCAGGCTGACGGCTGGAGCCTGGACGACAAGCGGGCGCCTTTGCTGGCGGCCGAATTGCTGGGGCCGGTGCCCGAGCGAACTTTGACGGACGCTGAGCATGCGAAGAACAACCTGCCGGATGTGTTGGCGCGGTGGGCTCAGCGCAATGGCGCTGAACTGAATCGTCCCCGCATTGCCCAGAGTTTCTGTGTGCAGCGCGGCGAGATCGAAGCCAACGGAAACGACTTGAGCTTGAACCGCTACAAGGCGGTGGTGCACGAGGTGGTGGCGCACCGGGCGCCTGCAGAAATCTTGGCGGAGTTGGAGAAGCTGGAGGCTGAGATTCAGCGGGGGATGCGGGAGTTGGCGGGGATGCTGGCGTGAAGCCGTGGCCCGAAGTTGCGCTTGGCGACATCTGCGAATTCAAGTATGGCAAGAGTCTTCCCGAGCCGACGCGACGACCTGGACAGGCTGCAGTGTTCGGTTCCAACGGGCGTGTCGGCAGCCACGACAAATTTGTAGCGAATGGGCCAGTAATCGTCGTTGGCCGCAAGGGGGCGCACGCTTGTTCGCCTGCCGGCTGGAATTGATCGTCGGGCTGACGGCCACCGACCTGCAAGAGTTGCAAGGCCTGCTGCTAGAAGCCGGCGCCTCGGCCGGCGACCTGGCGCAGGCCCAGGCCGAAACCGCAGGTCTGGCGGTGTTCGTGCGCAGCCTGGTCGGGCTGGACCGCGTGGTCGCGCAGGCGCTGTTCAACGACTTCTTGCTGGGCGGCCGGGCCACTGCCAGCCAGATCGAATTTCTCGACCTGCTGGTGGCCCACCTGACCGAGCTGGGCGTGATGGACGAGGGCCGGCTGTACGAGCCGCACTTCATCGACATCAGCCCCACGGGCCCCGAAAGCCTGTTCGGTGTGGCCCAGTCCGACCGCCTGGTGGCGGTGCTGCGCGACCTGCGGCTGCGCGCCGCCTGAAGTTCGCTTGAAGTCCGCCTGAAGTCCGCCTGAAGTCGGGCAGTGGGCGCCACCGCAGCCGACTGACCCTGCCAACGTCGGAATAGCACCCTCAGTCCGCCTTTCATGCGGCTTTCCCGGGCGGCGGGGCTGCCTAGCATCGGTGTGACCCGTTCCCTTTGAGGATCCCAGTGGACGCCGCCATCGCAACGCCTGTCACTTCTGCCGATCCCCTGGCTGCCGCCGCCCTGCCGGACGAACCCGTCGACCTGGCCGCGCCTTTCGCCGCTGCGCGCAGCGGCGGCATGGCGTTGCCGGCCTTGTTGGAACAGGCGCAGGCCCTGCAGAACGCGGACCGCGGTGAGGCCGCGGCGCTGTTGTACGGAGTCTGGCTGGCGCACACCACGTCGCCACTGCGCCATGTCGTGTGCTTCAACCGGGGCACCGTGCTTTCGCTGCTGCAACGCGACGCTCAGGCCGAAGGTGCTTACCGCGACGCGTTGACGGCGGCACCGGGCTTCGCACCGGCGCAGTTGAACCTGGGCCATTTGTGCGAACGCAAGGGCGACATCGAAGCCGCGCTGGCGCAGTGGGCCGCCGTGGCCGACGCCACGCCGGCGGCCGCGCTGGACCACCGTCTGCACGCGCTGAACAACGGCGGGCGCCTGCTGGAAATGCAGCGCCGCTACCCCGAAGCGGAGGCGCTGATGCGGCGCAGCCTGACGCTGAAAGCCGCGCAGCCCGACGTCATCCAGCACTACGTGCACATCCGCCAGAAGCAATGCGCCTGGCCGCACGACCTGCCGGTGGGCGAGGTCACGCCCAACCAGTTCCTGATGGGCACTTCGCTGCTGGCCACGATGGGGCTGAGCGACGACCCCGTGCTGCAGCTGCTGTCGGCCACCCGCTTCGTCAACGACAAGGTGCCCAAACCGCCCGCCGTGCCGCTGTACACGCAGATGCCGCCGCGCGACCTTCAGAAGGACAGCCGCATTCGGATCGGCTATCTGTCGGGCGACCTGCACATGCACGCCGTGGGCCTGCTGACGGCCGAACTCTTCGAACTGCACGACCGCCGCCGTTTCGAGATCCACGCCTTCGACTGGACGCCCGACAGCGGCCTGCCGCAGCGGGCACGCCTGATCAAGAGCTGGGACCACCATGTGCGCCTGGCCGGTGTCGATGACCTGACCGCCGCGCGGCTGATTGCGCAGGCTGGCATCGACGTGTTGGTGGACCTGCAGGGGCTGACGAGTGGCGCGCGTCCGGCCATTCTTGGCCACCGTGCGGCGCCGGTTCAGGTCAGCTACCTGGGCCTGCCCGGCACCAGCGCGCTGCCCGGTGTGGACTGGATGCTGGCCGACCGTTACGTGATGCCCGAAGCCTTGCTGCCCTACTGTTCCGAGAAGCCGATCTACCTGCCCCACTGCTACCAGGTCAGTGATCGCCAGCGCGAGGTGGCGCAGCTGCCGCCGCGCTCGCGGTACCTGTTGCAAAACCATCAGTTCGTGTACTGCAGCTTCAACAACAACCACAAGTTCACGCCCGAGATGTTCGGCGCGTGGATGCGCATCCTGGCCCAGGTGCCGGGCAGCGTGCTGTGGCTGCTGGCCGACAACGAAACCGCGCGCGCCAACCTGCTGCGCGTGGCCGCGGAACACGGCATCCAGCCCGAACGGCTGGTCTTCGCGCCGCGCGTGGCGCCGGCTGAATACCTGGCCCGCTTCGCGCTGGCCGACGTGATGCTGGACACCTTTCCCTTCAACGCCGGCACCACCGCCAGCGACGCTTTGTGGATGGGCACGCCCATCGTCACGCGCGCCGGCCGCACCTACATCAGCCGCATGGCCGGCAGCCTGCTGCACGCGGTCGGCCTGCCCGATCTGGTGACCGACAACCTGGCCGACTACGAACAGCTGGCCGTCACGCTGGGCCGCAACCCGGCGCGGGTGGCTTCCTACAAGCGCTACCTGGCCGAGCACGGCCGCAGCTCGCCGCTGTTCGACATGCCGCAGGTGGTCCGCGACATCGAAGCCGCCTTCGAACGCCTGGCGTTGCAGGCCCGGTCTGCGCAAGCCGGCGCGGGTGCTTGAAGCGGCCTGAAGCGGCCTGAACGATGAGCGAGCCGCAAGCGCCCGACCCCGTGGTCTGGGACGTCGAGAACGACGCCCTGGCCCACGCGCTGTCGTGGCTGACGCGGCACCACAGCCGCGAACGATCGCCCGAATCGCTGCTGGCGGGGCTGCCGCTGGCTGGCCGCCTGGCGCCCGATCAGGCCTTGCGCGCACTGCGCGACGCGGGCTACAACGCGGGCCTGGTGGAGCGCCGCATCAGCGAGCTGCACCAGTTGCTGCTGCCGGCCGTGCTGCTGCTGAAGGAGGCCGACGCCTGCGTGGTGGTGGCGCGGCGTGACGACCTGGGCGCGGGCGTCTACGACATCGTGATGCCCGGCCGTCAGCACCACGCCTGCACCGCGACCGAAGCCGAACTGGAAGCCGAATACACCGGCCTGGCGCTGGTGGCCACGCCGCAGCCGCAGGCCGAACAAGCCCACGCGCCCAGCTTGCTGCGCAGCAGCAATTCGCACTGGTTGTGGGGCACGATGCAGCGCTTCATTCCGTACTACCGCGGGGCCTTGCTGGCCGCGCTGCTGAGCAATATCCTGATGCTGGTGACCGGCATGGCCACCAGCGTGATCTACGACAAGGTCATCCCGCACCAGGCCTATGTCACGCTGTGGGCGCTGGCTATCGGCGCGGGACTGGCGGTCGCCTTCGACCTGCTGTCGCGCCAGCTGCGCACCTACCTGATCGACATGGCCGGGCGCAAGGCCGACCTGATCGTCGGCTCGGTTTTGTTCCGCCAGACGCTGGGCATGCGCATGGAACACCGGCCCGCCAGCGCTGGCGGCTACGCCCACCAGTTGGCGCAGCTGGAAACGGTGCGCGAGTTCTTCGCCTCGGCCACGCTGTCGGCGATTTCCGACTTGCCCTTCATCCTGGTCTTCGTGGCCATGACCTTCATTGCCGGCGGGCCGCTGGGTTGGGTGTTGGTCGTCGCGATACCGCTGCTGCTGGGCATGAGCACGGTCATCCAGAGCGCGCTGCGCCGCGCGATGAGCAGCCACATGCAGCAGCAGGCCGACCTGCACGGCGTGCTGGTCGAAGCGGTGGACGGCATGGAAGACATCAAGGCCGCCGGTGCGCAGGGCCGCTTCCTGCGCCGCTACGAAGAGTCCACCGCCGTGGCCGCCACGGCCATGCTGCGTTCCCGCCGCACCAGCGCGTGGACGATGAACATCGCCGCCGTGGCGCAGCAGGTCGTGACCATGATCATGCTGGTCTGGGGCGTGTACCTGATCGACGAAAAGGTCATCACCGGCGGCGCCCTGATCGGCGCGGTGATGTACGCCAGCCGCGCCCTCGGCCCGTTGGCCAGCGTGACCTCACTGGCCACGCGCTACCAGGGCGCACGCGCCGCGATGCGGGCGCTCGACCTGATGATGGCCAAGCCGCTGGACCGCGAACCGGGCAAGGTCTACGTGCCCAAGCGCGAACTGACGGGCCGGCTCGGGTTGAACGAAGTGGGCTTTTCCTACCCGGTGAACGAACCCGTCGGAACCGGTCGCGCGCCTGGCAACGCGGCCACGTCCGGCACGGCTGCGCGCCCCGAAGGCCCGCGTGTGCTGAAGGGTCTGAACCTGCAGATCGCGCCCGGTGAGCGCATCGCCGTGCTGGGTCGCATCGGCAGTGGCAAGAGCACCGTGCTGCGCCTGCTGGCGGGCTTGTACCTGCCCAGCGAAGGCCAGGTCGAAGCCGACGGCATCGACCTGCGCCAGATCGACCCGGCCGACTACCGCGCCCGCGTCGGCTTCGTCGCGCAAGACCCGCGCCTGTTCAACGGCACGCTGCGCGACAACGTGCTGCTCGACCGCCCCAGCGCCGACCCCGGCCGTCTGGGCGACGTGGCCCGCTTGACCGGTCTGGATCGCCTGGTGTCGCAGCACCCGCAGGGCTGGGAATTGCCGGTCGGTGAGTCGGGCGCGCTGCTGTCGGGCGGCCAGCGGCAGCTCGTCGCGCTGGCCCGTTGCCTGGTCACGCGGCCGCAGGTGCTGTTGATGGACGAACCGACCAGTTCGATGGACGCGCAAAGCGAAGTCGCCTTTTTGCGCCAGTTGAAGGAAGCCTGTGGCGACTGCACGCTGGTGGTGGTGACGCACCGCCCGGCGGTGCTGGAACTTGTCAGCCGCGTGGTGGTGGTGGATGCCGGCCGTGTGGTGATGGACGGCCCCAAGGCGCAGGTGCTGGCGGCACTTAGCGGCCAGCGGCCGGCGGCACCGCCGCATCAAGCACAGCATCAAGCACAGCATCAAGCGCAACCCCGACAGGCGGCCGCCGCGCCGAGCAATCTGCACCTGCACCCGACGGCCCAAACCGTCGAGCGCGAGGCTTCGGTTTAAGGCCGCGTTGCGATGGGTCTGGCCACGTTCTTCAAGCGCAGGTCCAAGCCGGTGACGGAACTGCAGCGGCGCGACCTGCCTTACGTGTCGCCGGTCAACGCGGCGCAGGTCGTTGAACCCGCGCCGGCCGCGCTGTGGGCGGTCTACCTGATGTTGGGCGCCATCTTCGCGGCGCTGACCTGGGCCGGTTTTGCGCAGGTCGACATCGTGGCCAAGGCGAATGGCCGCATCGTGCCCGACGGCCGCGAACAGGTCATTGCCAGCCTGGAAGGCGGCATCCTGCGCGAACTGCTGGTGCGTGAAGGCCAGCAGGTCGCAGAAGGGCAGGCGCTGGCGCTGCTGGACCCCACACGCTACGAAGCGCAGGCGGCTGAAGGCACCAGCAAGAAGCAGTCGCTGCAGGGCACGCAGGCCCGGTTGCAGGCCGAAGCCTCAGGCCGCGCGATCGACTTTCCCGAAGGCCTGCCCGAGGCCGTGGTCGACGGCGAAACCGAAAGCCACGACGCCCGCCAGCGCGCGCTGAACCAGGCGGTGGAAACGAACCGCCGCAGCACCAAGCTGCTGGCGCATGAACTGGGCGTGGCCGAAGGCTTGTCGGCCAAGGGCTTGATGAGCGAGGTGGAGGTGATGCGCGTGCGCCGCCAGCTGAATGACCTGGAACTGCAGACCCAGGAGCGCGTCAACCGCTACCGGCAGGATGCCGCCGCCGAACTGGTGCGCGTGCGCAATGAACTGGCCCTGATGGAGGAGCAAGCTGTCGTGCGCGACGACGCGCTGCGCCGCACCACGCTGCTGGCGCCGGTGAAGGGCGTCGTCAAGACCATCCGCAGCAGCACCGTGGGCGGCGTCATCGCACCCGGCGCGCCGATCATGGAACTGCTGCCGCTGGGCAACCGCGTGCTGGTCGAAGCGCGCGTGCTGGCGAGCGACATCGGCTTCGTCAAGGTCGGCCATCCGGTGAAGGTCAAGCTGACGGCCTACGACTACGCGCTGTACGGCGCGATGCAAGGCACGGTGCTGTCGATCAGCCCTGACGCGGCCAGCGACCCCGAGAAATCGACCAGCGCCGAAGGCACCTGGTACCGCGCCATCATCAAGGCCGACCGCAGCACGCTCAAAGCCTTCGACAAGCCGGTGGACCTGCTGCCCGGCATGACCGCCAGCGTGGAAATCCGCACCGGCCAGCGCAGTGTGCTGGGCTTTCTGCTGCGCCCCCTGGTGAAGTCGCAGGAAGCCTTCCGCGAGCGTTGACAATTCCGGCTTTCCCGCAACTTTCACAGCCCACCATGAACCTGATCGAAACGCTGAACTGGCGCTACGCCACCAAGAAGATGAACCCCGAGCGCGCCGTGCCGCAAGCCACGGTGGACGCCATCACCGAAGCCATCCGTCTGGCGCCCACCTCCAGCGGCCTGCAGCCCTTCGAGATCATCTCGGTGACCAGCCCCGAAGTGCGCGCCAAGATCCGCGCCATCGGATGGAATCAGACGCCGATCACCGACGGTTCGCACCTGCTGGTTTTTGCGGCCTGGGACAACTACACCGCCGAACGCATCAACCACATGTTTGACCTGACGAACGAGGTGCGCGGCTTCAAAAACGAAGGCTGGGAAGCCTACCGCCAGCAACTGCTGAAGACCTACCCGCAGCGCGACGCCGAAGTCAACTACCAGCATGCTGCCCGCCAGGCCTACATCGCGGTGGGCGTGGCCCTGCTGGCCGCTGCCCAAGCCAAGGTCGACTGCACGCCGATGGAAGGCTTCGACCCGGCGAAACTCGACGAGATCCTGGGCCTGCGCGCGCGCGGCCTGCGCAGCGTGGTCATCCTGCCGCTGGGCTACCGCCAGGAAGAGGGCGACTGGCTGGTCAAGTTGGCCAAGGTGCGGCGTCCGCTGGCCGAGTTCCTGACCGAGGTGAAGTAAGGCTCGGTGGCTGGGTTGCAGGCCGCGCCCCTGCCGGCACGCATCGCCGGCGCCAAGCGCCCCGACATCGAGGGGCTGCGCCTGCTCAGCGCCTTCGGCATCGTCTGGTTCCATTCGGCGCACAGCGGCGGCCGTATCGCACTGGCACTGGCCTACAGCGGGCTGGTGGTTTTCCTGGTGCTGTCGGTGGCGCTGGGCGGGCGGTCCGGACAGCCCGACGCCGCCACGCTGCAACGGCGTGCGCTGCGGCTGCTGCGGCCCTGGCTGTTCTGGTTCGGGCTGTATGTGGCCTTCAACGCGCTGCGCGGGCTGCCCGCGTTCCCGCTGGATGCGGGCTGGGCCGCGGGTGTGCTGGCCGGGCCCAGCATCCACTTGTGGTACTTGCCCTTCATGTTCGGCGTGCTGGTGCTGCTGGACCTGCTGCGCGCCCACGTGGCGCTGCGCACGCTGGCGGCGGCTGGCTTCGTGGTGGCGCTGGCGCTGATGGCCACCGCGCCTTGGTGGCGCCCGGTGACGCTGACCCTGCCGTACCCGGCGCTGCAGTGGGCCGACGCGCTGGCGCCGGTGGCGGTGGGCGTGTTCGCACTGGGCGCACGCAGCGGCTGCTGGTCACGCCGCGCCGTGCTGGCGATGGCCGCTGCACTGGTGCTGGTGGCCACCGCGCTGGTCGCCTTCGAATGGGTGGGTACGCCCTATGCAGTGGGCCTGGCGGCCAGCCTGCTGGTGCTGCTGCGCCAACCGAGTGGCCGACCCTGCCGACCCTGGCGACCATGGCCTGGCTTCGCCAGCGCGCTGACCGACTGCAGCTTCGGCGTCTACCTGTCGCACAGCCTGGTCTTCGCGCTGCTGCTGGCGCACGGACCTGTGCTGCCGGACTGGGGCTTGCCCGTGGCCATCTTCGCGCTGGCGCTGGCCGGCACCTGGGTGCTGCGGCGCGCGTTGCCGCGCGTGGCTGCCGCCGTGACCTGAGCCCGTCAGGCCAGGTGGGCTTTGAAGAAGGCCAAGGTGCGCGACCAGGCCAGTTGCGCTGCCGCAGCGTCGAAACGCGGCGTTGTGTCGTTGTTGAAGCCGTGTTCGGTGCCGGCGTAGATGTGGCCTTCGTAGCGCACGCCGGCGGCCTTCAGCGCGGCTTCATAAGCCGGCCAACCGGCGTTGATGCGGTCGTCCTTGCCGGCGTAATGGATCAACAAGGGCGACTTGATCCTCGGCACATCGGCCGCCGGCGGCTGGCCGCCGTAGAAAGGCACCGAGGCCGCCAGTTCCGGCACCTGTGTGGCCAGGTAATTCGCCATCCCGCCGCCGTAGCAAAAGCCCACCACGCCGACCTTGCCGTTGCCTTCGGGCAGCGTCAGCAGGGCCCGCGTGGCGGCGACGAAGTCGGCGCGGGCCTTGGTCTGGTCCAGCTTGCTGAAAGCCTCGCGCGCCTTGTCCTCGTCACCCGGGTAGCCGCCCGACAGGGCCAGCGCGTCAGGTGCGTAGGCCAGGTAGCCGTCGACCGCCAGGCGGCGCGTGATGTCTTCGATGTGCGGATTCAGCCCGCGGTTCTCGTGCACCACCAGCACCACCGGCAGCTTGCCCGTTGTCCCTTTTGCGGTTGCGGTTGCGGTTGCGGTTGCGGTTGCGTTCGCGTTCGCGGGTTTGGCCAGCAGGCCGCTGACCTTGCCGTTGCCCAGCGGGGCATCGAAAACCTGCTGCCGCGTGACGATTCGAGCATCGTTGGCGGGCACCACGGCGGCCTGCGCGAACTGCGGGCTCAGCGCTGCCAGCAGTCCGACTGCGGCGGCACTGCTGCCAGCGTAGCGCGTGGCTTGCTCGATGAAGCCACGGCGGCTCAGGTCGCCGTGCACATAGCGGTCGAAGAGCTGCAGCACTTCGGGCTGGAAGTCTTGCGCGGTCAGTTGTTTCACAGCGATTCCCGGGGTGGCGTTGCTGCAAATCGTAATGCCTGCTCTGCCGACGGCACGGTGTGGGGTCAGGCGACCAGGGTCGGCGTGCCGGGCCGGCACCCGCCGCTCAGCGGAACAGACCCAGCCGCTGCGCTTCCAGCGCCGCTTCGGCGCGTGAACTGACGTTCAGCTTGCGGTAGATCTGCTTGACGTAGTCGGCGATCGTGTGCCGGCTCAGGCCCAGTTGCACGCCGATTTCCGGCAGCGTGTAGCCCTTGGCCACGCGCAGCAGGACTTCGCTTTCGCGGTCCGTCAGGCTGACGTTGGGCATCGCGTGGTTGTTGGTCGCCGGCTTGGCCTTGGCGCTGAAATAGGCCATCACACGGCGCGCGATGCTGGGCGACAGCGGCGGCTCGCCCTGGCTGATGCGCTGCAGCTGTTCGGTGATCAGTTCGCGCGCCTGTTCTTTCAGGATGTAGCCGAAGGCACCGGCCTGCAGCGCAGGGAACAGGTGTTCGTCATCGTCGTGGATGGTGACCACCACGCTCTGCGCTTCGGGCTGCATGTCGCGCAGCCGGGTGACCACGTCGACACCACTGCCGTCGGGCAAGCCCAGGTCGACCAGCGCCAGGTCGAACTTGACGGCGGCCACCAGTTCGATGGCGTCGTGCACGCGGGCGCTCTCGGAAATCGTCGCACCGGGAAAAACCTCAAGCACCAGCTTGCGCAGCCAGACCCGGATTTCGGGCAGATCTTCGAGCAGCAGGATCGTCTTCATGGGGGTTCTTCCAGTGGCCATCCGATGTTATCGGCCGTTGTGCCTGCGGCATGCGGCTTTCATGCGGCTTCGATCGCGCTGTCCAGCGCAAGCGTGAGGCGTATCACGGTTCCGTAGCCCGGGCCCGACTCCACCAGGCACTGACCCTGCAGCTGTTTGGCCCGATTCTTCATGCTGGCCAGGCCATGCCCGCGGTCGAGCCGGCCGTCGACCTCGGCCGCGATGCCGTGGCCGTTGTCCTGCACCACCAGGTGGAAGTCGCCGTCGGTGATGCCCACCGTGACCGAGCAGTGGTCGGCGCCGCTGTGCTTGATGATGTTGCTGGTGGCCTCGCGCAGGATGCGCGTGGTCTGCACGTAGGCGCGGGCCGACAGCGTCTGCGGCAGGTCTTCGGGCGCTTCCCAGTCGCCGTCGATGCCGGCCTGGGCCAGCCGCGACACGACTTCGGCACGCCAGTCGCCCAAGGCATCCGCCAGGCGCACCGGCTTGCCCGTCAGGCCGCGCACGCTCAGCCGCATTTCTTCCAGCGCCTCGCGGGCCAGCGTGCTGATGCGTTCGCTGTCGCTGGTGTGCACGATGGTCAGCAGCTTGGCGCCCAGGTCGTCGTGCAGGTCGGCGGCAATGCGCTTGCGTTCGCGTTCGGTGACCTGCTCGACCCGCAGTTCGGCCAGTTGGCGGAAGTTGCGCTCGATTTCTGCGGTGGCTTCGCGCACGCGCAATTCCAGTTGCGCCTTGCCCTGTTCGGCCTGGTACAGCGCGCGGCCGTGCTGCTGCACCAGGCGCAGGCCGACGATGACGAAGATCACCGGCACCACCAGTTGCGCGACATGCGCGGCCAGCGGCCGCGCGCCGGTCCACTGCGCCGCAAATTCAATGCTGCCGGCGACGATAACGGTGGCCAGCAGCACCGCCATCAACCACGTCGAACGGCGGTGCCGCTGGTGATGCAAATACCAGACCGAAGCCGCCACCACCTGCAGCGCCAGCACCAGGTACCAGACGTTGGCCAGGTCGTACAGGCGGGCGGGGCCGGCCAGCATCAACGAAACCGCCAGTGCAGCCGACTGCACGGGCAGGCCCACATCGACCGTGCGGTGCCGGGTGTGGGCGTAGCGCAGCAGGAACTGCACGGCCGCCCAGGTGATGAAGCCCAGCGTCGCGCAAAGCAGGAATTCGCGGGCTGAATGGCCCAGGTGCAGCAGCGGTACGCTACGTAGCCACAGCCGCGCGTCGATGAGCGCCCAGCCCACCGACAGCGCGCCGAAATACGCCAGGTGGCTTTCGCGGCGGTTGATGAAGCCGAGCACGAACATGAAGCCGCCCATCAGCAGCAGCGTGGCACTGACGGCCTGCGGCGCCCAGACCTGCAGTGCCGTCAGCCGGGCATGGCGCAACGCCAGCTCCGACTGCGGACCGATCTGCAAGGCCGACAACGCACCGGCGCGCTGGCGCGAGCCCATTTCGCCCAGCTTGTAGCCCGCCACCTTGATGTCGATGAGGTTGGCGCCGGGCTTGATCAGCGCGCCGGGCAACGTCACCAGCTGCGGGTGGTTGCAGTTGTTGCTCAGCGGCTCGACCACGCGCCCGGTGCTGTGCACCAGATGGCCGTTCAGATGAACGTCCAGGCTGCTGCAGACGTGTTCGATGAACAGCGCCATCAGGTCACCCGAGGCCAGGTCGGCCATCGCTTGGAACTGCACGCGGTACCAGACCGGCCCGCCGCGGCCGGGGCGGCTGCGCGACCATTCGTCGGGCAGCACCACGGCTGCGGTCGGGCTGGTTTCGGGGAAAGCGGTGTCGTTGTCCTGCAGGGCGGTGGCTGTCAGCGCGCTGCGAATTTCCAGCGACGCGGCGTGGGCCGCTGGCGCCCAGGCGGCCAGCGCCAAGAGCCACAGCAGCAACCACAGCCACAGCCGCACGGGCAGGTCGCGCAGCGCAGCCAGATTGGCAGGCACAGCGCGAAGGCGATCCAGGGGGCGATCCGGGGGGTTCTGCACGCGCCCGATTGTGCATGGCAGCCCGCTGCCGGACCGGCTGCGACAATGCGCCGCCGTGCCGGTTTGCACGCGCCCCAACACGCCAGCGACTAGCCTGAACCCCCGTGATCCGACGCCACCTTTTCGACAATCCCGACAACCGCCGCCTGGCCCATTTGTGCGGCCCGCTCGACGCCCATCTGCGCAGCATCGAAGCCGCCCTGGGCGTGCTGCTGGTTCGCCGCGATGCAAGCTTTCGCATCGACGGCCCGCGCGACGGCGTGGAACGCACCGTGCGCCTGCTGGACGCGCTGTACGACGCGGCCGGCGCGCCCATCGGAGAACGCGCGCTGCAGCTGGCGCTGTTGCAGTTCATGCCCACCCGCCACGGCGGCCTGCCTGCCGCGCCGCAAGACGCGGCGGCGGCTGACACGGCCGAGCCCATCGTGCTGCACACCCGCCACACCGACCTGAGCGGCCGCACGCCCAACCAGGTGCAGTACCTGCAGCAGATGCTGGCCCACGACATCACCTTCGGCATCGGCCCGGCCGGTACCGGCAAGACTTTCCTGGCGGTGGCCTGCGCGGTGGACGCGCTGGAACGCCACGGCGTGCAGCGCATCGTGCTGACGCGCCCGGCGGTGGAAGCCGGTGAACGGCTGGGCTTCCTGCCGGGTGACCTGGCGCAGAAGGTGGATCCGTATCTGCGCCCGCTGGTCGACGCGCTCTACGACCTGATGGGCTTCGACCGCGTGGCGAAGGCTTTCGACAAGGGCCTGATCGAAATCGCCCCGCTGGCCTTCATGCGCGGGCGCACGCTGAACCACGCTTTCGTGATCCTGGACGAAGCGCAGAACACCACCCGCGAACAAATGCAGATGTTCCTGACGCGCATCGGCTTCGGCACGCGCTGCGTGGTCAATGGAGATACCAGCCAGGTCGATCTGCCCAAAGCGACGGCCAGCGGCCTGCTCGATGCGGCGCAGGTGCTGCAGGGCGTAGAGGGCATAGCCTTCACCCACTTCACCGCCGCCGACGTGGTCCGCCACCCGCTGGTGGCGCGCATCGTGGACGCCTACGAACGCGACCGCAACGGCCCGCAGAGCCGCGACGCCCGAGCCGCGCGATGAGCCGAACCGCGCGGCCGGCGCTGAAGTTGTCGCTGCAGTTTGCCGACGCCACGCACCGCGCACAGTTGCCGCGGCACCGGGTGCAGCGCTGGGTGCGTGCCGCGCTGGAACGCCCGGGCGAGATCACGGTGCGCATCGTCGGTACCGAGGAAGGGCGGGGGCTGAACCGCGACTACCGCCAAAAAGATTACGCGACGAATGTGCTGACCTTCGACTACGCGCATGAGCCCGTGGTCAGCGCCGACCTGATCCTGTGCGCGCCGGTGGTGGCCCAGGAAACGCACGAGCAGCAGCTGACGATCGAAGCCCATTACGCGCACCTGCTGGTGCACGGCACGCTGCACGCGCAGGGCTATGACCACGAAGTGGACGACGAAGCCGCAGCGATGGAAGCGCGTGAAAGCGCCGTGTTGCTGGCGCTGGGCTATGCCGACCCTTATGCCGACCCTTGCGCCGACCCTTGCGCCGACCCTTCGGCGGCTTAAGCCTTCACTTCGTGCCGTAGATGCGGTCGCCCGCGTCGCCCAGCCCCGGCACGATGTAGCCGTGGTCGTTCAATTCGCGGTCGATGTGGGCGGTGTAGACCGGTACATCGGGGTGGTGGGCATGGAAAGTTTTCAGGCCCTCGGGCGCGGCCAGCAGGCTGACGAAGCGGATCGATTTCGGTTGCGTCTCCTTCAAGCGGTCCACCGCGGCCACCGCTGAATTGCCGGTGGCCAGCATCGGGTCAAGCACGATGGCGTCGCGCTCGTGCATGTTGTGCGGCATCTTGAAGTAGTACTCCACGGCGGTCAGCGTCTTCGGGTCGCGGTACAGGCCGACATGGCCGACGCGCGCGCCCGGCACCACCTCCAGCATGCCGTCCAGGAAGCCGGCGCCGGCCCGCATCACCACCACGAACACCGTCTTGCGGCCTTCGATGACCGCCGACAGCATCGTTTCCAGCGGCGTCTCGACCTCGATCAGCTGCGTCGGCATGTCGCGCGTCACCTCGTAGGCCATCAGCATCGCAATCTCGTGCAGCAAGCGGCGAAAGCTGCTGGTCGACAGGTCTTTGCTGCGCATCAGCGTCAGCTTGTGCTGCACCAGCGGGTGGCTGATCAGGTGGACGGTGGGGGTGGTCATGCCGGATGTCTTTCGCTTCGTCGAAGGTCGGGGCCTGCAGGGCGCCAAGGTTCAGAAAACTTCAGAACAAGGTGCCGTCGCTGTCGATGTTCAGCGGCGGCGCGCCGTCGGGGCGCAGTTCCAGCGCGATCGCGCGCCCCGCGGCCCAGGTGCCGCCTTCCAGGATGCAGGCGAGCGGCAGCTCGTCTTCGGTCTTGCCCAGCTGTTGTCTGACCAGCGCGGCCACTTCGTCGAGCAGCGCCACCGTCAGCGCACGCCATTCGATGATGAAGTCGTCCTGTGGCTTGTGGGTCTTCAAGAGGTCACCGGGGTGGCGTGGCACGATGACGCCGCCGTCGATCAGCAGACCCCCGTTGCGGTATTCGGGCAAGCCGGTCAGCGCGTGCTGGCCGGTTACGGTGATGCCCGCCCATTGCAGCGGTTCCAGCAGCGAATAGGTCAGCCACTGGCTGAGTTTGTGGAAGGGCACCCAGCCGCCTGTCGTGGCGTCGATCCTGGGGTCTGCGCCGTCATCGTCATCGCCAACGGCCGAACCGGCCCAGCGGTGCGGCCACACGTCGCCGGCCATCAGACCCTGCACGTTGCGCCCGCTGGTCCAGATCGGCCCCAGCGTGCGCAGCACCTCGCCTAGCACCTCGGTGGCACTGATGGTGGTTCGCGTGGCGCCGGTGCTGCCTACCCCGATCAGGCGGTCGAACATCAGCGACGGGCGGGCCGGCAGGCCTGTCTTCGTGGCCTCGGCCTGCAGCGCGGCGCCCAGTCGCGCCAGCAGGCCGGCGCGGCCTTCCAGACCCACCAACGGGTTCGAAGGGCTGGACTGGAACGCTGCGCGCAGCACCGACGCGTCGATGCGGCTCAAGGCGGCCGCATCGGCGCGCAGCGGGTCAGCCGTCGACGACGAGAACCGGCCGTCGATGAAGGCGTGCCAACTGGCCACGCCCAGGCCTTCGGAGCGGTTCAGGACCTGCCCGGTGCCGGCTTCGGTGTATGTCCAGGCCGCGCCGGCGCCTGCATCCAGCAACACACTGACCACCGTCAAATCGAAGCGCACGCGCGCCGCGTCGGCAGGGCTGTGGTTGGCCAGCAGCGCATCCAGCACCGGCTTGCGGTCGAGCCCGCCGGCTTCGAAATGGCGCCAGCGGCTGTGGCTGGGAATGCGCAGGTCGGGGTAGCGCTTCAGCGTCAGCGCTGCCACGCGCGCGGCCACGGCGGGCAGGGCCTTGCGGTCGATGGTGAAGTGTTCGCTGACATTGGCTTGCACCGCGCGCAGGATGGCTGCGCAGCGCGCGCGCACGGTGCGCGGGTCGTGCAGCGGTGCCAGTGGATGCAGCGAAGCTTCGTTGACGGCAGGCACGTTGGCTCCGGCGTCGGTGGCCAGACCGGTCTTACTCAAGGGCACGCCCCTGTACGCGGGCCAGGTCGTCCGCAGTGGGCACCAGGCCTTGGGTGAAATAGCCGGCGGCGATCTTGGCCTCCATCTCCACCTTGGCGTCGGCCGGGATCAGCGCGTCGGGGATGGCCACGCGTTCGCCCACTTCGATACCGCTGCCGGTGATCGCGTCGTATTTGTCGTTGCTCATGCTCACCAATCGGTGGATTTTTCGGATGCCCAGCCAGTGCAGCACGTCAGGCATCAGTTCCTGAAAGCGCATGTCCTGTACGCCGGCCACACATTCGGTGCGCAGGAAATACTTGTCGGCGCGGTCGCCGCCGACCTGCCGCTTGCGCGCGTTGTAGACCAGGAATTTGGTGACCTCGCCCAGCGCGCGGCCTTCCTTGCGGCTGTAGGCGATCAGCCCCACGCCGCCGGCCTGCGCACCGCGGATGCACTCTTCGATGGCGTGCGTCAGGTAGGGCCGGCAGGTGCAGATGTCGCTGCCAAAGACGTCGGAGCCGTTGCACTCGTCGTGGACGCGGGCGGTCAGCGTGACTTCAGGTCGCGCCAGATCACGGACATCGCCGAAGACGTAAAGCGTCTGCCCGCCGATGGGTGGCAGAAACACTTCCAGGTCGCTGCGCGTGACCAGTTCAGGGTACATACCGCCGGTCTCTTCAAACAAGGCCCTGCGCAAATCGGCCTCGCTGACCTTGAACCGTTCGGCCACGCCGGGCAGCCACCACACTGGCTCCAGCGCCACCTTGGTGACGGTGGCGCTCGCGTCGTCCAGCAGCACACGGCCGTCGATGGCCAGGCGTTGGAAGGCCAGCGCCTGCTTGATTTCCGGCAGGTGGATGTGGGCCTTGGTGACGGCGATGGTCGGGCGGATGTCGTAGCCGCGTTCCAGGTAGTCGCGGTAGACCGTTTGAACACTGGCGCCCCAGGGGTCGATGCTGACGATGCGCTGGGCGTCGCCCCATTGCGGGTAGGGCCCGACGAGGTCGGTGGGCGCGGTGTCGGTCAGGTCGGCGCGGTGGCCGCGTTCCAGGTTGCCGGCGGCCACGGCCAGTGCCCGGTACACGCCGTAGCTGCCGCTGTGCGTGCCGATGACGTTGCGCTGGCTGCGATTGCTGGTGCTGCCCACGATGGGCCCGCGGGCCTGCGGGTCGACCGCCCCCCAGTGGATGGCTGGCGCCGTGGCGGTGCCCTGGCCGGGGTGTGACGTGAGGCGGATGTGGCGGGGGGGCGGGGCGCTGTCCATGCAGGTTGTCGTTTGCCGAGGCTGGAAAGCAGCGAAAGATACGCCATCTTGGGGACGAGACTGCGTGCGCTGCGGCACGCGCCGTTGCAGCTGGCAGCCATTGCTTGCAATTGATGCGGGGTTTTCCCAGAATTCCGGGCGCGGTGAGCGGTCGCTGTCAACAAACAGGCTGGAGGGTCTGATGTCAAAAAGCCAATGGAAGGGTTGGGTGGGTGCACTGGGTCTGCTGTGGGGGCTGAATTCAGCCGCCGCGGCCGCGACGGTCGGCGTCACGGTGTCTGGCGACACGGTGGCAGCCAACCCGGCGGGTGTCACCCTGGCCGCCACCGACGACTCGCTGGTCTTCCAACTGGGCACGACGGGCTACACCTTCCCCAGCAGCGCAGCCGCGGTCATCACGGGCACCGGTTCGGCGTTCCGCTGCACCACATCGACCAGCAAGACCACGGTCACCTGCAGGAAGACCGGGCAGGGCAACGGCAGTCAGCAGTCCTACCAGATCAATGTGCTGCCACCGGGTTCTTTGGCGCCACTGCCGTCGCCGGATGTGTGGGTAGTCAGCGACTGACGGCGGCCGGACCAGCCCGTCACGTCGATCAAGCCGCTTTCGAAGCGGCCGCCGCAGCGGCATCCCGGCTGCGCAGCAGTGTGGCGAGGTGGCCAATCAATTCGGTTGCCAACCTGCTGTTGCCCATGCGCTCGGCCATGGCCAGCGCGGTCTTCAACTGATCCTCAGCCTGGCCGTAGCGCTGCAGCGCAGCCAGGATCAAGCCGAGGTTGGCCAGCGTCGCGCATTCCAGCCGGATGTGCCCGAGTTCTTTCGCCAGTCCCAGTGCCGACTGTGACAACGCCAGCGCCCGTTCTTGGTCACCGTGCATGTGACACAACATGCCCAGCGCAGACAGTCTCTCGCCAACGCGCGGCAGGTCGCCTAGCCGGCGGCTGATGGCCAGCGCGTCTTCGCAGAAGGTCTGCGCCTGGTCCGTCCGCTGCTGCTCGGCATGGATCAGACCGATATTGCCCAACAGGCTGCCCTGCAGGCGCATGTCGCCCACCGCCCGCGCGTGCTGCAGCGCGGCGTCGAAATGGCCGCCGGCCGCGGTCAGCTGGCCGCCTTCGAAGGCCACCCCGCCCAACGCGTTCAGCGCCGCCGCGCACAGCGCGCCATCGTCGAGCGAACGGGCACCGGCCAGCGCCGCCTGCAGCGCCTGCAGGGCCGGCTCGGTCAGTCCGGCGCGCGCGTGCAGGCGAGCCAGCCGCGTGGCGGCCTGCACGTCGGTGCGCAAATCGCCCAGCGTTCGTGCGCCGCCCAGTGCGGCCTCGTACAGGCTGGCTGCTGCGTCGTGTCGCCCCAGCGACTCCAGCGCGGTGGCCAGCGCCAGCTGCGCGCGGACGCGGGCCTGCGCGCTAAGGTCGGGCACGCGCAGCACGACCTCGCCCAGGTCGACGGCCGCAGCGAATGGTCCGCGCAGGTTGAGCGCTGCCCAGGCCCCTTCCAGCGCGCCAGCGGCCACCGTGCCATCGCCTGCAGCCGCGGCCCGCCGGCAGGCCACCGCCAGGTTGTCCAGTTCTGCACAAGCGCCCAGCACCGCCCGTTGCGGCCCCAGCGCCGCGAACCAGGCAGCATGCCGGGCTTGTGCCGCCTGCAAGGCCTGCGGCCCGCTGCCAGGGTAGCGGCCTTCGGTGCGCAAATGTTCGTCGGCATAGGCCTGCACGCTGACCAGCAGGTCGAAGCGATCGGCGCCATTCGGCCGCACGAAAGACTTGTCGACCAGCGACAGGATCACGTCCAGCGTCCACGGCGCATCGGGCTGCGCGCTCAGGTCGATCACGCCTTCGGCCGCCTCCAGCGTGAAGCCGCCTTCGAACACCGACAACTGCGCCAGCGCCACCTTCTCGGCCGGGTTCAGCAGGTCCCACGACCAGTCGAAGGCCGCGCGCAGCGTGGCCTGGCGGTCATGCCGGCCGCCGCTGCTGGCCAGCAGCTTGAAGCGTTCGCTCATCCGCGCCAGCAGCGCGCGCGGCGCCAGCGTGCGGGCGCGCGCCGCGGCCAGTTCGATGGCCAGCGGCAGGCCGTCCAGCAGGCCGACCAACGTGGCGATGGCGGCACGGTCGTCAGCGCCGGGTTCGAAGTCGTTGCGGGCGGCCGCGGCGCGGCGCAGGAACAGCGCCTCGGCATCGGCAGCAGGCAGCGGTGCCAGGGCCAGCGTTTCTTCGCCGGCGATACCCAGCACCTCGCGCGAGGTGACCAGGAAGTGCGCCTGTCCGGCGCGCTCCAGCCAGCTCCCGACGGTGGCTTCGGCGTGGCGCGAGATCTGCTCGAAGTTGTCCAGGATCAGCAGGCAGCGCCCGCGCCCTGCGATGGCGTGCCCGAGTTGCCCGACCGGTTCGTCCTGGCCCAGCGGTACGTCCAGCCCCTGCGCCACGGCGCTGAACACGCCTTCGATGGTGCGCGCCGGGGCCAGGTCGCAGAACCACACGCCGCCGGGGTAGTCACCCATCCAGGCCCAGCCGTAGCGTGTGGCCAGCCGCGTCTTGCCGCAGCCGCCGATGCCCAGCAGCGACACCAGCCGCGCACCCTGGTCGTAGCGGCGTGCCAGTTCGTTCAGGTTGCTGCGGCGGCCGACGAAGGCGTCGCGTTCGGCTGGCAGGTTGTGGCGGGTTTCACGCGCCGGCAGCCACAGTTCACCCTGGCGCACCACGCGGTAGACCTTTTCGGCATCGGGCGGTGGCCGGAAGGGCGCGTCGTCGTCGCCCACCTCAAACAGTTCCAGCGGTTGCGGCAAGCCCTTGACCCGCCAGTGCCCGTGCGAAACAGAGCGCTGCGGCACGCTGCCCAGCGCGTCCATCGCGGCCCGCGTCAGCAGCGTCTGGCGGCCTAGCGCGGTGGACATCACGCGGGCCGCAATCGGCTTGCTGACACCGTCGGCCTCGAAAGGCTTGGCGCCCAGCGCCACATCGGCCTGCGGCGTCGGGCGCAGCGTCACCGCGCCCACGTGCAGGCCGGCGCGGGCCTGCAGCGGCGGCTTCATCTGGCCTAAAGCGCGGTGGTAAGCCAGTGCGTAGCCCAGCGCGTCGCGCGCTTGTCCGAAGACGATCAGGAAGCCGTCGGTCTTGTCGATCTCGCGGCCGCGCCAGAGCCGCAGCAGGTCGCGCGCGATGCGGTCGTGGGCAGCCCAGACGCGACCCATTTCGGCGTCGCCCAATTGTTCGGCCAGGGCGGCGCTATCGACGAGGTCGGTGAGCAGCAGGGCAACGTCATCTTCCATCGAGGCAGTATCGGTCAGCAGCTGCGCATGCGGCCCTGGGGGCTGTGCCTAGAAGACTTGGCTCAGACGATTCGTGCCTGGCAGACCTGTGACCGTAAAACGTCAGTCCAGGCCGCGAACGGGCAAGTCGGTGCCGCGCTGCAGCCAGTTCTCGGCCGCGTAGGCCGCAAGGCCATCGGTGACGTGCAGCGTGTAGGCCAGGCGCGACTTTGCCGACCGGTTCGCGGCGCTGCAGTGCGGCAGCAGGCCGTGGAAAACCACCAGCGTGCCGGCTGCCACCGGCAGCGGCACGGCCCGCGCGGCGGCGGGCCAGGGCGTGCGGTCCAACGCCTGCATGCGCAGCGTGCCGGTTGCGTGGTCACATGCGTACTGCTCGCGCAGCGGGCTGTGCTGGCCGCCGGGTTCGACCCACAGGCAGCCGTTGTACAGCGTGGCGTCTTCCAGCGCGAACCAGAAGGTGGTGACGGTTTGCGGCGTGGTCACGAAGAAGCTGGCGTCCTGGTGCCAGCCCACTTCACCGCCGATGTGCGGCTGCTTGAAGATCAGCTGGCTCTGCCAGACCTGTGGCTGGACCAAACCGAGGTCGCGAGCCAGCGCGGCCAGCTCAGGCCCGTGCGACAAGGCGATGAAGGTGGCGTCCCGGTCGTGCAGCGCGTGGCCGATCTTGTTGATGGAGTGCGCCTTGGGCACGCGCAACCGGCCGTCTGCATCGAGTGCCTCTTCTTCGAAAAAACACTGCACCGTGGCGGCCGAGGCCAACAGCGCAGTGTCGGCCACCAGACTGCGGTCGCGGGTTGAAAAACGGCTGACGCTCGAGCTGGGCTGAAAAGCACAGACCAGCGCGTGCGCCCGGGCCACGGCAGCCGCGCAGGCGGCGGGCGACTTGAAGCCGGGCAACACCAGAAAGCCGTTTTGCTGCCAAGTGGCCATTTGTTCAGGGTTCAGCATGCCGGATTGTTGCGCGGATGTTGCATTGCGGCATTCGCAATGCCGCCGCACACAGGCTTGTCACGAAGCGCCGGGCCACGCGCGGCATCATCAACGGTTACACCATTTCAGGAGCCGTCATGTCCCGTCGCCGCGTTGCCCAGTCCGTCGCCCCGTTTTTCGCTATCCAGCTGCAGCCGCACCACGCGCTGGCCGCGGTCACGTTGGCCGTGCTGCAACTGAGCGCGTCGGCCCAGACCCAAACGGCAGGCACTGCGGGGCAACTGCAGACCATCACCGTGACGGCCGAGCGCCGCCTGGAAAACATCCGTGAAGTGCCCAGCGCCGTCAGCGCGCTGCAGGGCGAGGTGTTGGAGGTGCTGAACACCAGCGGCCAGGACGTGCGCCTGCTCAGTGGCCGCGTGCCCAGCCTGAACGTCGAATCGTCCTTCGGCCGCGCTTTTCCGCGCTTTTACATACGCGGCTACGGCAACACCGACTTCCGCCTGAACGCGTCGCAGCCCGTCAGCCTGGTCTATGACGACGTGGTGCAGGAAAACCCGATCCTGAAGGGTTTCCCGATCTTCGACATCGACCGCGTCGAGGTGCTGCGCGGCCCGCAGGGCACGCTGTTCGGCCGCAACACGCCGGCCGGCGTGGTGAAGTTTGATTCGGTCAAGCCGACGAACAAGCTCGAAGGCTACGGCAGCATCGGCTTTGGCACCTACCGAACCATCAACGCCGAAGGTGCCGCCAACGTGCCGCTGGGCGGCGGCCTGGCGATGCGCGTGTCGCTGCTGAACCAGACCCGCGACGACTGGGTGAGGAACACCTATGCCGCCGGCCCGACGCCCAAGCTCGAGGGCTACCGCGACAGCGCTTTGCGCGCGCAGCTGCTGTACGACGGCGGCAATGCGCTCAGCGTGCTGGGCAACTTCCATGCGCGCGACTACAAGGGCTCGGCCCGCTTGTTCCGCGCCAACATCATCCAGCCGGGCACCAACAACCTGGTGGCCGGCTTCGACCCGGCCACCATTTCCATCGACGGCAAGAACACGTCCGAGCTGCAGAACTTCGGCGGCAACCTGCGCGTCAAGCTTGACCTGGGCGGCATGGCGCTGTACTCGGTCACCGGCCTGGAATCGGTCAAGACCTACAGCCGCGGCGACATCGATGGCGGCTTCGGCGCCAGCTTCCTGCCCAAGAGTGGCCCGGGCACCATCCCCTTCGCGTCGGAAAGCGCCGACGGCATGCCCGAGCACAGCCAGTTCACCCAAGAGCTGCGTCTGGAAAGCAACGTCGCCGGCCCGGTGAGCTGGCAGGCCGGCGTGTTCCTTTTCCGCGAAAGCTACAAGGTCGAAAGCTTCAGCTACGACAGTCTGGGCGGCAACGCGCAAGACGGCTACCAGCGCGTCAAGCAGACGAATGACGCCTATGCGCTGTTCGGCGCTTTGAATTACGCCGTCACCAGCGATTTGAAATTGCGCGGCGGCCTGCGCTACACCAAGGACAAGAAGATTTTCAACGTCGAGGACTACAACAACAGCGGCTTTGTGCCCTGCGTCCTGAGCAAGAAGTGCACGCTGGCGCAGTTGGGCTCACAAGGCCCGCTGACCGCGTCGCCCAGCGACGGCAAGTTCAGCTGGGACGCCAGCGCCGGCTACGCGCTGGACAAGAACACCAACGTCTACGTGCGCTACGCCACCGGTTTTCGCGCCTCCAGCGTGCAAGGTGCCGGCGCCTTCAACAACCAGAGCGTGGCCAAGGCCGAGACCAACGAGTCCATCGAAGCCGGCATCAAAGCCGACCTGTTCAACAAGCGCGCCCGCCTGGCCTTCAACGTCTTCAGCTACACCGTTAAAGACCTGCAGCTGACGGCGGTGGGCGGCGCGGCCAATGCCAACATCCTGCTGAATGCCAAAAAGGCCAGCGGACAGGGCTTCGAGCTCGACTTCCAGAGCTACATCACCGACCAGCTGCTGACCACCGTCGGCGTGGGCTACAACGACACCCAGATCAAGGACTCGGGCCTGGCCGTGGCGGTTTGCGCTTCGTGCACCGTGACCAACCCGAAAACGGCCGGCGGACTGGCTCTGGTCAATGGCAACTCACTGCCGCAAGCGCCCAAGTTGACCGGCAGCTTCACGCTGAAGTACAGCCAGCCGGTGGCCAACGGCGAGGTCTACGCCTTCACCGATTGGGTCTACCGCGACAAAGTCAACTTCTTCCTGTACCGCAGCACCGAATTCACCGGTAAGGCGCTGCTGGAAGGTGGCTTGCGCGTGGGCTACGCCTGGGGCAACGGCAAGTACGACGTGGCCGCCTACGGTCGCAACATCACCAACCAGATCCGCGTGGTGGGTGGCATCGACTTCAACAACCTGACCGGCTTCATCAACGACCCGCGCACTTTCGGCGTGCAGTTCAAGGCGCAGTTCTGAACCAGATGAAGCTGCGATTGACAGCCGCTGCGGGCTGCTTGCTCTCAGTGGCCGTTCAGGCCCAGCCGGCCATCATCTTCGAGCTGGGCGGCAAGAACGACAAGAGCTTCGGGCAGGCGGCCTGGGAAGGTGCCGAGCGCTGGAAGAAAGCCACCGGCAAGCCGTATCTCGAATTCGAGATCGCCAACGCCGCGCAGCGTGAACAGGCGGCGCGGCGTTTCGCTGAAAAGGGCGCGAACCCGGTCGTCGGCGTCGGGTTCCCGCAGGCCAGCAGCATCGAAGCGGTGGCGCGCGATTTTCCGAACACGCGCTTCGCCATCGTCGACATGGTGGTGAAACTGCCCAATGTGCAGAGCTTCATTTACCGCGAACACGAAGGCGCTTTCCTGGCCGGCCTGCTGGGCGCGCTGGCCAGCAAGACCAGCAAGCTGGGCTTCGTCGGCGGGCAGGACATCCCGCTGGTGCGCAAGGTGCTGTGCGGCTATGAACAGGGCGCGCGTTATGCCAACCCCAAGGCGCAGATCGTGTCGGCGATGACCGGCACCACCAACGCCGCCTGGACCGACCCGGCGCGCGGTGCTGAACTGACGCGTACACAGGTGGCGCAGGGCGTCGACGTCATCTTCGCGGCGGCCGGCACCACCGGCCTGGGCGTGTTGCAGGCCGCGAAGGACCTGAACATCCTGGGCATCGGCGTGGACAGCAACCAGAACGGCCTGCACCCCGGTCACATCCTGACCAGCCTGCTCAAGCGCACCGACGTGGCGGTGGAGCAGGCCTTTCGCGGCGTGCAGCCCGGCGTCACCGCATTGGGCTTGAAGGAAGGCGGGTTGGACCTGGCCTTCGACGAGCACAACGCGAAGCTGGTGACGCCCGAGATGCGGCGCCGGGTCGATGCGGCCAGGGCCGACATCATTGCTGGGCGCATCAGCGTCATCGACTACACGGCGGCCAACGCCTGCCGCTGAAGCCGCCGTGCAGACCCAGCTGCTGGGCCACCGGCCTTATGCCGAAACCGACGCCGCGATGCGCGCCTTCACCGCCGCGCGCGGGCCCGACACCGAAGACGAGCTGTGGCTGGTCGAGCACCCGCCGGTGTTCACGCAAGGCGTCGCGGGGCGCGACGCGCACGTGCTGGCAGCCGGCGACATTCCTGTCGTGCGCACCGACCGCGGCGGGCAGGTCACCTTCCACGGTCCGGGTCAGGTGGTGGCCTATCCGCTGGTCGACTTGCGGCGTATGGGCATCTATGTCAAGGAATACGTCCACCGCATCGAAGAAGCGGTGATCGACACGCTGTGGGCTTACGGCGTGGTGGGCCACCGGGTGCGCAGTGCGCCGGGCATCTATGTGCGCTTGGCCGACCCGTTTTCACATGCGGTGTTGCGCAGCGCAAGCCCGATCCCTGGCGACGCTGGCGACGCTGGCGACATTTTCGCCGGCCTGGGCAAGATCGCGGCGCTGGGCATCAAGGTCAGCCGACACTGCACGTACCACGGTGCGGCGCTGAACGTGGCGATGGACCTGGAGCCCTACTCGCGCATCGACCCTTGCGGCTACGCCGGCCTGCAGACGGTGGACCTGAGCAGCCTGGGCGTGGTGGTCAGCTGGCACGAGGCGGCAGCCGAACTGGCGCGGCATCTGGGCCGGCGCCTGCAGCCTTAGCGCCGTGGGGTGTCCAGTTCGCGCAGCAGCGCCTGCCGCGCGTCAGGCAGCCGCGTGCGGCTGCTGCTTGCCTGTTGGCGGTTGTTGATGCGCAAGCGCGAAACGCCGTTGGCGTCTTCAACCATGCTGACGGCGGCCAGCGCGCCTTCGCGGCAGCTGACGATGCGGCCGCCCTCGGGCACGTCGACAAAGGCCAACGGCGGTGCCCGCAGTGCCACGGCTGCCGTGGCTCCGGTGGCTCCGGTGGCTCCGGTTGTGGCCCACACGTTGGGCGTCAGCCTGACCCGTGGCACGGGGCGCCAGGTAGCCGGCCACCACCAGCAGCAGCGCTGGCTTGGGGCCCAGCGCCGGCACCAGCAGCACGCCGAACAGCGGCGGTGCGGCCGCCGCGCCCAAGGTGTTGACGGCCAACGCGCGGCTGAAGCCCAGGCTGCTACCGGTTCAGCCACTGAAGCGGATCGCGTAGCCCCAGCTGTCCAGTCGGGTCGGTATCGCGTTGAAGGCCATGCTGATGCGCCGCTCGCCAGGGTTAGGCGGCACCGCGTGCATCAGGTAACTGGGGAACAGCACCAGGTCACCCGGCTGCGGCGCAGGGCTGACCCATTTGTCGGCGTTGCAGGCGCCGGGCGTGGTGCCGGCGTGGTCGTTGCGAAAGGCAAAGTCAGTGCCGCCTGGCGACTTCATGAACACGGTCTGCGCAGCCGGGTGGGTGGGCGTCAGGTAGACCACGCCCGAGACAAAGCTGTTGGCGTGGTTGTGCATCGCCTGATGGCCACCGGTGTCCAGCACGTTGACCCACATCTCCTTGATCGACCAGCCCAGGCGTTCGCCAAAAAGCAGCAGGCCGAAGTCAGCCAGCTTGGGCGTGATCAGCTCGGCGGCCTCGACGAACAGCGGGCTGTCGGCGGGCCGCAGCATTTCGGTGTGCGAAAGCTTCGGCGAGGTGTTGTTGTCGCGCACCGCCTGCACGGTGAAGTGCGCCACCAGTTGCACCACCAGTTGCGCCGGCAAGGCGCCCGGCGCGCGCAGGAAAGGCGTCGGGAACAGCGCAATCACTTCATCCATGGGGCCGCTTCCAGGTTTTCAGGGTTGCCGGCGCTTGATGAAAGCCATCGCCAACAAACCGGCTGCCAGCATCACATAGGTGTTTAGTTCGGGCACCGGCGTGATGCCGATATTGTCGTAGGCCACAAACTGTGCGTTGCCTGCGAAGTTCACCGACCTGGCGACGCCAGCGAACTTCACGCTGGTCAGGTCGAAGCGACAGAAGGCGAGATCGCTGCAGCCCAGGCTGGCGTTGCCGAACAGGCTGGCGCTGGCCAGCAGCGTGCCGGTGCTGTTCAAACCCGAATAGATGTTCACCGCGTCCAACGTGGTCGCGCTCGACGCGTACCAGAAGGTCAGCTGGTCGGTGAAGCCGCTGGCCACGTTCATGGTGGCCGTCTTGTCGAAAGCCATCAACACCGTGCCCGGGGTCGGCGCGTTCGCGTAGTAGATAAAGAAGGCGTCGTTCGAAACACCCACGGCCGCATCGGTAAAAGACACACCCAGGTTCGCGCCGCTGTTGCCCGCGCCGTCGGTGCCGCCGTTGTAGAAATCGGCGATGGGGTTGACATAGCCCACCGCGCCTTCGAAATCGATGGTGATGGAAGGGCCGGCCCAGGCCGACGTGGTGACGGCGAGAACCAGGGCGGCGGTGGTGGTGATCAATTTCATCGGGAACTCCTGTGGGTGTTGTGGCGGCAAGCGATGCGACGCAGTCTAGGAAGCGATCAGCGACAGGCGTATGACAGCGCGCGCACCGCGCAGCGTCGTCAAGCTGTCATCTACGGCCACTACGGTTCAACATAGACAGCAGGTACCGCACTTGGCGCAGGCCGCGACAGAAAGCGCACACCATGAATCGCACGATTAGCCGCCGACAGGCACTGCAGACCAGCTTGGCAGCAGGCTTGAACCTGGCCCTGCCGGCCGCCCGGGCTTGCGAATACTTCTCGCCCATCTTGCGCGTGACCCACCCCTGGGCGCGGGCCAGTGCAGCGGGCGCCAGCACGGCGGTGGTCAGCATGAAGTTCGACGACGTGTCGCAGGACGACCGCCTGATCGCCGTGCAGACAGCGGTGGCCAGCGGCGCCGAGATCGCCGGGCCCGGCGCCGAGACCGGCTTGAACCTGCCGATACCCAGCGGTTAACGCCACGCTCAACGTCGACTACGCACGCTTTCTTTGACACAACAACCCACCCAGGAGAAGTTCCCCATGTCCCTCAGTTTCAACCGCACACCGCTGGCCCTCGCCGCGCTGGCCGCGATGGCCACCGCGACGGTGGTTTCGGCACCCACCACCGCCACGGCCGCCGATTCCGTCGCCAGGATCGTCGCCAAGACGCCCGGCAAGTACGTTGCCGGTGACTTTCACAACCACACCACCTGCTCCGACGGGGCCATCTCGATGCAAAAGCTGGTGCAGAAGTCCACCGTGCAGTGGGGTCTGGACTGGTTCGTGCAAGCCGGCCATGGCGGCAGCGGCAACCGCAACTGCACACTGGCCGAAGACGCCACGCTGGCCACGCCGGCCTACCCGCTGACGGCCCAGGGCCCGACCACCACTTGGCAGAACACCACCCCGCCCGTGGCGCCCAAGGGCCTGGTTTCTGGCACCGCGCCCAACCAGGTCATGTGGCGCTGGCAGGCGGTGCAGGAATTCCAGTACCCGGCCATTGAATATCTCGGAGCCTTGAAGGGTGTGCCGCTGTTTCTGGGCATCGAATCGGTGGTGGCCGGCCACGAGCACGCGTCGATGTCGGTCATCACCGGCCAGATCCCGCTGGCGCTGGACACCGCGACGCTGCCCACCTCACCGGTCATCGCCGCCAACACCAGCCGCTACACGGCCCTGGGCAATGCCAACGCGTTGGCCCAGTGGGAATACTGTTTCGACCGCAACGACGCCGACACCAGCCGCGGCAACACGGCGGTGGGCAGTGGCATCGGCAACAACTGGAACTGCTCAGTCACCGGCAGCGCGAACGCCGCCGACACCAGCTGGAACGCCACCGCGCAAAAGCTGATGCCCACGGGCAGCGGCGTGGGCAGCGGCCTGGGCACCAAGGGCCACCTGAAGACCGTGGAAGCGGTCAAGTGGATGAAGGAAAACCACCCGACCGGCAGCTACTACGTGCCGGCCCACCTGGAACGTGCAGGCCCGTTCAACCTGGACGGCAACAACGGTTTCAACGTCGAGCACCTGCGCAATCTGAACAACGCCGCACCGGCCGTTGCTTTCGGCTTCGAAAGCCAGCCGGGGCACGGCGCGTCCAGCGACCGCGGTGAATACGCGGTGCTGCGCAACGGCTACACCGGCAGCACCACCAACGTCGACTCGGTCGGCGGCACCACCTACGGCGGCACCGGCGTTTACGCGGCGCAAGTTGGCGGCTTGTGGGACGCGTTGCTGGGCGAAGGCCGCAACTGGTGGTTCTTCGCCAGTTCCGACTGGCACAACCGCGGCAGCTTCGGCCCCGACGACCGCCGCAGCACGCAAGACTTTCAGCCCGGCGAGTACCAGAAGAACTACACGATGGTGCGCAACGGTGCCGACAAGGTGCGCCCGCAGACCGTCGTCGATGGCTTGCGCACCGGCAACAACTATGCTTCCAGCGGCCAGCTGATCGACCGCCTGGCCTTCATCGCCTGCGCGTCCTACCCGGGCCTCGCTGCGCGCCGCAGCGAAGTGGTTGAAGTCCTGGCGGTGGCCGCGGCCACCAACAACACCGACATCACCGCGACCGGCTGCGCCACCATGGGTGAAAAGCTCGTGGTGCGCCCGGGTGCGGAAATCGTCGTGTCCATCGTCGTGCGCGACCCCGCCGGTGCAAACAACTCGCCCTACAGCTTCCCCAACCCTTCGCTGCTGCAGGTCGGCATCAACCAGCCGTTGAACGCACCGGTGCTGGACCACATCGACCTGGTGCGCGGCCTGGTCACCGGCTACAAGACACCGGGTGCTGCCGACTATTCGGGCGAATGGCCGCGCAACACCGCCTGGCTGCTGGCCGACGGCACCACGACCGGCCTGGCTGCGGTGCCGGCCGGCGCCAAGAACACCAGCGCGGCGGTCATCAAGACCTTCAGCGGTGCCAGCGGTGTCGGCGCCTCGCCGTGGACGGCCTTCAATTCCGGCGTGGATAACACCGGCTTCCTGAAGATGACCTTCCGCATCCCGGCGGTCACGGCTTCGCAGTACATCCGTCTGCGCGGCACCAACCTGCCGGCCAGCGTGCCCTTCGAGACCGACGCCAACGGCAACCCGCTGGCTGACGTCTACACCAACGCCAGCAACCTGGCCCGGCTGGCCATACCCTGCACCACCGTGCACAGCGCGGGAAGCCAGTTCGACGGTTGCCCCGACCACCTGGGCGTGAAGACCGGCACCACGCAAAAGCATGTCAGCTACGACGTGGCGGCCTGGGCCGATCTGTGGTTCTACAGCAACCCGATCTTCGTGCAGGTGCGTGACTCCTTCCCGGTGGCCGGTGTTCGATGAAGCACGGGCTGACCTGGCCGGCCTGGACGCGCGAACCGCTGCTGCACTTCGCCGTGCTGGGCGCGCTGCTGTTCGCGGCCGACCACCTGCTGGCCAGCCGTGCCGACGACCCGCGCACCATCGTGGTCGGCGCGGCGGTGGACGCCGAAGCGCGCCAGGTCTTCAAGGCCGCACGCGGCCAGAACCCCAGCGCCGATGAGTTGGCCGCGCTGCGCCGCGTCTGGCTGGACAACGAAGTGCTGTACCGCGAAGGCCTGGCGATGCAGGTCGACAAGGGTGACACCGCCATCCGTGAACGCGTGATCTTCAAGGCGCTGAGCGTGGTCGACGCCAACACCCGGCTGCCGGCCTACGACGACCGGCTGCTGCGCGACTGGTTCGAGAAGAACCGTGCGAAGTACGACGAGCCCGGCCGGTTCGACTTTCAGGAAGCGGTGCTCAGTGGCGACACATCGGCGGCGGCCTTGCGCGCTTTCGTGGCCGCATTGAACGCCGGCACGCCCGGTGACGCCCAAGCTGGCCTGCGTGTCTTCAAAGGCCGTCCGCATGCCAACCTGGTGTACAGCTACGGCCTGGAACTGGCAAAGAACCTGGAAGCTGCCACCGTCGGCGAATGGCGCGCCTTCGCCACCCGCGACGGCTTGCGGGCGCTGCGCCTGGACGCCGTCACCCCAGCCAAGCCGGCAGCCTTCGAGCCGTTGCGCGGCGTGGTGCTGCAGGACTGGACCGACGCGGTGATGGCCGAACAGCGCTCGGCCGCCGTGCGCGCGCTGGCCAAGAAGTACACGGTGAAACTGGAGCCTCCAAGCTCACTCCGTTCGCTATCCCCCGAGAAGGCAGCCCGCCTGCAGCCCGGCGAAGCCGGTTCTGCGGCGGTAAGCCGGGTCGCAGGCGCAAAGTGATGAGGCGCCTGCTTCACCAGCTGTTGCTCGTCGCAGTGGGTCTTTTCAGCGGCGCCGCCGGCGCTCATGAAATGAGCATGGCCGAGATGCAGATCCGCGAGGTCACGCGGGGTGAATTCCTGTGGCAATGGACGGCCAGCAGCGACCGCAAGTCGGGTGTCGATCTGACGCCGGTCTGGCCCTCTGCATGCACCGCTTACGGCAACGTGCTGCGCTGCGGCGCGGGCGGCCTGCAGGGCAAGCTGGTGATGCAAGGCGTGGGCGACCGCTATTCCGCGGCCATCGTGAAGGTGCTCTGGCTGGACGGCCAGAGCCGCGTCTACACGCTGACCGGCAGCCAGCCTTCGGTGCAGCTCTACGGTGCGGCTGACGATGCACGCGGCGTTGGCGAAATCGCATCGGCCTATCTGCTGCTGGGGGTCGAACACATCCTCAGCGGCTACGACCATTTGCTCTTCGTCATCTGCCTGCTGTTCCTGGTCGGCTTCCAGCGCCGACTGGTCTGGACCATTACCGCCTTTACGGCCGCGCACAGCCTGACGCTGGCCAGCGCCGCCGTGGGCTGGCTGACGCTGCGCTCACCGCCGGTGGAAGCCTGCATCGCACTGTCCATCGTGCTGGTGGCGTCCGAAGCCCTGAACCAACGCGAAACGCTGGCCCGACGCTGGCCGGCCATCGTGGCCTTCGTCTTCGGACTGGTGCACGGGCTGGGCTTTGCCGGCGCGCTGCAGGAGATCGGCCTGCCGCAGCAGCACCTGGCGGTGGCATTGCTGAGCTTCAACCTCGGTGTCGAAGCCGGCCAGTTGCTGACCGTGGCGGCGGCCTGGGCACTGGCGCAGGCCGTGCGCCAGCAGCCCTGGGCGCTGCGCCTGCGCACCCCGGCGCTGTACGGCATCGGCTCGCTGGCGGCGGGCTGGACGTGGTTGCGCGTGGGCGCGATCTTCGGGCTCTGAATGTGAAAAAGGGCCGGCCCCGTGAAGGGCCGGCCCGGCGTTCAGCCGCAGTCGGTCAAAGCTTCTGCGGCGCTTCGGTCTCGCTGGTCGGCGGCGTGGTCTGGCTGATATCCAGACCGGCCGTGGTTTCGCTCTTGGTCAGGCCGGCAGCAAACTGGGTGTAGCCGGCCGCCGAGATCTTGGCCGACGCCGGTACGGCATCGGTGGCAACTGGGTCCGGCGAGCTGATGCTGTCCGAGCCGCCGCAACCGGTCAGGCTCAGGCTGGCCAGTGCCAGCGCCACCCAATGCCGTCGTTCAAGACGCGTGCGCTTCATGGTGCGATCTGCTTTCATGACAGGCCCTTTCACTTGCTGCCCGGCAGCGGTGTGTTCAGGTACGGGAAGCCCGGCAGCAAGGGCACGACGGCCTGGTCGACCGCGTCGTGCAGTTGCAGTGACGTGGCACCCAGCGGCACCGCCGCCGGCGTGCAGGCCGTGCCGAAACCGTAGGCGTTGGTCGTGCCGTTGGCGATGCACAGGCCGCCCATCACCGCCACCAAAGACACGTCGACCACGTCGTCCTTGGGGCGACGGCCGTTCGGGAAGCCGGCGAAGTCGGTGCCGCCGTCGCGGATGCTGCCGACGATGCCCAGACGGTTCTGGTTGGCGAAAGGCACGGCGGCAATCGCCGTATTCAAGCGAAGTTGCTCGCTGGCCACCACGTTCTTCGGCTGGTTGACACCGGGGATGCCGGTCAGGAAGGTCGTGACCAGGTCGGTGCGCGGGAAGTTGGTCGGCGCTGCACCGGGCAGGTTCAACACCACCGACAGCAGGGCCGGCAGCGTCGGGTTGGTCACGTAGGTGGCGAACTGGCCGTCACCGCTGGGCGAAGAGGCATTGAACTTGTCCTTGTCCTTCAGGCCGATGACCACTTCGTTGACCAAGGGCATGCCCAGGCGCGAGACCTGCACCCAGGCACCGCCGGGCTTTTCGCTGGCCTGGTAGCCGGATGGCGGCGACGGGTTCAGCAAGCGTGCCTGGCGCAGGCTGGCCGTGGTCCAGCCGCCGATCACGTCGTCGCCGCTGGCGCCGGCTTTCAGGCAGTCCTTGTGCACTTCCAAAGCCATCGTGGTGACGTTCTTGTCGCCCAGGATGTTGGGCGCTGCACCGATCAGGGCCGGGTTGGTGATAACGCTGACCGGCGCATTCACCAGGTCGAAGATGACGCCCAGGTTGACCGCGAAAGCGTCTTGCCGCTGGCCGACGAACATGCGCGCCGGCGTGCTGCAGCCGGGAATGTTGACGCTGTAGATGTGCTTCGCGGCGTAGGCCTTGTAGTCGGGGAAGGTCTTGGCGCCGATGTTGTCGGTCGGCTTGTCGAAGGTGGCGCTGCCGCCACTGGCGTTGGTCACGGCAGTCGCCGTGCCGTTGCGGCGGTCACCGCGCATCACCGTCACCGTGTACTGCTCGGCCACCGACAGATTGGCGTCCTTGACGTTGCTGATGGTGCCGATCTGGGCCAGCGGAATGGCCACGGTCTGGCCACCGATGCTCAAGGTCTGGCCATTGCCGCCGTTGTTCAACGTGCTGCTGAAGCGGAACTGGAAGGTCAGGTCTTCCTTGGCGTCGCCGTTGTTGTCGATGTGGATCTCGTACAGCGCGTTGGGGTCCATCGCGAAGTAGTTGGGGCCGCCGTAGGCGTCTTGCAGCGGCTGGTAGTTGGCGATGAGGGTCACGTAGCCGGTGCGGTCGGCCTCGTAGCTGCTGAACATGTAGAAGTCGGTGCCATCGACCTTGGGGCTGGTGGTGATGAACGGGGCCTCGCGGTGGCTGGAGGCTTGGGCCAGCCCCGTCAGGGCCAGCAGGACGGCGGCGGCCAGCGGGGCCGCGCGGAAACGTGGGGTGCGCATGAAGTGATCTCCTGGGTTGGTGGCGGCATCTGCCGGCAGGAGGCTTTACGCCGCGGCCATCGAAACGGATGCAACCCTGTGCGGCGCTCGGGCTTGCATCCGATCGGGCATGTGCCGCGTAGAGCCCCACATCCTCAACCGCATTTCTGGAGCGTGCCCCATGAACCACGCCCTGTCCGTTGCCCGCATCGC
>JAYSYH010000224.1:0-14142 GCA_043716645.1 Betaproteobacteria bacterium | reverse complement strand
AGTTGACCAGCCGGATGCCCGGCAGGTAAGCCCGCAGCGCGGCGTCGCTGCGCGCACAGAAGGCGGCTATGGACGACACCGGCACCGAGATGTCGTGCTTGATGTTCACGCCTTCCTCGGCCTGGGCCAGCGGCAGCGACTCGCGCACTTGCCACAGCGCCTTGGACTGCGCCAGGCTTTCGGCAACCACCGCGTCCACCACCGAACCGGCATCCAGCGCCGCTGCCAACAGGGCTTCGAAGCGGGCACGGGCCTGGGTCTCGCCCTCGGTATCGCTTTGCTCCAGCAGCACCGCCCACGGCGCGGTCGGCAGCGGCTGGGGCAGGGTGGGGAAATGCAGCGCGACCAGATCCATCGCGTACCGGCTCATGGCTTCGAAGCCGGTCAGCCCGGCTCCCAACCGGGTGCGCGCCAGTTTCAGCAGCGCCACGCAGTCGTCCAGCGTGGCGCAGGCTGCCAACGCGGTGGTGGTGGCCGCCGGCAGCGGCGCCAGCTTCATCGTGGCCGCGGTGATGACGCCCAACGTGCCTTCGCTGCCGATGAACAGGTCCCGCAGGTCGTAGCCGGTGTTGTCCTTGCGCAGGCCCGACAGACCTTCCCAGATTTCGCCCTGTGCGGTCACCACTTCCAGTCCCAGGCAGAGTTCGCGCGTGTTGCCCCAACGCAGCACCTGCGTGCCGCCGGCATTGGTGGCCAGGTTGCCGCCCAGCGTGCAACTGCCCTCGGCGGCCAGGCTCAGCGGCAGCAGCAGGCCTTGCGCGCGAGCGGCCTGCTGCGCGGCCTGCAGCACGCAGCCGGCTTCGGCCGTGATCGTGAGGTTGGCTTCGTCGATGGCGCGCACGCGGTTCATGCGTTGCAGGCTCAGCAGCACCTGTGTGCCACTGGTGTCGGGCACACCACCGCCGACCAGGCCGGTGTTGCCGCCCTGCGGCACGATGGCCACGCGATGGGCCACGCAGGCGCGCACGACGGCGGCCACTTCGGCCGTGCAGCCCGGCCGCACCACGGCCAGTGCCTTTCCGCGCCAGCGCCCTCGCCAGTCCAGTTCCCAGGCCGACAGGTCGCCTTCGGTCAGCACCTGCGCGGGGCTGACCGCCGCGCGCAGGTCGGTCAACAGATCCAAGCTCATGCAGTGGCAGCCGCCAACCGCGCGCCGTTGCGCAGCCGCCAGCGGATGTAGACGCCGGCCACAGCGAACAGCAGCACACTCAACCCGATTTCAACCAGCGCCAACATCGCGCCCAGGCCGCTTTCGCTGGTGGCGCGCACCACGCCTTCCAGGAAATACAGCCAGACCAGCAGGCTGAGCCAGCGGAAGGTGTACATACGGTGGCGCCACAAGCCCGCCACGCAGAAAACCAGCGGCAGCACCTTCAGCGCCAGCGTGCCGCGCCCGGTGGGCGCCAGCCACAGTTCCCAGGCCATGCCCAGAGCGATCAGGGCGATGAGCGCAGCCAAGGCCACGGCCCGGGTGGCGCGCACCACGCGGTCGGGCTCGTTGCTGGGTTGCTGATTGAAACCCGGGTTGGGATCACTGCCCGGTCCACTACCGGGTGCGCCACCCGCCGCTGTGCTGAAGCTCATGCTGTCATCATAGATCGCATGAATCTTGCACCGCGCCGTGTTGGCAACCTGGTCGAAGAAGCCCGCGCCCTGATCCCCGCCCTGCTGCAAACCCTGCGCACCTGGCCTTGGTACGAAACCGTGCACACGTTGCGCCTGCGCTTTCGCGAAGACCGCCTGGGCCTGACCGCCGGCAGCCTGACCTTCACCACCTTGATCTCGCTGGTGCCGCTGGTGACGGTGATGCTGGCGGTGTTCACCGCCTTCCCGATGTTTGCGGGTTTCGAAGGGGCGCTTGAAAAGTACTTCCTGCAAAACCTGGTGCCCGACACCATCGCCAGGCCGGTGCTGGGCGCGCTGACCCAGTTCGCGGGCAAAGCGCGCGGCATGGGCACGCTGGGGCTGCTGCTGCTGGTGGCCACCGCGCTGGCGCTGGTGCTGACCATCGACCGCACGCTGAACGCCATCTGGCGCGTGCGCACGCCCCGACCCATCGCGCAGCGCATCCTGGTGTACTGGACGGGCCTGACTTTGGGGCCGCTGGCGCTGGGCCTGAGCCTGTCGCTGACCTCTTACGCGGTGTCGGCCTCACGCGGGCTGGTGGCGGCGCTGCCGGGCGGTGTGGAAATGCTGCTCGAACTGTTGCAGTTCCTGCTGCTGGCCGGTGCCACGGCCGGACTTTTTCACTACGTGCCCAACACGGCGGTGCGCTGGCGCCACGCCTGGGCCGGTGGCCTGTTCGTGGCGCTAGCCTTCGAGCTGGCGAAGAAGGGCCTGGGTTGGTACGTGGCGTCGGTGCCGACCTACTCGGCGGTGTACGGTGCTTTTGCCACCGTGCCGATCCTGCTGCTGTGGATCTACCTGGGCTGGGTCATCGTGTTGCTGGGTGCGGTGATCGCGGCCTATGCGCCCAGCCTGCAGATGCGCGTGACCAGCGCCGCGCAAACCCCGGGCTGGACTTTCGAGCTGGCGCTGGCCGTTTTGCGACGCCTGGCCGACGCTCGCAACGGCAGCGAGCGCGGCCTGTCGCTGGTGGCGCTGGCCGAGCGCTTGCGCACCGACCCGCTGCAACTGGAACCGGTGGCCGATCTGCTGGTCAAGATGGATTGGGTCTCGCGTCTGGACGAGGGCGACACCGCTCGCCTGGTGCTGCTGTGCGACCCGGCCGTCACACTGTTGACCCCGTTGATCGACCGCACCCTGTTGGCGCCGGGCGCTGCCTCGGTGGCTTTCCGCAGGCGCCACGGCTGGGACAAGCAGTTGCTGGCCGAGGCGCTGGGTCTGTGACCGCGCGAGCAGGGTTCAGTCGAGTGCAATGACCGTGTCAGCCGGCCCGGGCATGCAGCCTTCGGCCATCGCGTCCCAGCCGCGGTGTATCACCACCTGGCGCTGGTTATGGCAGATCTCGATGCGCCGGGCTGTCGGCATCTGCTGGCGGATGAAGGCTTCGATCGAGGCCGGCATGCTGACGCGGTAGACCGCCCGAGCCAAGTCTTCTTCGGGGTGGTCGTCGCTGTGCAGCCAGGGCATCACATTGCCCAGCACCATCAACAGCCGCGAACCGACATCCATCAAGCTGGGCGTGTAGCCGCGCGCCTTCAACCATTGCTGCGCGTCCTGCCTGGCGGTGCCTGGGGTGTCAGCTGAAGCCGGCAGCGGCGCCCAGGCCAGGGCCAGCACTTCCATCACCCATTGGTTGCAGTTCTGGTACTGCAGGCTGAACGGGTAGGCGTTGGCGCTGTAGCGGCCATTCAGCACCTGCAGCGCCCGGCGGTTGTCCAGCGCAGTCGCCTCCAGCGCGTCGGCGGCGACTGGCGGCAGGAAGACCAGCGAGATGTAGCCCGCTGTCGGCTCGTCGGTGCCGAGCACGAAACCCGATATGCCTTCGTCGTAAATGCGCGGACGCTCTTCGTCGCAGGCGTAGTACAGCTGGCGCACCGACCAGGGCGTGTTCGGGCTGGCCTTCAACGTCAACCCGGCGTGCGAGTAACGCGTGGCGAACCGGCTGAGATTCAGGCCCGAACGGGCGATCAACGCCAGACTTGCACCCGACTGTTCCAGTTCGGCCTTGACGACGGCGCCGAAGCGAAGGAGCCTGTCTTTTTCAACCGGGGTCATCGCCTCGCGGTTGGCACATAGCCGCAGCGCACTGGCCTGGGCGGCCACCCACGGGGGGCCCAGGCTGACCAGCAGCACAGCGGCCGCCAGACTGGCGCGCAGCTTGCGGTTCAGAGCACGACCGGCTTGCTGTCCAGTTCGCGGAACCAGTCGTCGCGCATCACCAGGAAGAAGGGTTGACGCTGGGCACCGGCCGCAAATTCGATGCCGTAGGCGCGCTGCCGGGCGCTGACCAAGGCGCCGCTGGCCAACTGCCCACGCGCCACGGCTGTGGGCGGCAGCGTCAGAAACAGTTCGCCGTTGATGCTGTCGTCAGTCGCAGCCTGCAGCTTGACGCGCAGCTTGCCGGGCTGGTCAACCGCAGCAGCCACCTCGATCACGCGGTAGTCGCCGTCGGCCACGTTCTTGTCCTTGTTTGAAGAGCTGTCGCTGGACCTGCCGATTGAATTCGACAAGCTGCCCACCGATGTGGAGCTGCTGCCTACCGACTCAGACGAAGCCGAGCTGGCGGTCCCTGCTGGCAGCGTGGCGCCGGCCATCAACAAGGCCAGGCTGACGACGGGAAAAAGGCGCTGCGGGCTGCGTGACATGGCAAATCCTGTCGGGTGTGTGGGGTGTCGAGATACTAGCGCCGAGCACCCACCGTCGTGTCGGCGGCTCAGCGCAGAACAGCGCGCAAGACGTGCAGGACAGCATCCGGGCATTCGGCCATCAGCTGGTGGCCGGCTGGCACGGTGTGCACGTCGGCTCTCAGCACTTCAGCCACGGCGCGCGTGCTTTTGGGGTTCGTCATCTGGTCCAACTGGCCGAGCACCAGATGGGCCGGGCAGATGACCTTGGCTGCCGCCTGAAGACCATCGCCGTAGCCGTTGCAGGCGTTGAAGTCGGTGTGGAACAAGTCGGCATCGCGCTGTGCGGCAAGCACCTGGCGCATCAGCGCGCGGCCCGCACCGCGCAGCCACACCCCGGGGCCGGGGTAGGCCGGCTTGGCGGCCAAGGTCGAAAACGAAAACATTACCACGCGGTCTATCGCAGCCAGCGGGTCGCTCGCGGACAGGTCGAGCAGCGCCTGCGGCACCGGCATCGGCACGCAAGTGCCCAGCATCGCCAGCGCGGTGGCGCGTTCTGGCGCCAGTGCCGCGGTGGCCAGGGCCACCAGCGAACCCATGCTGTGCCCGACCAGCGCCGCGCGGCGCACACCGGCCGCGTCCATCACGGCCAACAGCCAGGCAGCCATCGCTTGCACCGTTTTCAGTGCCGGCCCGGCGCTGCGCATGTGGCCCGGCAGGTCCACCGCCAGCACGCTGTGGCCGTGGTGGGCACACCAGCGCGCCAGCAGCGTCCACACGCTGTGGTCGTTCATCGCGCCATGGATGAAAACGACGCAGGGCAGGGCGGCGTCAAAAGGCTTGCCGCCGGTGTAGGCGTAGGCCGACCCTGGGCCATTGGGGCCGTGGACAAGCAGTTTCATGCCGCCTTCTCCGCCACTTTGAACGCGCGCTTCAGGTCCTCGACCAGGTCATCGGCATCTTCCAAACCGATGCTCAGCCGGATCGTTCCTGGCGTGATGCCGGCCGCAGCCAACGCTGAGTCGTCCATGCGGAAATGCGTGGTGCTGGCCGGGTGGATGACCAGGCTGCGGCAGTCGCCGACATTGGCCAGGTGGCTGAAGATCTTCAGTGCTTCGATGAAGGCCTTGCCTTGGTGCCGCGAGCCTTTGAGATCGAAGCTGAAGACCGCACCGCAGCCGCGCGGCAGCAGCCGCTTTGCCAACGCGTGGCTGGGGTGGCCTTCCAGTTCCGGATAGCCCACGCCAGCCACCATCGGGTGTGCCGCCAGGAAGGCCACCACCTTGCGCGTGTTCTGGACATGCCGCGCCATGCGCAGCGGCAGCGTTTCGATGCCCTGCAGGATCAGCCACGCGGTGTGCGGGCTCATGCAGGCGCCGAAGTCGCGCAGGCCTTCGCGGCGGGCGCGTAAGAGGAAGGCGCCGTCGGTGCTTTCTTCACTGAAGACCATCCCGTGGAAGCCGGCGTAGGGCTGGTTCAGTTCGGGGAAGCGACTGGCCTGGTGCCAGTCGAAACTGCCACCGTCAACGACCAGGCCGCCGATCACCGTGCCGTGCCCGCCGAGAAATTTGGTGGCCGAGTGGTAGACCAGATCGGCGCCGTGTTCGAACGGTTTCATCAACCACGGCGTGGTGAAGGTGCTGTCCACCAGCAGCGGCAAGCCGGCTTCGTGGGCGATGGCGCTGACCGTCGGGATATCCAACACGTCCAGCCCCGGGTTGCCCAGCGTTTCGCCGAACAGCAGCTTGGTCTGCGGGCGGATGGCGGCGCGCCAGGCGTCCACGTCGCCCGGTTTCACGAAGGTGGTGGTGATGCCGAAGCGGGCCAGTGTGTAGTGCAGCAGGTTGTGGCTGCCGCCGTACAGCGCGCTGCTGGCCACGATGTGCGAACCCGCGCCGGCCAGCGTGCTGATGGCCAGGTGCAGTGCCGCCTGCCCGCTGGCGGTGGCCACCGCGCCGACGCCGCCTTCCAGCGCTGCGATGCGTTCTTCCAGCACCGCGTTGGTCGGGTTGCTGATACGGCTGTAGACGTGGCCCGAGCGTTCCAGGTTGAACAGGCTGGCCGCGTGTTCGCTGTTCTCGAAGACGAAGCTGGTGGTCAGGTGGATGGGCACGGCGCGCGCGCCCGTGGCCGGGTCGGGCGCTGCGCCCGCGTGCAGCGCGAGGGTGTCGAAACCAGGGTCTGAATAGCCGGGCATGGCACGCTTTCAAAGGCTGTGAAGGACCACAAAAAGTGGCCGGGATTGTGGGCTATATTGACCCTGCAACCACAGGCGGCGCACCGCGCACGAGACCCGACATGAAAGTCAGCGACATCCTGCGCGTCAAGGGCAACACGCTGTACACGGTGCAGCCGGATCAGTTGCTGGCCGAGGCCGTCACGACGATGTCCGAACTCGACATCGGTTCGCTGGTGGTCATGGAGCATGGCGATCTGGTCGGCATGCTGACCTTTCGCGAAGTCATCCAGGCGGTGGTGGCCAACGGCGGCACGCTGGGCAAGCGCATCGTGCGCACCGTGATGGACGACGCCCCGCTGACCTGCACGCCAGAAACCGAGATCGACGAAGTGCGCCGCATGATGCTGCTGCGCCACGCGCGCTACATGCCGGTGCTGGACCGCAGCACACTGATGGGCGTGGTTTCTTTCTACGATGTGGCCAAGACCGTGGTCGATGCGCAGGACTTTGAGAACCGCATGCTCAAGGCCTACATCCGCGACTGGCCTGAGGGCGACAGCCCCCCAGCTCGCTAGTGCTCGCTAGCGCTCGCTAACCGCCAACGGCAATGGCCCGCTGGCGGCCCGGCCAAGCCGGTTTCGCGGCGGGTAGCTGGGTCGAACCTAAAATCTGCAGCAATATGTCTGGCTCAACTTTCGGCGAACTCTTTCGCGTCACCAATTTCGGCGAAAGCCACGGCCCGGCCATCGGTTGTGTCATCGACGGCTGCCCGCCCGGTCTGGTGCTTGCCGAGGCCGACATCCAGCACGACCTGGACCGCCGCCGCCCCGGCACCAGCCGCCACGTGACGCAGCGCAACGAGCCCGACGCGGTCGAGATCCTGTCCGGCGTTTACGAAGGTCTGACCACCGGCACGCCGATCTGCCTGCTGATCCGCAACACCGACCAGCGAAGCAAGGACTACGGCAACCTGCTGGACACCTTCCGCCCGGGCCACGCCGACTACACCTACTGGCGCAAATACGGCCAGCGCGACCCGCGCGGCGGTGGCCGCAGCAGCGCGCGCCTGACCGCGCCGATGGTCGCCGCCGGTGCCGTCGCGAAGAAGTGGTTGCTGGAAAAACATGGCACGCGTTTCATCGGCTGGATGAGTGCCTTGGGTGAAATCGCCATTCCTTTCGACAGCACCGAGCACATCCCGAACAACCCGTTCTTCGCGCCCAACGCGGCCATCGTGCCAGCGCTTGAAGCGCAGATGGACGCGCTGCGCAAGGCTGGTGACAGTTGCGGCGCGCGCATCGAGGTGCGCGCCACCGGCATGCCGGCCGGGCTGGGCGATCCGCTCTTCGACAAGCTGGACGCCGACATCGCCTACGCAATGATGGGCATCAATGCCGTCAAGGGCGTCGAGATCGGCAGCGGCTTTGCCACCGTCAGCGAACGCGGCAGCACCCACGGCGACGCGCTGACGCCGCAGGGCTTCCAGACCAACCACGCCGGCGGCGTGCTGGGTGGCATCAGCACCGGGCAAGACCTGGTGGTCAGCATCGCCATCAAGCCGACCAGCAGCATCCGCCTGCCGCGGCCCAGCATCGACCGCACTGGCGCCGCCACCACGGTGGAAACGCACGGCCGCCATGACCCCTGCGTGGGTATCCGCGCCACGCCCATCGCAGAGGCCATGCTGGCCCTGGTGGTGATGGACCACGCGCTGCGCCACCGCGCGCAATGCGGTGACGTGCAACTGCCGGTGCCGGCCATCGCCGCATCGGCCGGATGACGACGCCTGCCGCGGGGCGGCATCGCGACCTTCCCGGCCTTCGTGGCCTTCGTGGCCTTCGTGGCGGTGATGGATGCGCTGCTGCTGGCCGTCAGCGCGCCGCGGCGTATTTTTTTCAACAAGAGTTAGCCGCAGCGAATAGCCCGCCCTTCGCGGGCCACTTCGCGCGGCCACAGCACTTCTCGCTGCTGACAATCGACAAGTCCACGCTACAAGCCGACCCAGGCCCCGCCTGCCGCTATCCGCATGAATGACCTGCCGACCCCCACGTACCGCAGTGCCAGCGGCCTGGCCAGCCTGATCGCCTTGCTGGGCGTGGCCGGCGTGGCCGTGCTGCTGAGCAGCGTGGCCTTGGCCGTCGGCGGGCCGCTGCTGGACCTGCCCGGCCTGCAGCTGGACGTCCGCGTCTGGGCCGTCGGCTCCGCACTGTTGGGCGGCGGGGCTTGGCTGGTGTTGCTGGCCGTGCTGCTGCGCAAGTCGGCCGCAGGCAGCGTGGCAGGCCCTGCCTTGCCGGCCGCGCCAGGTGCAGCGCCTGCACCCCTGTTCGTGCACGCGAACAGCCACGCAGCGGCCCAACTGCACGTGCTGGCGCAAGCCGTGCCACAGGGTGTGGCGCTCAGCCGCGAACGCCGCTTCGCATGGGCCAACGGTCTGTTTTGCGAACAGCTCGGCTGGGCTCCCAGCGAACTGCTGGGGCGGTCACCGTACGAGTTGTTCAGTTCTGTGAATGCCGACGACAGCCTGGGCGCGGCGCTGCGCACCGCTTTCGCTGCGGGGCAAGCCTATGACGGTGTCCTGCAGTTCCGCCGCCGCGACGGCAGCCGGTTCGCCGGCCGCTTGCAGGCCCGCCAGGTTGCACCTGCCGACCCGGCAGCCGGCACGCTGTGGCAACTGGACGACCTGACCGCACGGCCTGCCGACACGGTGGCGCTCGACACAGAAGCCGATTCGGTGGTTGATCCGACAAGGGGCTCGGCAGCCACCCGCGACCCGCTGACCCGGTTGCTCAACCGCCCGGCCTTTGAAGCCGTGCTGACCGCCTGGTTGCAGCAAGCCCGGCCGGGCCAGACGGCCTGCCTGCTGCAGGTCGATCTGGACGGCTTCAAGGCCTACAACGCGGCCGCTGGCCGCGACGCCGGTGACGCCTTGCTGTGTGCGGCTGCCGACACCCTGCAAGCCCACGTGCGGGCGGGCGACGCGGTGGCGCGGTTGGACGGCGACGCTTTTGCGCTGCTGCTGCCGGGCTGTGTGGCTGCCGTGGCCGTGCAGTTGGGCCAACGCTTGCGCACCGAACTGGCCGGGCTGGCCTTGAGCCCGCAGGGCCGGCCGGGTTCGCATGCATCCGTGGGCGCGACCGTGGGCGTGGCCGAGGTCGACCGCCGCGCCGCCGGCAGCGGTGGCCAGGCTGCGGCCAACGCCGCCGCCTGGCTGGCCCGCAGTCATGCGGCCTGGTACGAGGCCAAGTACGGCGGCGGCGGGCCCGTGCGGCTGGCCGCGCCCCAAGCCAGCGTGCCGGTGGTGGTGCTGCCGGCCTGAACAGCAGCCCGGCCGCTGCAAGCCCGGCGCCGCACCTTCGGTGCCCAGCCGCTTTCGACATCCTCGGCGCTACACCCTCGGCATTCGGGGCCGATATCACTGCATCGGCCCTTCCCGCACCGGCCTTGTCAGCTGTAACCCATGCCTTTGTCCTCCCACCGCGACGGCGCTGCACAGCCCCGGCCTCAGACTGCAGAGCCGGGGCCTGTCCAGTCGTCCGCGCAGCCATCCGCCCCCGCCCCCGCCCCGCCCTCGTCACCGCCCCGCGCCTGGGACGCCGGCGCGCTGCGGGTGCGTGTCGTCATGTACGGGGCGCTGGCAGCCATCGCACTGGGCGCCGTCATTGGATGCGCCGCCAACCTGCGCCTGGAAGACGAGCGCACGGCCGACGCTGCGCTGCTGGAGCAGGCTGCTGCCCAGCGCGCCCAGGCCCAGCAGGCCGGGCGTCTGGGTTTGCTGTTGGCTGCCGACTCCGCAAACCGCGCCGCCCACACCGACGCCTTGCAGGAACTGCTGAAGCAGGCCCGTGCCGAAGCCCTGCGCCTGGGTGAACAGAGCAGGGCCCGACCTGGCACGCAGCAGCAGGCCCAGTTGACGGCGGCTGTGGAACTGGAAGCCTGGGAACGGGCGCGCGAACGGCTGTGGTACCGCGCCGAACAGCTGTTGCGCGCAGCCGCCGATCAGCCCGATGCCGACCTGTGGCGTCGGGCCCTGGCCCTGCAAGCCGAGGTCGAACCCACCGCCGCCACCGCGCAGCGCCTGTCCACCACCCTGCACGGCGAGTTGGCTGCACGCGGCGCGGCGCTGCACGGCGCGGCCCGCCTGGGCCTGTTCTCACTGCTCAGCCTGCTGGTCTTGCTGGCGGTGGTGGTGGTGGAACCCACCGCGCAGGCGGTGCGTCGGCACGGCTTGCGCCTGCGCAGCCAGTCGGCCGAGCTGCGTCGGCTGGCGCTGGTGGCCGAATACACCACGGCACTGGTGCTGATCACCGATCGCGACGACCGGGTGGAGTGGGCCAATGCGGCCTTCACCCAGCTGACCGGTTGGACATTGGCCGAGGCCCGGGGTCGCAGCCCTGACGAGCTGCTGGCCCACCCGCAGGCCGATGATGAGCTGTTGCTGGCCGTGCAGCGCGCCGTGCAAGAAGGCCAGAGCCTGCGCCGGGAATGGCTGCACCGCAGCCGCAGTGGCACCGACCTGTGGCTGTCGGTGGACCTGTGCCCGCTGCAAGCCGACGACGGCTCGCCGGCCGGTTTCGTGCGGGTGTGCACCGACACCACGGCACGGGCCAACCAGCAGGCCAAGCTGCAGGCCTTGTGGGCCGTGCTGCCCGCCGGTGTGGTGGTGCAGGACGGCGACGGCAACATCGTCGAAGCCAACCGCGCGGCAGAGCGCCTGCTGGGCCTGACGCTGGCCCAGTTGCAGGGCCGCTCTTCGCTGGACACGCGCTGGCAGGCCGTGCGCGCCGACGGCAGTGCCTACCCTGGCGCCGAGCATCCGGCCATGCGCACGCTGGCCACCGGGCAGGCGTTGCGCAATGAAACCATGGGCGTGCACACACCTGAAGACGGGCTGCGCTGGCTGCTCATCAACACCGAGCCGCAGTTCGACATGCAGGGCGCGGTGAGCGGCGTCATCGCCTGCTTCAGCGACGCCACCGAAAGCCGCGTGCTGCAAGACCGCTTGAGTACCAGCGCACGCACCGACGCGCTGACCGCGCTGCCCAACCGCGCGGTGGTGATGGAACGCCTGCAGTGCGCGCTGGCGCATCTGCGGCGCAACCCCGGTTACGGCTTCGCCGTGCTGTTCATGGACTTCGACCGCTTCAAACAGGTCAACGACACCCTGGGCCACGGCGCGGGTGACGAACTGCTGCGCCAGATTGCACGCCGCCTGAGTCTGGCCGTGCGCCCGGGCGACGCGGTGGCACGGGTGGACGCGCCCGACTCGGTGGCCGCCCGCCTGGGCGGTGACGAATTTGTCGTGGTGCTGGACGGCGTGAACGATGAAGCCAGTGCGCAAGTCGTGGCGCAGCGGCTGCTGTCCGAACTGTCGGAACCCTATCTGCTGGACGGCTGCACGCCGTTGCAAAGCTCGGCCAGCATCGGCATCGTGCTGTGCACCGGCGACATGCTGACCGAAGCCGGCCCGACCGCCGAAGACCTGCTGCGCAACGCCGACACCGCGATGTACGAGGCCAAGCGTGCCGGCCGCGGCCGCTACGTGATGTTCAACGACTCGATGCATGAACGCCTGGTGCGGGCCCTGGAAGTCGAGACCGATTTGCGCCGCGCCTTGAGAGACGACGAGCTATTCGTGGTCTACCAGCCTGTGGTGGACATGGCCGACAGCGCGATGGTCGGCGTCGAAGCGCTGGTGCGCTGGCGCCACCCGCAGCGCGGCTTGGTCGGCCCGGTGGAATTCATCGGCATCGCCGAGGAATGCGGTTTGATCGACGCCGTCGGTGGGCTGGTGCTGCGCAAGGCTTGCGCCCAGTTCATGCAGTGGCAGGCCAGCTTGGGCGCGGCAGCACCGCGCCAACTGGCGGTGAACCTGTCGCGCGCGCAGCTGGAGCGCGAAGGCGTCGTTGACGAGGTGCAGCAGGTGCTGCGCAGCTGCCGCATGCCGCCCGAGCAACTGCAGCTGGAAGTGACCGAAAGCCTGGCCGCACAAGGTGTTCACGTACAGGCCAACCTACGCAAGCTGAAGAGCCTGGGCGTGCGCCTGGCGCTGGACGACTTCGGCACCGGCTATTCCAGCCTGGCTTGTCTGCACCAGTTGCCGGTGGACACCGTGAAGGTCGATCGCAGCTTCGTGCAGCACGCCGAGACCGTGGAATACCACCGCGTGCTGATCGAGGCGACCATCCGCGTGGCGCGCACGCTGGGCATGACCACGGTGGCCGAGGGCATCGAAACTCAGGGCCAGGCCGACCTGATGCGCGCGCTGTCCTGCGACCGCGGGCAGGGCTATCTGTTCAGCCGGCCGTTGGAAGTGGCCGATCTGGAGCGCTGGGCGCTGAGCCAGCCGAACCACAAGCTGGAACCGGTGCTGGCCGACCCGCTCTGAGGCCACGCTGCCGCGCCGTCCCGCGGCGCTGCAGTTCGTCTGCCGCATCGCACGCTTCGTCCCAACGTCCAACCTGCATCGCCTGCCCGAAACGAAACTTCACACCGTTGCAGCGCCCGTGCTGCGCGTTCGGTTGAGGGGTCAGGCATGAAAAAGCATTGGTGGCTGGGTGGTGGCGTGGCGGCGGTGGCGGCGGTGGCGGCGGTCGTGCTGGCCGGCGTGGGCGTGGCGGTGGGCACGGGTACTTTCAAACCCGCAGCCGCGGCCGACAAGGTGGCCAACAAGGGCGAGAAGGGCGAGAAGGGCGAGAAGGGCGAGAAGAAGCCTGAAGTGCCGCTGGAATTCGTCAGCCGCGAGGTGGTGCAACCGGTGCTGGCGCGCCTGCCGGGTGTGGTCGAGTTCTCGGGCCCGCTGGTGGCGCCGCAAACCGCGATGGTGCGCGCCAAGGCCGGCGGCACGCTGCTGGCGCTGACCGTGGCCGAAGGCAGCCGCGTGCAGGCCGGACAGGTGCTGGGCCGTATCGAGCTGGCCGACCTGGCCAGCCGCGTGGCCGAACGCAACGCCAACCTGCAAGCCATGCGCGCCAGCCTGGTCCAGGCCGAGCGCACGCATGCCAGCAACGAACGCCTGGCGGCGCAGCAGTTCATCTCGGGCATTGCGCTGGAAAACTCGCGCGCCGCGATGGACACCGCGCGCGCCAACCTGAATGCCGCGCAGGCCGCGCTGGACACCACCCGGGTCAGCCTGCGCGACGGCACGCTGCTGGCGCCCATCTCGGGCATCGTCGCCAAGCGCCACGCGCTGCCTGGCGAAAAGGTGGCCGTCGAGCAGCAGGTGCTGACCATCGTCGACCTGACCACGCTGGAACTGGCCGCCAACGTCGGTACGCACGAGGTGGCGCGCATCGCGCCCGGCATGGCCGTGCAAGTGCAAGTCGAAGGCGTGACGCAGCCTGTGGAAGGTCGCATCGCGCGCATCGCGCCAGCGGCCGAAGCTGGCACCCGCAGCATTGGTGTGACGATAGCGATGGCCAACCCGAAAGAGCAGTTGCGCTCCGGCCAGTACGCGCTGGCCCGCGCCACGCTGGCCGACGACGCCGACCGGCTGACGCTGCCTGCCAGCGCCGTGGGCAACACCTCGGGGCAAGACCACGTGTGGGTCATCGAAAGCGGTGTGCTGGCGCGCCGTGCCGTCACTGTGGGCCGACGCGACCCGCGCGAAGGACGCGTGGAAGTGCTGCAGGGTGTGACGCCCGCCAGCCAGGTGCTGGCCGCGCGCTTCGACAACCTGCGCGAAGGCGCAAAAGCCAGCATCGTGGCGGCCAAGGC
>JAYSYH010000223.1:0-14143 GCA_043716645.1 Betaproteobacteria bacterium | reverse complement strand
CCGAGCGCGTATTCGCCGTGCTGCTGGACCCGGTGGCGCTGGCCCGCGTGATCCCCGGTTGCCACGCGCTGGTGGCCACCGGCGCGAACCGCTACCAGGCCGACGTGACCGTGGGGGTGGGCTTGGTGAAGGCCCGCTATGCCGCACAGATTGCGTTGAGCGAGATCGACGCCCCGCGCAGCCTGCGCCTGGCCGGCTCGGGGCAATCGTCGCTGGGCACCGGCGCCGGCGACGGCACGGTGCGGCTGGAAGCCACCGCCACCGGCACACGCCTGCACTACAACTACCAGGCCCAGGTGGGCGGCAAGGTGGCCGCCGTCGGCAGCCGCATGCTGGAAGGCGCCGCCCGCATCATCCTGGCGCAGCTCTTCGAATCGCTGGGTCGTCAGGCGGTGGGTGACCCGACCGGGGCCGTAGCGCCCTCGTTGTGGCAGCGCCTGCTGCGCTGGTTCGGGGTGGGCGCATGAAGCCGGCTGCCTTCGACTACCAGCGCACCGACAGCGCCGAAGAAGCGGCTGCCGTGCTGGCCCAGTTGGGCGAAGAGGCGCGCATCCTGGCCGGTGGACAGTCGCTGATGGCGGTGCTGAACATGCGCCTGGCGGCACCGCAGCGCTTGCTGGACATCTCGCGCAGCGCCAGCCTGGCCCGCGTGCAGGTGGAGCGCGGTGCGCTGCACATCGGCGCTGCCGCCACGCAGGCGGCGGTTGAAGGGCGGCCCACGCTGGCGCAAGAACTGCCGCTGCTGGCGCTGGCCTTCCCGCACATTTCGCACTTCCCGATCCGCAACCGCGGCACCGTGGCCGGCAGCATCGCCCATGCCGATCCTTCGGCCGAGTTGCCGCTGTGCCTGCTGGCCTTGAAAGGCGAAGTGGTCTTGCGCAGCGCCAAAGGCCTGCGCACGGTGAAGGCCGCCGATTTCTTCACCGGCATGTTGCTGACGGCCCGGCGCGCCGATGAATTGGTGGAAGCCGTGCGCTTCCCTCTGGCCACACCCGGCGACGGCCACGGCTTCGCAGAGTTCGGCGTGCGCCACGGTGATTTCGCACTCTGCGCGGTGGCCGTGGTGGCCCATGCACAAGGCCTGCGCATTGCCGTCGGCGGCGTCGCCGACCAGGCCGTGGCGCGCGACTTTCCGCACCTGCCGGGCAGCGCCTTGCCCGACGCCTTGAACGAATTCGCCTGGTCGCTGCAAGCCCGCGACGAACCGCAAGCCAGCGCGGCGCTGCGCCGCCAACTGGTGCGCGAACTGGGGCGCCGCGCGGTCGCCCAGGCGCTGTCCCAAACGACCCACACGACCCACCGGAGCCCGCGATGACCGCCTTACTGCCCCGCGACACGCTGCACCCGATCCACCTCACCCTGAACGGCCAGCCGCGCCAGGCGCATGCCCACCCGCGCATGCTGCTCAGCGATTTCTTGCGCCATGCACTGGGCGCCACCGGCACCCACGTGGGCTGCGAACACGGCGTCTGCGGGGCCTGCACGGTGCAGGTCGATGGCGTGGCGCAACGCGCCTGCCTGACGCTGGCGGTGCAAGTCGACGGCCGCGCCGTGCAGACCGTCGAAGGGCTGGCCACCGATGGTGTGATGAATGACCTGCAGGCCGCCTTCAAACGCCACCATGCGTTGCAATGCGGTTTCTGCACTGCCGGCATCCTGATGTCGTGCAGCGACTGGCTGGGCCGCGTCAGCGATCCGTCAGAAGCCCAGGTTCGCGAGATGCTTTCGGGCCATCTGTGCCGCTGCACCGGCTACACGCCCATCGTGGCGGCCATCCTGGAGGTCGCCCGTGCGCGTCGCGCCCCGCTGGCGGAGCCGGCCCATGTTTGATCTGGGCCGCACCTTCTTGCAAAGCCTGGAACGCAGCCCGCGCCGCACCGCGCTGGTCGACGGCGGTTTGCGCCTGACCTACGCCGAATGGGCGCTGCGCATCGGCGCCGTGCAGGCCGGTCTGGCGCAGCTCGGCCTGCAACGCGGCGACCACCTGCTGGCCGTGCTGCAGAACCGCTGGGAGATGGCCACGCTGCACTGGGCCTGCCAGTTCGCGGGCATCGTGATGACGCCGCTGAACTGGCGCGCCAAGGGCGACGAGATCGACCACTGCCTGGCCGACGCCGAGGCCAAGGCGCTGGTTTACGAAAGCGTGGTGCAAGACGCCGTGGCCGCTTCCGCGCTGGCCTGCCGCCTGCCGCGCATCACCGTGGGCAACGCCAGCGGCGGCACGCTGCGCTTCGACGACTGGCTGACCGACCCACAAATGCCGCTGCCTTGTGCCACGGCCGAAGACGGGTCGCTGATGCTCTACACCAGCGGCACCACCGGAAAACCCAAAGGCGTGCCGCGCCGCCACCGCGCCGAACGCGCCGCGGCCCTGGCGCATGTGGCGCAGAACCGCTATGGCGATGCCGAATGCACGCTGGGCGTGATGCCGCTTTATCACACGATGGGCGTGCGCAGCCTGCTGGCGCTGGCGCTGGTGGACGGGCGCTTTGTCTGCATCCCGCGCTTCGACGCGCAGCAGGCCCTGGCCGCGATACAGGCCGAACGCGTGACCCACCTGTACTTGGTTCCCACGCTGTACCACGACCTGCTGGGCCATGCCGATTTCGCGGCCACTGACACCGCCAGTGTCAGCAAGCTGGGCTTTGCCGGCGCGCCCATGCACGACGCACTGCTGCAGCGGCTGGACCGCGCCTTCAGCCCCGAGCTCTTCGTCAACCACTACGGCAGCAGCGAGATCTACACCTTCAGCATCAACCAGCGCGCCGTCGCCAAGCCCGGTTCGGCCGGCCGCGCGGGGCTGAACACGCGGCTGCGCGTGGTCCAGCTGACCAGCACCGACCCCGAGCAGCTGTCGGCGGTGGGGGAAGAAGGCCAGGTCATCGCCGACATGGCCGGTGATGAAGCCTTCGAGGGCTATCACAAACGCCCCGAAGCCAACGCCAAGAGCCTGCACGGCGGCTGGTACTTCACCGGTGACACCGGCTACACCGATGCCGAAGGCGACCTCTACGTCACGGGCCGGGTGGACGACATGATCGTCAGCGGCGGCGAGAACATCTCGCCCGTGGACATCGAGTCGGTGCTGTCGCTGCACCCCGCCGTCGATGAGGTGGCCGTGGCCGGCCTCTTCGACGCGCGCTGGGGCCAGAAGGTGGTGGCCTTCGTCAAGGCGCGCAGCGCGGTGGACGCCGCCGCGCTGGACGCGCACTGCCGCCACAGCCAACTCGTCAATTACAAGCGCCCGCGCGACTACATCTTCGTGCGAGAAATCCCCAGAAGCCCGGTGGGCAAGGTGCTGCGGCGCAAGTTGCAGGCCGGTGAATACGAAGCGGTCACGGCCGCAGTGGAGAGCCCGAAATGAAGACGCTGATGGCAAGTGGCCTGCTGATGCTGGCGGCGCTGAATACCTGGGCGGCTGACGTCTACCCGAACAAGATCATCCGCATGGTGGTGCCCTACAGCGCAGGCGGCACCGGCGATCAGATCGGCCGCCTGGTGGGCGACAAGATGGGCGAGATCCTGGGCCAGCGCGTGCTCATCGACAACAAGCCCGGGGCCGGCGGCAACCTGGGCGCCGAAGCCACGGTGCGCTCAGCGCCCGATGGCTACACGCTGGTGATGGCCGCCACCAGCCTGGCCAGCAACCCTGCCATCCAGAAGAAGATGAGCTTCGATCCGGTGAAAGACCTGGTGGCCGTCAGCCTGTGCTGCGGTGTGCCGATGATCGTGGTCGTCACGCCCGGTCTGCCGGTGAAAAACATCGCTGAGCTGATTACCTATGCCAAGGCCAAGCCGGGCAGGCTGACCTTCAGCTCGTCGGGCATGGGCACCAGCAGCCACCTGGCCGGTGAGCTGTTCAAGACGCTGGCCGGCGTCGACATGACCCACATCCCCTACAAGGCCGACAGCCAGGCCCTGCCCGATGTGATGGCCGGCACTGTCGACCTGATGTTCATGTTCCAGACCTCGGCTTTGCCGCAGGTGAAGGCCGGCAGGCTGCGCGCGCTGGCGGTCAGCACCGCGCGCCGCACTCCGGCCGCACCCGACCTGCCGACGATTGCCGAAGCCGGTGTGCCGGGCTATGACTTCAACGGCTGGTTCGGCCTTTTCGCGCCGGCTGGAACGCCCAAGCCCATCGTCGATGCGCTGTCGGCTGCCGCAGCCAAAGCCGCGGCCGACCCGGCTTTCAAGGCCAGGCTGATCGATGCCGGCTTCGTCCCCACGGCACCCGACACCCCCGCGCAGTTCGCCGCCTTCTTCCAGGGCGAAGTGAGCAAGTGGGCCCGTGTGGCGCGCGACGCCAAGTTGCAAGCCATCGATTGAGGACCGCCGCCTTGCACAACGTACACACCGCACACACCGCACACACCAGCCTGCGCGGCTGGCTGCGCCATCTGGCCGAAACCGACCGCTTGGTCGCCATCCGCCCAGGCGTGGCCTTGAAGCATGAACTGGCCGCCATCGCCAAACGCCTGGATGGCCGCCAGGCGGCCTACTTTCCACAACCCGGTGGCCATGCCATGCCGGTGGTGACGGGCTTCATGTCGCGCCGCAGCTGGATCGCCGAAGCGATGGGTGTGCCCGAGCCGCAACTGTTGCAGCGCTTTCGCACCGCCGCCGAGCAGCCGCTGCCCTGGACCGAGGTCGGCGACGCGCCGGCCCAGCAAGTGGTGCACCGCTTCAACGACACGCAGGGTGACATCCGCACCCTGCTGCCGATCCCCACGCACAGCGAACACGACGACGGCCCCTACATCACCGCCGGCTTGGTGATTGCGCGCAACCCGAAGACGGGCGTGCAGAACGTGTCGATCAACCGCATCCAGATCCATGGCCGCGACCGCATGGGCATCCTGATCCTGCCGCGCCATCTGCACGCCTTTTATGCGGCGGCCGAGGCGCAAGGCCAGGCGCTGGATATTGCCATCGTGATCGGCGTCGATCCGTTGACGGCCCTGGCCTCGCAGGCCATCGCACCGATCGATTGCGATGAACTGACCATCGCCGGTGCGCTGCACGGCAGCCCCTTGCCGGTGGTCAAGTGCCTGACGAACGACGTGCGTGTGCCGGCCGAAGCCGAAATCGTCATCGAAGGCCGCCTGCTGCCCCGCGTGCGCGAAGCCGAAGGGCCTTTCGGCGAGTTCCCCAAGTACTACAGCGCGCGCGAAGAACGCGAGGTGATCCAGATCACGGCCATCACCCACCGGCGCGACCCGATCTTCCACACCATCGTGCCGGCCGAGATGGAACACCTGCTGCTGGGCGCCATCCCGCGTGAAGCCACGCTGCTGGCGCACCTGCAGCGCAGCTTCCCCAACGTCACCGATGTGCACCTCAGCGTGGGCGGCGTGGCCCGTTACCACCTGCATGTGCAGATGAAGAAAACGCGCGAAGGCCAGGCCAAGAACGTGATCCTCGGCGCCTTCGCGGGCCACTACGACGTGAAGCAGGTCATCGTGGTGGACGAGGACGTGAACGTGCACGACCCGCTGGAAGTGGAATGGGCCGTGGCCACCCGCTTTCAAGCCGACCGCGATCTGGTCGTCATCACCGGTGCCCAGGGCTCGGCGCTGGACCCGTCCACCACCGTGGCTTTTCCGGGCAACAAGCCCCCTCTGGAATGGCAGGGCTACGGCGCCAAGATGGGGCTGGACGCCACCAAGCCTCTGGCTTCGTCGGCACACGTTTTCACCCGCGTGCGCATACCGGGCGAGCGCGAGGTCGATCTTGAAAGCGTCGTCGCCGCCACCGGTGCCGCCGCGCTGGCGGGCACACCGCTGGCGGATGCCTGAACACGTTCCCTTCCCCGCGTCACACCACAAAACCAACCGACGGAGACATCGTCATGAAGCAACTCGCACCCAGCATCCTGGCAGCAGCCGCAGTCCTGGCCGCCGCGCCCGCCAGCGCCAAGCTCAACAGCTGCGACGGCCCCATCGTCTTCGGCACCACGATCAGCGAGACCGGCCCCTTCAGCACGCTGGCCGACCGCTGGCGCAAGCTGACCGAGGTCTTTGCCGAAGAGATCAACAAGAGCGGCGGCATCGCCGTGAAGTCCTGCAACAAGAAGCTGCCGTTGCAGTTCGTGATCTATGACGACCAGAGCGTTCCGGCCACCGCCGTGCAGCTCTACGAGAAGATGGCCACGGTCGACAAGGTGGACTTCTTCGTCGGCCCCGATTGGTCTTCCATCGGCGGCCCGGTGCCCCCCATGGCCGACAAGCACCAGATCCCCATGATGATGGCCAACGTGGCCTCGCCGGCGCTGTACGACCGAGGTCTGAAGTACATCTGGGGCACGCCCTTTCCGGTGGTGCCCAACTGGTCGGCGCGCTACTTCGAGATGATCAGCAAGGCCACGCCCAAGCCGCAGAGCATCTACTTCATCACCCACGACAACCCGGTGATGAAAGGCATCACCGCCACCTGGAGCAAGAAGGCCGAAGAGGCCGGCATGAAGGTGCTGGGCAACGAGAGTTTCAGCCCCGAGTTGAAGGACTTCACCGCGCTGATCGCCAAGGTGCGCGCGGCCAAGGCCGACATCATCTACGTCAGCAGCTACGACAACGCCAGCGTGCCGCTGGTGCAGCAGATGCGCCAGCTGAAGGTGCGCGCGATGGACGTGCACCACACCATGCTGACCGGTGCACTGCAGCGCCAGGTGGGCAAGGACCTGGAAGGCATGACCGGCGAGCTGAGCTGGTACCCCGGCATCAAGGGCGCGTACAGCGAACTCGTCGAGACCGTGATGAAGCGCTCGGACGTGAACATGTTCGACTACATCTGGACGCTGGGTCGGCTGACCGCCTATCTCGGCATGATCCAGGGCATCGAGAAGGCCGGCGAGGTCGACCGCGAGAAGGTCAAGACGGCGCTGTTCAAGAGCACCATCAAGAGCCCGGCCGGCGACGTGACCTTCGACGAGCGCGGCTTCCCGAACACCGGCGCCTTCACGGTGCAGATGCAGGCCGGCAAGGTGCAGGTGGTGTGGCCGCCCGAGGTGGCCACCGCCAAGCTGCAGTGGCCGTCGCCGAGCTGGAAGTAAGCGCAGCGCGCTGAAGGCCAGGTCATGGAAGTCCTCCTGCAAGTACTCATAGGCGGCGTGCTGCTGGGCGGGCTGTACGCGCTGGTCGCGTTCGGCCTGTCCCTCATCTACGGCGTGGTCCGCATCCTCAACTTCGCACACGGCACCTTGCTCGCGGTCAGCGGCGTGGCCGCCAGCATGGCCTACGCCAGTTGGCAGTTGCACCCGCTGCTGATCGCCCTGTTGCTGGCGCCGTTGGTGGGCGCCTTCGCCTTCGGCTACTACCACTTGCTGCTCAGGCCACTGGCCAAGCGCAACCACTTCGAAAGCACCGTGGGCACGGTGCTGGTGACGGTGGGCACGCTGATGATGTTGAGCGACCTGACCGCCAAGGCCGCCGGCGCCACGCAACGCAACATTCCGCTGCGGCTTGAGGCCTTGGAGTTCGGCGACATCGTCGTCAGCACAGTGCAGCTGCTGATCCTGGGCGGCATCGTGCTGCTGACGGTGGTGATGCATCTGGTGCTCAAGCACACCTGGTTCGGCCGCGCCATCCGCGCGGTGACGCAAGACGCCACCGGCGCGCAGATCTGCGGCGTGCAGAGCACGCGCATGAAGGCGCTGACCTTCGCCTTCGGCTCGGCCACGGTGGCCATCGCGGCCGTGCTGTACGTGATGAGCTTTCCGGTCGATCCGACCATGGGCTTCAGCCTTACGGTGAAAGCCTTCACCATCATCGTGGTGGGCGGCATCGGCAACCTGCCGGGCGCGCTGATCGCCGGCGTGTTCCTGGGCGTGGCCGAGGGCCTTACCGGCCTGTACTGGAAGCCCGAGTGGGCGCCCGCGCTCAGCGTGTTGGCAATGCTGGTGATCCTGGTGGCGCGACCCAAGCTGGCGGGTGCGCGGTGAGCGCTCGCCAGACCTCGGCCATCGGCTGGATCATCGGTGCGGCCGGCGTGGCTGCATTGGCGGCGCTGCCCTTCTTCGGCAACGCCTACTTCATCAGCTTCGCCTTCACGGTACTGATCGCTTACATCCTGGGCCAGAGCTGGGATTGGGTGGCCGGCGAAATGGGCTACGTCAACCTGGGCCACTACGCCTTCTACGGCATAGGCGCCTATGCCTTCTGCATCGCGCTGGTGGGCGGCTGGCCCTTCTGGGCGGCGCTGGGCGTGGCGCTGGTGGCCACGGCGGGTGTGGCGCTGCTGCTGTCGGTGCCGCTGTTCAGGCTGCACGGCGACTACTTCGCCTTCGCCACGCTGGCGCTGCTGCCGCTGATGGAGGTGCTGGCCTACAACCTCAGCGGCCTGACCAAGGGCGCCGACGGCATCGTGCTGCCGGTGGCCCAAGTCATGACGCCGGCCTTCCTGCTGGCGCTCGCCGTCTGCGTGATCGCCTTCGGCTTCACGCTGCAGATCAATCACACCCGATTCGGCTATGCGCTGCGCAGCATCCGCAACGACGAGCAGGTGGCCGAAACCGTGGGCGTGCAGATCGCCCCGGCCAAGCGCCGCGTGCTGGTGCTGTCCAGCGTGTTCGGCGCCGTGGCCGGTGCCTTGCAGTCCTGGCAGATGAGCTACATCGACCCGGCCACCGTCTTCGGCCTGAACGTGGCGCTGGTGCCCATCGCGATGGTGCTGTTCGCCGGCTCGGGCCTGCGCTTCGGGCCGCTGGTGGGCGTGCTGGTGCTGGCCAGCATGCAGCAGTGGCTGCTGGTCAGCGTCCAGGGCTACCAGGCCACGCTCTACGGCCTGACCATCCTGCTGATAGGCCGCTTCATGCCGGGCGGCTTTCTGCGCGCGCTGTGGGTGCGCAAGGTGCCGGGCCTGGCCGCGCTGGGCCGTGAACACCACGAGTACGGCGGCGAGTCGGCCGCCAGGGCGCTGGCCGAAGGCGCCCGCCGCGGCGACCTGCCGCTGCCACGCCTGGCGGTGGACCGCCAGGCGCCGCTGATCGAGCTGCGCGGCGTGCGCATGCAGTTCGGTGGCAACGTCGCCGTCAACGACGTGAGCCTGAAGATCAACCAGGGCGAGATCGTCGGCCTGATCGGCCCCAACGGCTCCGGCAAGACCACCCTGTTCAACTGCATCTCGCGCGTCTACGCGCCCACCGCGGGGCAGGTGCTGCTGGCTGGGCAGGACCTGGCCGCGCTGGGCCGCGACGGCATCGCCCGCCTGGGCGTGGGGCGCACCTATCAGATTCCACGCCCCTTCGGCGACCTGACGGTGCAGGAGAACATCGCCATTCCGCTGATGTTCGGCAGCCAGCCGCTGAGCCCGCGCGACGCGATGCGCGAGGCCCGCGCGTTCATCGAGTACGCCGAGCTGGGCCCGCGCCTGACCCAACGCGCCGACGCGCTGAGCGTGCAGGAGAAGAAGGCGCTTGAGTTTGCCCGTGCGCTGGCCTGCCGCCCGCGCCTGTTGCTGGTGGACGAGGTGGCCTCGGGCCTGACGCCGGCCGAGGTGAAGCGCTTCGTCGAGCACATCCGCCACGTGCGCGACCGCTACGGCATCACGGTGATCTGGGTCGAGCACATCTTCTCGGCGCTGGAGCAGGTGGTCGACCGCGTCATCGCGCTGGAGCAGGGCACGCTGATCGCCGACGGCCCGCTGGCCGCGGTGGTGAAGAACGAGCACGTGCTGCGCACCTATCTCGGCTCGTCCGCGTCGGCTGCACCCGATGCGCCGCCCATCGTGATGCCCCCCAAGCTAGCAGGAGCCGCCTGATGCTGACGATCAAGAACCTGGCCGTCGACCACGGCAAGGCGCGCGCGCTGTGGGACATGAACCTGCACGTGGGCCGCGGCGAGCGCGTGGGCCTGCTGGGCGCCAACGGCGCCGGCAAGAGCACGGCGATGGGCGCCATCGTGGGCCTGTACCCCGTGGCTGGCGGCAGCATCCGCTTCGACGGCCAGCCGCTGCAGCAGCCCAGCACCGCACAGACCGTCGCGGCCGGCATTGCGCTGGTACCCGAAGGCAGGCGCCTGTTCACCGGCATGAGTGTCTGGGAGAACCTGGCGATGGGCGCCTTCGCAGCACCCAAGCGCGCGCTGGACGGGCCACTGGAGCAGGTCTTCGCGCTGTTCCCGATCCTGCGCCAGAAGGCCAAGCAGAGCGCCGGCGAGCTCAGCGGCGGGCAGCAGCAGATGGTGGCCATCGGCCGCGCGCTGATGTCGCGCCCGCGCCTGCTGCTGCTGGACGAGCCCTTCATCGGCGTTGCGCCCAAGCTGGTCGACGAGATCCTGGACGCGCTGCGCCAGATCGCCAGCGGCGGCGTGACGCTGCTGCTGGTGGAGCAGAACACGCACCGCGCGCTGGACTTCGTGCAGCGCGCCGTCGTGCTGGAGAACGGCCGCACGGTGCTGGAAGGCGAGCGCGATGCGCTGCTGGCTGACCCGGCCTTCGCCGCCAAATTCCTAGGCCTGGAATGACCCCCCAAAGGAGAAGGCATGAACCGTGAACAAGAGATCGTCCAGCGCTCGCAGGCCTTTCGCGAGCAGTACCGCAAGGACACGCCCGGCTGGTACCGCGGCGAGATGCACCTGGCCTTCACGCTGTGCTTCACAGGCAGCGTGCTCTGGTACTGCGCAGCCAAGCTGAGCGCGCCCACGGCACTGGAATGGCTGGCCGTGGTGATACCGATGTTCTTGTTCGGCAACTGGGCCGAATGGGCCGGCCACCGCTACCTGCTGCACAGCCCGCGCAGCCTGCTGAAGGTGGCCTACAAGCGCCACGTCAACACGCACCACCAGTTCTTCAGCCACAAGACGCTGGACTACAGCGGCCAGCAAGATTGGCGCGCCCTGCTCTTTCCGCCCTTCGCGCCGGTGCTCTTCGTGCTGGCCGCGCTGCCGGTGGCCCTGCTGCTGGGCACGCTGTGGTCGGCCAACGCCGGCTACATCGCGATGCTGACCATGGCCGCCTACTTCCTGATGTACGAGGGCCTGCACACGCTGAGCCATCTGAAGCACCCGCTGCTGGACGCGCTGCCGCTGGTCAACACCGTGCGCCGCATGCACGTGCTGCACCACAACCCCGACTTCATGCACACGCGCAATTTCAACCTGACTTTCCCGATCTGCGATGCCCTGTTCGGCACCAGCGATCTGGACAAGGGCGTCGTTGGCACGCTGTTCAACGGCATGTCCGACAGTGCACGCAAGGCCGAGGACCAGGCCCGCGTCGATGCGCAGCTGATCGACAAGGCCGACAAGGCCGCCAAGGCCGACAAGACCAACCGCAAGCAAAGGCAGGCCGCATGAGCCAGCAAGCAAGACTCCAGGGCCGCATCGCCATCGTCACGGGCGCCGCCCAGGGCATCGGCGCGCGCTACGCCGCCGCGCTGGCGGCTGAGGGTGCCGCCGTGGTGTGCAGCGACATCGTCGATGCCGAACCCGTGGCCCAGAAGATCCGCGACGCCGGCGGCCGCGCCATCGCCGTGCACACCGATGTCACAGCGCCCGAATCGGCCGCGCAGATGGCCGCCGCCGCCATCGCTGCCTACGGCCGCATCGACATCCTGGTCAACAACGCCGGGCTCTTTGCCCAGCTGGAGATGAAGCCCTTCGACCAGATCGGCAGCGCCGAGTGGGACCGCGTGATGGCTGTCAACGTGCGCGGCCCCTTCGAGTGCGCCAAGGCCGTGGTGCCGCAGATGCGCAAGCAGGGCTACGGCAAGATCGTCAACATCGCCTCGGGCACGGTCTTCAAAGGCGTGCCCATGCTGCTGCACTACGTCAGCAGCAAGGGCGCGGTGGTGGCCATGACGCGCGCCCTGGCCCGTGAACTGGGCGATGCCGGCATCCGCGTCAACACCCTGGCGCCCGGCCTCACGGCCAGCGAGAACACGCTGGCCAACCCGGCCTGGCAAGGCGCAGGCAGCGCCAGCAACATCGCCAGCCGCGCCATCAAACGCGAGGTCACGCCCGAGGACCTGTGCGGCACGCTGGTCTATCTCTCGTCCGCCGAAAGCGACTTCGTCACCGGGCAGGTGATCGTCGTCGACGGCGGCTCGGTCATGCACTGAAGACGCACCCAAGGCAGCCCACCATGTCCCTGGAAGCCCGACTCCTGATCGACGGCCTGTGGCGCCACGCCGCACGCAGCGGCACGCGCACCGACCCGGCCACCGGCACCGTCATCGGCAGCTACGCCGATGGCAGCGCCGAAGACGCCCATGCCGCCATTGCCGCGGCCCGCCGCGCCTTCGAGCAGCCCACCTGGGCGCAGGCCCCACGCCTGCGCCAGCAGGTGATGCTGGACTGGGCCAGCGCACTGGAGCGCCAGGCCGACGAACTGGCGCGTCTGCTGACGCTGGAAAACGGCAAGGTGCTGGCGCAGTCGCGCGGCGAGATGGGCGGTGCGATCTCCGAGATCCGCTACTACGCCGGCCTGACCCGCTACATGCCTGGCCATGTGTTCGAGGTCGAGCCCGGGGTGTTCAGCACCCTGCTGAAAGAGCCTGCTGGCGTGGCCGGCCTGATCATTCCGTGGAACGCGCCGGTGGTGCTGCTGATACGCGCACTGACGCCGGCGCTGGCTGCCGGCTGCACCGTGGTCATCAAGCCGGCGCCGCAATCTGCCCTGATCACTGCGGCCGTCATCGCCGCCCTGCACGCGGTGCCCGGACTGCCGCCCGGCGTCGTCAACCTCGTCAGCGAAAGCGGGCACGCGGTGGCGCAGACGCTGGTCACGTCGCCCGATGTCGATGTGATCTGCTACACCGGCAGCAATGCCACCGGCGCGCACATCATGGCCGCGGCCGCGCCGACGATGAAGAAGCTGTCGCTGGAGCTGGGCGGCAAGTCGGCCTGCCTGGTGTTCGAGGACTGCGACGTGGCGCGCGTGGCGCCGCAACTGGCCACTGCCGCCACCATCATCAGCGGCCAGCAATGCACCGCGGCGCGGCGCGTGCTGGTGCATGCCGCCAGGTACGACGAGATGAAGCTGGCGCTGACGCAGGCCCTGGCCGCGCTGGTGGTCGCCCCGGGCGACCACGCCGGCGCGCAGGTCGGCCCGCTCATCGACGCTGCCGCCTGCGCGCGCGTGGACGCACAAACCCAGCGCGCGATGGACGAGGCCGACGAGGTGCTGCTGCGCGGCGGGCGCCCCGCCGGCATGCCCGCGGGCAGCAGCTTCTTGACACCCACGCTGGTGGCCCACCGCGACAGCAGCGCCTTCTTCGTGCAGGAGGAGATCTTCGGCCCGCTGGTGGTGCTGGAGCGTTTCGAGAGCGAGGCCGAGGCCGTGAAGCGCGCCAACCACAGCGACTACGGCCTGTCGGCCAGCGTGTGGACACACGACGGCGCGCGGGCACTGCGCGTGGCGCGCGCACTGCGCAACGGCACGGTCTGGATCAATGACCACAACAAGCTCTTCGCCGAGGCCGAGACCGGTGGCTATCGCCGCAGCGGCCTGGGTCGGCTGCATGGCTTCGACGCACTGATGGACTTCACCGAGATCAAGCACATCTACCAGAACGTGGGCGTGGTCGGCGCCTGAGCCAACCGGCGCCGCGCACCCCATCCCCGCACAGCGAACGACACAACCTGCTCGAACGACACGCAAGTAACGAAGGACCCACGATGAACCTGAACGACCTGAAGCACCCCGCCGCCACACTGCCCACCGAACTGGACGGTTTCCGCGTCGAGATCGACCCCACACGCGAACGTGCCGACATCGTCCTGGACCGCCCGCCGCTGAACGTGGTGAGCATGCTGGCGCGCGAGCAGCTGCGCATCACCATCGAGGCGCTGGACGCCGACGAGCGCGTGCGCGTCATCGTCATCCGCGGCCAGGGCGAACACTTCAGCAGCGGCGGCGACATCAAGGGCTTTCTGGAAGCCACGCCGGAAAAAGTCAGCCAATTGGCCTGGAACGTGGCCGCGCCGGCGCGCTGCAGCAAGCCCGTCATTGCGGCCGGCCGGGGCTATTGCTTCGGCGTCGGGTTCGAGCTGACGCTGGCCTGTGATTTCCGTCTGGTCACCGAGACCTCGCTGTACGCCTTGCCCGAGCAGAAACTGGGGCAGATACCGGGCAGCGGCGGCAGCGCTCGGCTGCAGAAGATGGTTGGCATCACGCGCACCAAGGACATCGTGATGCGCAGCCGCCGCAT
>JAYSYH010000222.1:0-39937 GCA_043716645.1 Betaproteobacteria bacterium | reverse complement strand
GCGAGGTCGACACCGACCGCGGGCGCATCAAGCGTCTATGGACGAGTTTCGCCAAACCCTGGTTTCCAGACGGACCGGAATCGCCCAATCTGGCGCTGCTGAAATTCATCCCCGAGTCGGCCGACTATTGGGACGGGCCTAACAGCAAGATGGCCCGTGCCTTCGGTGTGCTGGCGTCGGTGGTGGCGGGCAAGCCCGTCGCCATGGGCGAGCACGGCACGCACACGGGCTTGTCAGCGCCAGCCGTGGTGGCCGGGCCGCTTTGATGGGGCCGCTTTGATGTCTTTGGTTCTCGCTCGGGCGGGTGCGGGTACCGGCGCCGGCACGGCGCATTGACCATGGACGTCGTTGCAGTGGGAACGGCCAGCCCCGCAGCGCGCTATTCCAAGGCCGATTGCCTGTCTGCCTTTGAGCAGTCGGACTGGTTCGCGCGGCTCGACGATCGAGCCCATCTCGTCGCCCGTACGGTGCTGCAACGCGACAACGGTATCGAAACGCGGCGGCTGGCCGTTGACACGCTGGCCGAGGTGTTCGTCATCGACCCGAATACCTTGGCGCAGCGCTTCTTGCGGCATGCACCGGTGCTGGCGGCGCTGGCAGCCGAGCGGGCGCTGGCTGGGGCCGGCCTGGCGCCCCGGCAGATCGACGCCGTGATCGTCAGCACCTGCACGGGATATCTGTGCCCGGGACTCAGCGGGCATGTCGTCGAACGCCTTGGCCTGCGTGCCGATGTGCTGGCTTACGACCTGGTGGGACAGGGCTGTGCAGCGGCCTTGCCCAATCTGATGCTGGGCAAGGCCCTGCTCGACGGCGGTGCCTGCGAGAGGGTGCTTTCGGTCTGCGTCGAGGTGAGCAGTGCCGCGATGTACCTGGACAACGACCCGGGCGTGTTGATCAGCGCCTGCCTGTTCGGCGACGGCGCCGGCGCCGCGGTGCTGTCGCGCCAGCCGAATGCAGCCCCCGGTGCCCGGACTGCGGACGGGCGAACGATCCGCTGGGCCGACAGCACCTCGCTCATCGAACCGAGCCAGCGCGCCGCGCTGATGTTCGAGCAGCGCGACGGCATGCTGCGCAACATCCTGACCCGGGCGGTGCCCGCGCTGGCGGCCGACTATGCGCAGCGCGTGCTCGGCACGGTGCTGCAACGGGCAGGCCTGCAGCCCGCCGATATCAGCACCTGGGTCATGCACGCCGGTGGGCGTGACGTGCTGCAGGCCCTGGAAAGGCGGCTGGAACTGCAGCCCGGCGACCTGCGCTACAGCGCGGCGATGTTGCGCGAGTACGGCAACCTGTCCAGCGCCTTCGTCTATTTCGTGCTGGAAGCGGCGCTGTCCGACGGTGCCGCCTCCGGCTGGTGGTGGCTGTCTTCTTTCGGCGCGGGCTTCAGCTGCCACGGCGCCTTGCTGAAGGTGACATGACGATACCCCGTGTAGTGGCCAGCGAATCGTTGGACCATCTGCCCCCGAACGACCCGACCGCCCGCCGGTCGCGCCGCGACCTGGTGCGCGTGCACCGCGCGATGGGCACGCGGGCCATCCTCGCCCGCGCCTGGCGGCCGCTGTTGGCGGCCCAACGCAGCCGGGCTCCGCTGCGCATCCTGGAACTCGGCGCCGGCGATGGCAGCCTGCTGCTGGAATTGGCCCATTCTTGGCCCCGCGACGCGCCGCCGGTACAGCTGTGCCTGATGGACCGCCAGAACATCGTCAGCCGTGCCACGCTGGCAGGCTATGCCGCACGGGGCTGGTCGGTGGAAGTGCGGCAGGCCGATGTGCTGGATTGGGCAGCCCACGCAGAGCAGGTCAGACCGGACGCAGCGTCAGCCCGCTGGGACTTGATCACTACCGCGCTTTTCCTGCACCATTTCCAGGGCCGCGAACTGGACCTGCTGCTGGGCGCGGCGGCTTCACGAGCCGAGAGGTTCTTCGCATGCGAGCCCCGTCGAAACTGGCTGGCGCTTGCCGGCAGCCATTTGGTGGGCGCCATCGGCGCGAACGCGGTGACCCGCGAAGACGCGGTTTTGAGCGTGCACGCCGGCTTTCGTGACCAGGAACTGTCAGCGCACTGGCCGCGGTCCAGCCCGCGTTGGCAAACCCAGGAAGCTGCCGCCGGTCTCTTCAGCCACTGCTTCAGTGCGCAACGGAAAGTAGCCAGCCCATGACGGCCGCTCCGCGCATGGCCTTCGACGCGGTGATCGTTGGCGCGGGCTTGGCCGGCTCGGCTGCGGCGATCCTGCTGTCCCGCGCCGGCTGGTCGGTGGCACTGGTCGAACGGCTGCGCTTCCCGCGTCGCAAGGTATGCGGCGAATGCATGGCGGCAAGTAATCTACCCTTGCTGCAGGCACTGGGCGTCGGCGACGCATTTCTGGCCCGCGCGGGGCCGGAGCTGCGCCAGGTCACCTTGCTGCACCGCAACAGTGCCGTCACCGCCGACCTGCCGCACGCGGACAGCGAACGTTGGGCATGGGGTCGCGCGCTGGGCCGCGAGACGCTGGATGGCTTGCTGCTGGAAGAGGCCCGGGCCGCTGGTGCGGCGGTCTTCCAGCCGTGGGCCGTGCAAACCATTCTGGGCACCGCAGGCGCTTGGCACTGCGAACTGCGCGCACTGGAATCCGCCGCGTTGCTGCGCTTGCGCGCGACGGTGGTCATCGACGCGCACGGCTCGTGGGAAGTTTTGCCCACAGACCGCCCGCAACGCCGTTTGGCGCGCAGCGCCGCCGACCTGTTTGCCTTCAAGGCCAACTTCACATCTGCATCCTGGCCCGCTGGCGCCATCAGCGTGCTGGCCTTGAACGGTGGCTACGGCGGCATGGTCGTGGCCGACAGCGGCATGACGACCATCGCCTGCTGCATCCGCCGTGACCGCTTGAGCGCGCTGCGCAGCGCGGCGCCAGGCGTGCGCGCTGGCGATGCGGTCGAGGCCTGGTTGCAACGTGAATGTGTCGGCGTGCAACGGGCCCTGCGCGGTGCTGTGCGCGACGGCCCGTGGCTGACCGCCGGGCCGCTGGACCCGGGCGTGCGGCTGACGGCTGACGACGCCATCTTCCGCATCGGCAACGCCGCCGGTGAGGCCCATCCCATACTGGGGGAAGGCATGAGCATGGCTCTGCAGTCGGCCAGCTTGCTGTGTCAGCACCTGCTGGGGCAAGCCGGCGCTGTTGCCGCCCCGAGGGCCCCAACCGCCCTAACCGCTCCAACCGCCCTAACCGCTCCAGTAGCTCCGACCGTACCCGAAGGCCGCGCTCAAGCCGGCTTGCAACGTCGCTACGCGGCCGCATGGCGACGGACCTTCACCCCGCGGCTGCGCCTGGCTGCGGTCTTTGCGCATACAGCGATGTCGCCCCGCAGTGCCGCAGCTTTGATCCGGCTGGCGCAAGCCTGGCCCGGCCTGCTGACACGGGGCGCGCGCTGGGGCGGCAAAGTTCGCTACGCCCAGGCGCGGTCGACGCCGGCTCTGTCGTTGGCAACGTCACCCACGCTGGAAGGCTGTCCTGCCGTCGGCAATGCCTTGCCCGGCTCCTGAAACCACCCACCAAAGCCCTGCGATGACCACCACCTTCGATCAACTGAGCACCATCCTCGTTCGCGACTACCCGCTGACGCCCGACCGCCTGACACTGGCTGCACCGCTGGAAAGCCTGGGCATCGACTCGCTGGGCGCCGTGGAACTGCTGTGGACTTTGGAAGAGGTCTTCAAGATCAAGCTGCCCACCGAGCCTGGAGAACTGCACACGCTGGGTGACGTCGTGCGTTTCGTCGATGAACTCGTCGCGCGCCAGGGTTCGACAGTGCCGACGGGGCTGCGCACGGCATGAGGCGGGTCGCGGTCAGCGGCATCGGCTTGGTTTCGCCGTTGGGCAACAGCATGGCCGAGGTGATGGCCCACGCGCGGGCCGGGCGTTCTGGCGTACGGCGACTACAAACGCCTTTCGCCAGCCGTTTGGTGGCCCCCATTGCGGCCACTGCCCGCTTCGACGCTGGCGACGACTTCGAAGCTGGTCAGGCCCGCATGCTGGACCGCTTCAGCCTGATGGCGCTGTTCGCAGCCAAGCAGGCCGTACGGGGCTCCAGCCGCGCGTTGACGGACATCGACAGCACCCGCGGCGGTGTGTTCGTCGGCACCGGCATGGGTGGCACGCACACCATGGACGACGGCTATCAGACGCTGTATGGCAAGAACTCGGACCGCATCAAGCCCTTCACCATCTTGATGGGCATGCACAACGCAGCGGCTGCTTGGATCGGCATCGAGCACCGGCTGCAGGGCCCGAACATGACCTACTCCACCGCCTGCTCGTCATCGACGGTGGCCATCGGCGAAGCCTGGATGCGAGTGGCCAGCGGGCAGATCGATGTGGCCATAGCAGGCGGCGCAGAAGCGCCGTTGGCGCCCGGCTCGCTGAAGGCCTGGGAGGCTTTGCACACGGTGGCCACGATGGATGCAGAACGCCCATCGGCTTCGTGCCGGCCATTTTCCAAAGACCGCAGCGGCATGGTGCTGGGTGAAGGTGCGGCGATGCTGGTCATCGAACCCTGGGACCGTGCAACGGCGCGTGGCGCGCCCATCCTGGGCGAGATCCTGGGCTATGGGCAAACCAACGACGCCAGCCACATCACGCGGCCGAGCGCCGAAGGCCAGGCCGCGGCGATGCGGGCGGCCTTGTCGTCTGCCGGCGCCGCGCCGCAGGCCGTCGACGCGATCAACGCCCACGGCACCGGGACGCAGGCCAACGACCGCACAGAGACGGCCGCCATCCGGGCGGTATTCGGCGCGCGGGCCGACCGTATCCCGATCAGCGCCACCAAGGCCATGCACGGCCACCTGCTGGGGGCCGCTGGCGCGCTGGAATGCGTGTTGTCGCTGCTGGCCCTGCAGCACCGGGTGGCACTGCCCACCATGCACCTGCAGCAGCCCGACCCCGACTGCGATCTGGACTACGTGCCCAACGCCGTTCGTGAGGGTATGGAGTCGCAGGTGATGCTGTCCAACTCATTTGCATTTGGCGGCACCAACGCCGTGCTGGTGCTGCGGCGCGGCAACCGCGGCGCGGCCTATTGAATGCGCTGCGAGGCGCCGGCTGGCATCAAGCCGCCGGCTGCGTCTGAGGCTGAACGACACGGCGGATAGTCAAGGCAATGTCTTCCGGTGACAGGACAAAGTCGATGCACCCAGTGGCCATTGCGCTCTGTGGCATCTCGGGTTGCATGGCAGTTTCGAGCTTCTGCGCCAGGGTGATACCACCTACTTGCTGAATGGCGCACAGCGCAGCCGCGCCGTCGCCGTCGTATCCCGACACGATCACAGCAACCAGCTTGCCGTCCCAGTGCGCCACCAGCGACCGCAAGAAGACCGTGATCACGTCGGGCCAGCCGCGCAGCTTGGATATCGGCATCAAACGAAATTCGCCGCCCTCGGCGTGCAGGTCGCGGTTTTCCGGAATGATGAAAACGCGGTTGGGTTCGATCAACAGGCGGTCGCTGATCAGTTCAACAGGCATCAAGGTGTACTTCGGCAGGATGGTGTGCAACTGCGTCGGGAAGCGCGTAATGTGGTTGACGATGACCACCGCCGCGCCCAGGTCGGCCGGCAGGCACTTCAGTAGCCGGATATAGGCATCCAGCCCGCCGGCCGAGCCGCCCACGCACACCACGGGAAAGTCTCTGCGTGCGCCAATTTCGCTGTTGTGCAAGCGGTTCAATCAGGTCTTCAGGAATGAAAACAAGGCTTCGTTGAAGGCTCGGGCGTGCGACACGTTGAAACCGTGCGGCGCGCCGTTCACCGTCACCAGCTGGCTGTGCGCAATGGCGCGGTGGGTGAGCAAACCCGAGCCTTTGAAAGCCACGACCGCGTCAACATCGCCGTGGATCACCAGAGTGGGCAGCGTGATCTTCTTCAGATCGTCGCGAAAGTCGGTGGTGCAGAAGGCCGCCATACAGGCCAGCGCGGCCTCTTGTGCCGACTGCTGGCACAACGCGACGACTTCCAAATGCTGCGCTTCGGTCGAAGGCACCTCCTGGCCAAAGTGGGCCTTCTCGGTCGAGTCTGGATTGGCAGGGGGCTGAACCGGCCGCGCCCCGCAAGCCGAGCCTGGCGCGGAACCGGAAGCAGGCCCGTGCGCTGGCCTGGACGCTGGTGTGGACGCTGGTGTGCAGGATGTGTTCAAGGGCTTCTGCTGGGGACGTGCACAGTCAACAAGCGCGGCGCTTGCGCCTGCACTTGTCCACCAAGCGTAGGCCCGGGCGGTGGCTCGGTCTGTGCGGCAACGGACGTTCAGTGACTGGCGGCAGCCGCCCGAAGACCCGCCCTCAAAGGGCCGGACTCATTCCCACTCAATGGTTGCCGGCGGCTTGCTGCTCACGTCGTAGGCGACGCGGTTGATGCCGCGCACTTCGTTGATGATGCGACTGGACGCCTTCTTCAGCAGCGCATACGGCAGCTCGGCCCAGTCGGCCGTCATGAAGTCGCTGGTGACCACGGCGCGCAGCGCCACCACGTAGTCATACGTGCGGCCGTCGCCCATCACGCCCACGCTCTTCACCGGCAGAAAAACCGCGAAGGCCTGGCTGGTCAAGTCGTACCAGCTCTTGCCGGTGGCTTCGTCTTTGAAGGCGCGCAACTCCTCGATGAAAATAGCGTCCGCGCGGCGCAGCAGGTCGGCGAATTCCGGCTTCACCTCGCCCAGGATGCGCACGCCCAGGCCGGGGCCCGGGAAGGGGTGGCGATACACCATCTCGGGCGGCAGGCCCAGGGCCAAGCCGAGTTCACGCACCTCGTCCTTGAACAGGTCGCGCAGCGGCTCCAGCAGCTTCAGGCCCAGCGTGGCGGGCAGGCCGCCAACGTTGTGGTGGCTCTTGATGGTGATTGCTTTTTTCGTCCCGGCGCCGCCGCTTTCGATCACGTCCGGGTAGATCGTGCCCTGTGCCAGCCACTTCGCGTTGTGCAGTTTCTTCGCCTCGACCTGGAAGACCTCGACAAACTCGCGGCCGATGATCTTGCGCTTGGATTCCGGATCGCTCACGCCTTTCAAATGGCCGAGGAACTGCACGCTGGCGTCGACATGCACGACCTTGGCGTGCAGCCGCCCGACGAACATGTCCATCACCATCCGGCCTTCATTCAGGCGTAGCAGGCCGTGGTCGACGAAGACGCAGGTGAGTTGGTCACCGATCGCGCGGTGGATGAGCGCGGCGGCCACGCTGGAATCGACGCCGCCGCTCAGGCCCAGGATGACTTCTTCGGCGCCCACCTGCTGGCGGATCAAGGCCACCGCTTCGGTGATGTGGTCGCGCATTACCCAGTCGGGTTGCGCTTTCGCAATGTCCAGCACAAAGCGTTCGAGCAGAGCCCGTCCCTGCACGGTGTGCGTCACCTCGGGGTGGAACTGCACGCCGTAGTAGCCACGGGCCTCGTCGGCGATGCCCGCGATGGGGCAACTGGGCGTGCTGGCCATCAGCTTGAAGCCGGGCGGCAGCGCGGTGACCTTGTCGCCGTGGCTCATCCACACCTTCAGCATGCCGTGACCTTCAGCGGTGTTGAAGTCTTGAATACCTTCGAGCAGTCGTGTGTGACCGTGCGCGCGCACCTCGGCATAACCGAATTCGCGGTGGCTGCTGGCTTCGACCTGGCCGCCTTGCTGCACCGTCATCGTGAACATGCCGTAGCAGATGCCCAGTACCGGAACGCCGAGGTCCCACACCGCCTGCGGTGCGCGCAGATCCTGCTCTTCGTAAGTGCTGGCGTGGCTGCCGCTGAGGATGATGGCCTTGGGCGCGAACTCGCGAATGAACGCATCACTGACGTCGTTCGGGTGGATCTCGCAATAGACGTGTGCCTCTCGCACCCGGCGGGCGATGAGTTGCGTGACCTGCGAGCCGAAGTCGAGGATGAGGATCTTGTCGTGCGTCATGGACGTACCGAGCTGTGGTTCAGGCAGCCGTTCTGGCAGCGCTTCAAGCGCTGGGGGTGGATGCGGCCAGCGTCAGGCGCCGCGCAGTGCGGAAATGGGTGACGGCAAACACCAGCGCCAGCGCCTGTAGCGCGGCGCAGAAGTACATCGGCGCGCCGATCCGCCAGTCGCCGGCCGGCAGGTGTGACACGGCGGCCAACAACGGTGCGGCGACAAGTGGCGCTACCACCGCCATCAGGCTGTTCAGGCCGCTGATCGCCCCCATCGTCTGGCCCTGCTCGCTGCCGCTGGCAGCGCCGGAAACCAGGCTCTGCATGGCCGCGCCGACGGTGCTGCCCAGCAGGTTGGCGCCGATGACGACATACATCATCCAGCCCTGCGTGACCAGGCCAAAGCCGATGAACGCGGCGGTCGACGAGACCAGGCCCAATACCGCCAGTCGCGGCGGCGTGAAGACCTTCAGCAGCCGCCCGAGCAAGCCGCCTTGCACCACCGCCGACACCACGCCCACCGCGAACAGCGACCAGCCGTTTTCCGTCGGCCCCCAGCCGAACTTGAACGTGGCGTACAGCACCCAGGTCGTGTACAGCGTGAACTGCGCCAGCGCGGCGCAAGCCAGCACAGCCACCAACAGGCCAACGCCTTGCAGTTCTGCCAACTGCTTCAGTGACGACAGCGGGTTCGCACGCTTCCAGTCGACCAACCGACGGCGGTCGGCCGGCAGCGATTCGGGCAGCACGAAACAGCCATAAGCCAGATTGATCAGGGCCAGACCGCCAGCCACGAAAAAGGGCAGCTGCAGGTCGATGCCACCGAGGATGCCGCCCAGCACCGGCCCCAGAATGAAGCCGATGCCGAACATGGCGCCCAGCATGCCGAAACGCTTGGCGCGTTGTTCGGGTGGCGTGATGTCGGCGACGTAGGCGTTCGCCACCGCGGCATTCGCCTGCATCGCCCCGCCGATCAGCCGCGAGACGACCAATGTGTAGGCCGTGGTGGCCAGCGCGGTGGTGAAGAAGTTGATGGCCAGCCCGCAGAAACCCAGCAGCAGGATGGGCCGTCGGCCGTAGCGGTCAGACAGCGCACCCAGCAGCGGCGCACCGATGAAACTGGCGATGGCGTAAGCCCCGGCAACGATGCCATACCAGTAGGTCTGCTCGGCCGGACTGCTGGTGAACTTGCCCACCAGCGCCGGCAGCACCGGCACGATCAGGCCGACCGAAAGCATGTCGATCAGCACCGTGATCATGATGAAGCCCATGCCGGCCTGACGGCCGACTGCGGGGCCGATGGAGTTGGCGGGCACGGCGGGCACGGCGGGAATCTGGGGCGCAGTCATTCCATGCGGTAGTTCGGTGCTTCTTTCGTGATCTGCACGTCATGGACGTGGCTCTCACGGATGCCGGCGGTGGTGATCTCGACAAATTCAGCGCGGGTCTGCATCTCTTCGATGCTGGCGCAGCCGCAGTAGTGCATCGAGGCGCGCAGGCCGCCGGCCATCTGGAAGACGATGGCCACCACCGAACCCTTGTAGGGCACCTGGCCTTCGATGCCCTCGGGCACCAACTTGGCGGTGTTGGGGTTGTTCACCGCTTCCTGATCGATTTCCTGGAAGTAGCGGTCGGCACTGCCCTGCTGCATCGCTCCCATGCTGCCCATGCCGCGGTAACTCTTGTAGGTGCGGCCCTGGTACAGGATGGTCTCGCCCGGCGCTTCTTCGGTGCCGGCGAACATGCTGCCCATCATCACCGTGCTGGCACCGGCGGCCAGCGCCTTGGCGATGTCGCCCGAGTAACGGATGCCGCCGTCGGCGATCAGCGGTACGCCGCTGCCGCGCAGCGCATCGGCCACGCTGGCAATGGCCATGATCTGCGGCACGCCCACGCCGGCCACGATGCGCGTGGTGCAGATGCTGCCCGGGCCGATGCCGACCTTCACAGCGTCAGCGCCCGCTTCGGCCAGGGCCAGCGCGGCCGCCCCGGTGGCGATGTTGCCGCCGATGACGTCGATGTGCGGGAAGTTGCGCTTGACCCATCGCACGCGGTCGATGACGCCGGCGCTGTGGCCATGGGCGGTGTCCACCACCAGCACGTCGGCGCCGGCACGCACCAACAGTTCGACGCGTTCTTCGGTGCCCTCGCCCACGCTGACCGCCGCGCCCACACGCAGCTTGCCTTGCGCGTCGCGCGCGGCATTGGGGAAGTTGGTCTGCTTGGTGATGTCCTTGACGGTCATCAGCCCGCGCAGTTCGAAGCTGTCGCTGACCACCAGCACGCGCTCCAATCGGTGCTTGTGCATCAACGCCTTGCCTTCTTCCAGCGAGGCGCCTTCGGTGACGTAGATCAGCTGCGCACGCGGCGTCATGATCTCGCGCACCGGGACGTCCAGCCGCGTTTCGAAACGCAGATCGCGGTTGGTAACGATGCCCACCACGGTCTTGTTCTCGACGACCGGAAAACCCGATACGCCGTGCTGCCGCGACAGGGCCATCACCTGGCGCACGGTGGCGTCGGGCGCCACGGTGATGGGGTCGCGCAGCAGGCCCGATTCGTAGCGTTTGACGCGCGCCACTTCGGCCGCCTGCTGCTTGGGCGTCAGGTTCTTGTGGACGATGCCGATTCCGCCTTCTTGCGCGATGGCGATCGCCAGACGCGCTTCGGTCACCGTGTCCATGGCCGCCGAGACGAGCGGCAGATTCAGGCTGATGTTGCGGGACAGCCGGGTGGCCAGGCTGGTGTCGCGGGGCAACACCTCAGAGTACGCCGGCACCAACAACACATCGTCGAAAGTGAGCGCTTTGCCAAGTAGGCGCATGCTGAAAGGCTCCATACCCAAAAGCGAATTATAGGGAGGGCCTCGCCTGCGCCCACTGCGCAGTACCCACTGCAGAGTCGCAGCACCCTACACTCGCCCCATGCGTCTTGCCACTGCCCATTCGCCCCGCCAGAAGGCCATCTTTCTGGCGGCCTTTACGCTGTTGCTGCTGAGCCTGCCCAGCCATGCGCAATGGAAATGGCGCGACAAGGACGGCCGCGTCACCGTCAGTGATCGGCCGCCCCCGCGCGACGTCGCCGAAAAGGACATTCTCGGGCGCCCTGCAGCGACAAGCAGGGCCGCCTTGTCGCCCGCGTCGGCTGTGTCGGCTATGTCGGCTGCGTCAGCTGTGGCTGAAGGCAAGGGTCCGCTGGACCGCGAAGTGGATGCCCGTCGCCGTGCTGTCGAACAAGACCAGGCCGCGAAAGCCAAGGCCGACGAAGCGCGGGTGGCCACGCAGCGCGCCGAAAACTGCCAGCGCGCTCGCGCCCAGATCAACACGCTGGAAAGCGGTCAGCGCCTGGCCCGGGTCAACAGCAAGGGTGAACGCGAGGTGCTGGACGACAGGGCCCGTGCCGATGAACTGGCGCAAGCGCGCGAAGCTACCGCTGCGAACTGCCGCTGAGGCACCGCTGTCGGCCGCTGTCAGCGGCCCGCTTTCTGCGGAGCGGGCCCAGGGCGCGGCGGCCGCGCAGCCAGGCTGACCTTGTGCTGCTGGTAGCGCTGCCGACGGGCTTCTTTCGGATCGACAGTCAGAGCCCGGTAGACCTCGACCCGGTCACGCTCGCGCAACACGCTGTGCAGATCGCGCGGCTTGCACCACACGCCGATGCGTAAAGTGTCGGCCGGCAGACCGTGGCGGGCGGCCAGGCCGCTGGCGGCCAGGGCATCGGCCACCGTGGCGCCGGCAGGCAGGCTGAGCTGTATCCGTTCACAGGCGTCGGATCGGGGGCAGTAGACGACTTCGATGTTCAGGAAGAACGCGCCCGCCTGCCTGGTGGCTTCAACGGCTGCGTCAGCGATTTCAGCGGCTTCAACGGCTTCAGCGGACGCCATAAACCACCTCTGCCCGCCGCACGAAGCTGTCAACGAAGGTGTTGGCGACTTTGTCGAATACGGGGCTGATCACAGCTTCCAGCGCCCTGCTGGAAAAGTCGTAGCGCATGTCGAATTCGATCTTGCACGCGGCTTGCACGACGCCCGTGGCAGCGGCTGTGCCCAACGGTGTAAAACGCCAGTGACCTTCCAACAAGGAAAACGGGCCATCGACCAATTGCAGTTGCACCGATTCGGCGTCGACGTTGCGGTTGCGCGTGGTGAACGACTGCCGGACCCCCATGTACGACAAGCCCAGCCTGGCAATCACGCCGTCGTCGTGTTGTTCCAGCACTTCGGCACTTTGGCACCAGGGCAGGAAAACGGGATAGGCCTCAACGCCGACCACCAAGTCGAACATCTCGCGGGGCGAGTACCAGAGCAGGACCGATTTGTGCACGTGCTTCATACAATGACTAGATTGTAGAAGTGCGGTTCAGCCTCGGCGGTCTGCCAGACTCCAGGTAGCCGCGCCCTGCTTCAGCATTCCAGGCATTCCAGGCATTCCAGGCATTCTCAGCATGATCAAGACCCCGAGCCCCGCCCACCTTCCCAACATCGCCGAAAACCGCCGTGCCCGGTACGAATACCACATCGACGAGCAGCACGAGGCCGGCATGGTGCTGGAAGGTTGGGAGGTGAAAGCGGTGCGTGCCGGCCAAGTGCAGTTGACCGACGGCTACGTGACCATCCGCGACGGTCAGCTGTTCCTGATTGGTTGCCGCATCAACGCGCTGCGCACGGCGTCCACCCACATCCACCCCGAAGCCGACCGCACCAAGAAGCTGTTGATGCACAAGGAAGAAATCCGCCGCCTGATCGGCAAGGTCGAGCAAAAAGGCTACACCCTGGTGCCGCTAAACCTGCACTACCGGGGCGGCCGCGTGAAGGCCGAGATCGCACTGGCCAAGGGCAAGGCAGAACACGACAAACGCAACACCGAAAAAGAGCGCGACTGGAATCGCGAAAAGGGCCGCCTGATGCGGCACAAGGTTTCGTCCAAAGCCTGATTCGAATTCATGCAGCGGCTTTCAACCGAAAGCCGCGCCCAGTGCCTGCGCCAGGTCGGCCTGCAGGTCTGGGGCGGCTTCAAGGCCCAGCGAGAAGCGCACCAGATGACCTTGCAGGTGCGGTGACTTGGCCATCGCGGCGGCGTCGCGCATCGATGCGATGTCGTAGGGCACCACCAGGCTTTGCGGGCCGGCCCAGGAATATCCGATGCGGAAGAGTTGCAGCGCGTCGACGAAGGCATCGACCTGCGCGGCGCTGTAACGCGCGTCCAGCACCACCGAAAACAAGCCCGCCGCGGCCGTGCAATGCCGCTGCCAGTTGGCATGGCCCGGTGCGCCTTCCAGCGCCGGGTGCAGCACCGCCGACACTTCACTGCGCCCGGCCAACCACTGCGCCAATTCGCGGCCAGCTTGGTCTTGCGCGGCGTAACGCAAAGGCATACTGGCCAGCGAACGCAGCACCAGTTCGGCGTCGTTGCCGCCCACGCCAAAGCCGCTGTGCATCTGCGTGAAGGCCAGTTGCTCGTGCAGCGCGCTGTCGCGCGTGACGACCGAACCCATCAGCACGTCTCCGCCGCCGCTGGGGTATTTGGTCAGCGCCTGCATGACGATGTCGATGCCGTGCTCGAAACCGCGAAGCGCGATGCCGGCGCCCCAGGTGTTGTCCAGCGCCGTGGTCACGCCGCGCGCGCGCGCCACGGCGGCCAGTCCCGCCAGATCGGGGAACTCCATCGTCACCGAGCCCGGTGCCTCCAGCCAGATCAGCCTGGTCTGCGGGCCGATCACCGCGTCCAGCGCCGCCGTGTCCATCGGGTCGTACAGGCGGTGCGTGATGCCCCAGCGTGCCAGCTCACGGCGTGCAAATTCGCGGCTCGGGCCGTAGACGTTGGACGGCAGCAGCACCTCGTCGCCGGTTGACAGCAGCGCCATGTCCACCAGCGTCACCGCCGCCAGACCGCTGGGCAGCAGCAGGCAATGCGTTCCGCCTTCCAGCGTGGCGATGCGCGCCTCCAGCGTAAAAGTGGTGGGTGTGCCGTGCAGGCCGTAGGTGTAGCCGTCACGGCGCTTCCAGCTGCGGTCGCGCAGGGCCGCGGTGTTGTTGAAGACCACCGTGCTGGCCTTGTGCACCGGGCCCTGCGGCGCTGCGAAACCGGCCGGCGGCGTGTAGGGGTGATGGATCAGCTCGGTTACGAGTTCGCGGACGGGTGGCAGAGTCATGCGCCAGGCCTTCAAATCGGTTGGGCGATGAGGTCGTGGCCTTCTGCGGCCACGATGCGGGCGCGCGTGAATTCACCCACCTTCAAGATCTTGCTGGCCTTTTCGGGTGGCAGCAGGCGCACGGTCCCGTCGATCTCGGGCGCGTCGGCGTAACTGCGACCGACACCGCCCTTGCGGCCCAGTGCCGGTGCATGGTCAATCAACACCTGCATGGTCGCGCCGATGCGGCGGCGCAGCTTGGCGACCGAAACTTCTTCGGCCACCGCCATGAAGCGGGCCTGACGGGCCTCGCGCTCGGCCTGCGGCAGCAGGCCCGGCAGGTCGTTGGCGGTGGCGCCCTTCACCGGTGAATAGGCGAAGCAGCCGGCGCGGTCGATCTGCGCCTCGCGCACGAAGTCGAGCAGGGTTTCGAACTCGGCTTCGGTTTCGCCGGGGAAACCGGCGATGAATGTACTGCGCACGACGATCTCGGGGCACAACTCGCGCCAGCGCGCCAGGCGATCCAGGTTGCGTTCACCGCCATCGCCGCAGGCCGGTCGCTTCATCCGCTTCAGCACATCGGGGTGCGCATGCTGAAAAGGAACATCCAGGTAGGGCAGGATGCGGCCCTGTGCCATCAGCGGCAGCACCGCGTCCACGCTCGGGTAGGGGTAGACGTAGTGCAGGCGCACCCAGGCGCCGTGGGCTTCGGCCAGCAGGGCCAGGCGTTCGCATAGCTCGAACAGCCGCGTCTTTACCGGTTGGCCGTCGAAGAAACCGGTGCGGTACTTCACATCGACACCGTAGGCGCTGGTGTCCTGGCTGACGACCAGCAGTTCCTTGACGCCCGATTCGAACAGCGCGCGGGCTTCGGTCAGCACGTCGCCGATGGGCCGCGACACCAGGTCGCCGCGCATGCTGGGGATGATGCAGAAGGTGCAGCGGTGGTTGCAGCCCTCGCTGATCTTCAGGTAGGCGTAGTGGCGCGGCGTGAGCTTGATGCCGGCCACCCCGCGAAATTCCGCGCGTGCTTGCGGCACCAGGTCCACGTAAGGGTCGTGCGGCTTGGGCACGTGGGTGTGCACGGCGTCCATCACCTCTTGCGTGGCGTGCGGGCCGGTGACGGCCAGCACGCTGGGGTGCATCTGGCGCACCAGGTTGCCGCCGTCGTCACCGGCCTTGGCGCCCAGGCAGCCGGTGACGATGACCTTGCCGTTGGCGGCCAGCGCCTCGCCGATGGTGTCCAGACTTTCCTTCACCGCGTCGTCGATGAAGCCGCAGGTGTTGACGATGACCAGGTCGGCGCCCTCGTAGCTCTTGCTGGTTTCGTAGCCTTCGGCACGCAACTGCGTGAGGATCAGCTCGGAATCGGTCAGTGCCTTGGGGCAGCCGAGCGAGACAAAGCCGACGGTGGGGGCGCGCGGTGCGGGCTGGGCTGTGGCTGCGCTGGCGTTGTCGCTGGTGAGGGTGTCATTCATCCGCTGATTTTGGCTGATCGGCTTTCGCGCTTGCCGCAGAACGAAAAAAAACCGCCTCAAGGGCGGCTTTCGCAAGGTAGCGGGCGCAGCGCGCCCGGCAGCCCCAGCAACAGCAATCAGGCCGCGCGGCGGCCCTTCAAACCACGCCAGCCAGCGGCAACCGCCAAGGCCAGGCCGAACATCGCGTAGGTCGAAGGCTCAGGCACCGCCCCGGCGGTGATGCTGGCGCCGGCGTTCTCGTACCCGTAGGCCGTGATGGCGGCCGGGAAGCCCGCCGTGGCACCGGAACTGACGAGCAACCAGCCGTAGTTGGTGGCGGCCGTGGTCTCATTCAGAAACCGAAAGCCTAGATAGCGGTTGCCAGCGGTCTGGAACTGCGTGCCCACAGTCTGAAACTGGTTGTACTGGCCGGCAGCACTGATCAACGCGCCAAAGCTCAAGGCCGTTGCGATTGCACCGGTGCCCGGCGTGCCGGTTGCCAGCACGCCGGAAGGCGTCGCCGCGCCGTAAAACGTCAAGCCGGCGCCGTTGTTGTACGGGTTGATATCCCAGCCCGGCGTTCCAGCGCCGGTGGCCGATGTGACGCCGGTGACGACGTTGAAGTACACGCCGTCGATGTTGTTGGTGATGTTGATCGGCGAAGCCGAACGATCCACAAAGACCACTGCCGCTTCAGCCGAAGGTGCGGCAGCAAAGACGGCAACGGCACCCGCGACCAGGGCGAGATGCAGCTTTTTAGGTTGGAAAAAATGGTTGTTCATGCGCAGTGGATAGTTAGGGTTGATGGGCAGAAGCCGAGCGGCTGGTTGAGCCGACCGGCTGCAACTGGCGACACCCAGCAAGGCACTGCGTGTGACAAAGTTGTAAAGCCATTCTTTGACATTGCGTGGCCGGGTCAACCCCTTAGTTCAGGGGTTAGCAAGCCAGTGGCGCAAAGGGTCGAGCAACACGCCATACCCCGAAGCCGGTGTGGAGGGGGTGCGCAAGGGCTGGCGCACTTGCAGCGCGCTGGGCGTGCGGATCGCACGCTGGGACTGATGGAACGACAAGCAGGCGATTTCGAAAGGCAGATCGCAGAACGCCAACAGATCGCGAATCTGAGCCTCGGGGTTGGCGACGAGGGCCTCGTAACTCTGGATGCGAAAACGCGACCCGTGGCGGTCGGCCCAGAACGCGCTTGCCCGGGTGCAGTCGGCCCAGTAAGCCGCCAGCGCCTCGAAGCTGTAGGTGAAGGCCACGCGCTGCGGGGCGAACAGCTGCTTGTAGCAGGACCAGCAGGTCTGCAGCGCGTCGCGGCGGCAGTCGATGACCCGGGCCTCGGGCAGCATGCGCAAGGCGGCGCCGGCGAGCAGCCAGTTTTCTGGCAGCTTGTCGGTGGCGATGGGGCGTTGGGCGCGCCAGCGCGCGCTTAAACGCAGGTAATGCTGGCCCAGGCGCGTCCAGTCGGCCTCACTGGCACCGGCCACCCACAGTGGAAATGGCCGCGCCAGACGCTTCGATTCGGCCTCGATGACGGCGCTCAGGTAGGGCAGCTCGCTGGCACCCTCCACCGCTGAATGGCTGGCCAGCACCTGTTCGACCAGCGTGCTGCCCGAGCGTGGCAGCCCGACCAGAAACAGCACCTCGCGGCCCTGGCTGCGGGCCTGCACGCGCGGTGCTGCTGCGAACGCGTCCAACACAGCATCGACGCGGTTGGAAAAGGCCGCAGCGTCCCACGGGTACAGTGCGTACGCCACCCGGTTGGCTCGCCCCAACGCGGCGAAGGCGGCTTCCACATCGCCCGCGTCTTCCAGCGCCTTGCCGCAGGCGAAGTCGAGCAGCAGCTGATCGGTCACAGCGTTGCCGGCGGCCATGGCTTCGCGGCCCAGTTGCGAACGTTCGTCTGCCGTCAGCGCAACGGTCTTGAGATCGACCAGGCTGAACCAGGCCCGCGCCACGGCCTGCCGGTTGGCGATTAGGTGCCGGCAGTCGGCGGCAGCACGCTGCGCGTGGCCCAGCGCCTTCAGGCAGCGCACGCGCTGCAGCATCGCTGCAGCGTCGTGCGGTTGCAGCGCGAGACTGCGTTCGACCGCCGTCAGGGCCAGTTCGGCATGCCCCTGGCTGTCGCAGGCCACGCTGAGCGCGAAACTCTCTGCTGGCGTGCAGGCGCAGGGCAAAGCACTCTGCAGCGAGTGCAAGGCAGCTGCGAAATCACCGGCCTGGTCCTGGGCTTGGGCCAGGTCCAGCAGCAAGGCGAAATCGCCTGGCCGTTGGCGGGCTGCATCGGCCAGGCAGCGGGCCGCCGCCGGGTCATTGCCTGCGCGCAGATGCTGCTTGCCGCAAAGGCGCAGCACTTCCGGGTGGTCGGGCGCGCTGCGCGACAAATCCAGCAGGATCTGGCCCGACATCAAGCTGTCGCCTTGATCCATCCACCGCGCCGCCTCGCGCCACCGCGCGGCTTGTTGCGGCGTCAGACCGCGCAGGCGCTGCGCCAGGGTGAGGGTCGATGGCCCACTGCGGCCAGCCGAGGCGCGTGGTTTCAAGACGCGGTTCTGTCGATGTCCGGGAACGGCACCCAGGACGCCACCAATCCCAGCACAGCCTGGCTGGCTTCGACGGCCGAGGTCTGCGCCGTGGCGATGGTCAATTCCGCTTGCATTGGTGGCTCGTAGCCTGAAGCGATGGCGGTGAACTGCCGCAACTGCCCTTGCCGCGCCTGGCGATACAGGCCTTTGGGGTCGCGTGCTTCGGCCACAGCCCATGGGGCATCAACATGAATTTCAAAGAAACGACCCGGCTCGAACAGCGCCCGGGCCCGGTCGCGGTCGGCGCGGAAAGGCGAAATCAGCGCTACCAGCACCAGCAAGCCCGCGTCGGCCATCAGCCGCGCGACTTCGCCAACGCGGCGCACGTTCTCGCTGCGATCGGCATCGGAAAAACCCAGATCCCGGTTCAAACCCCTGCGCAGCACATCGCCGTCCAGCAGCGCCGCCGCCACGCCAGATGCCAGCAGGCGGTCGAGCACCAGCGTGGAGATGGTCGTCTTGCCGGCGCCGGACAGGCCGGTGAACCACAGTACCGGACTTGGCGCGGGCGACAGCGCGCGAGCCAACGCGGGAGCCAGCGCGGGATGGGCAGGTGCCGGCGGAACGCACTGCTTGGGTTCCTGCTCATTCATGGACGGCGATGCCGGCGGACACGGTTGTGCTGGCGATGGCAATGGCAATGGCAATGGCAATGGCAGCAGAGGAATCGGCGGCAGTTCAGGGCTGGCGCTTGTTCGAAAAACCGCCAACGCCGGGGAACAGTCCACTGGCCTGCTGCATCTGCTCGAACAGGGTCTTGCTCTGTTCGACGTAGCTGCCCATCAAGCCCTGCAAGGCGGCGGGCTGGGCGCTGAGAAACTGGGTCCAGACTTCGGGTGACAGTTGCTTGGGGTCGTACAGGCCTTTGCTTTGCAGCAGAAACTGGGCTTGCAACTCAGCGAAGGCCGACATGTTCTTCTCCAGCATGGTGCCCATCACGCCCTGCATGGCGTGACCATAGAAACGGATGATCTGGCTGAGCGTCTGCGCGGTGAACATCGGCACGCCGCCCGACTCTTCTTCCAGGATGATCTGCAGCAGGATGCTGCGCGTCAGGTCTTCGCCGGTCTTGGCGTCGCGCACCTCGAAGGCGTCGCCGCCCAGCACCATCTGCTTGACGTCGGCCAACGTGATGTAGCTGCTGCTTCGGGTGTCGTACAGGCGCCGGTTGGGGTACTTCTTCAGCGTGCGCATGACAGGGCCGGTGGGGGCCCCAGCGGCCTCTTTCGACGCGGGTTCCGCGGCGCGGCGTTGGGTCGGCATGCAGGCTTTCCGTGGGTGATGAACGGGGCCGATTCTAGGAGTCGCCACTCAAGCCGAGCGGCGGGGATTTCCCACGGGCACAGGCACAGGCACGGTAAACGCCAGCTGCCCCCGACGAGGCCGGCGCTAGCCCGACTGCGACAACCCGCTGGCGACGAAGTGCGGGTTCTCGTGGCCCGGTTTGCCATAACGCAGCGGCGCACCGGCCAGGTCGGTCACCTCGCCACCGGCGGCCCGCAACACGGCGTGTCCGGCTGCGGTGTCCCATTCCATCGTGCGCCCCAGACGTGGGTAGACGTCGGCCAGCCCGGCCGCGACCAAGCCGAATTTCAGCGATGAACCGGCCTGGATGGTGGCCGCCACCGGCCGCCCGTTGAGCCACGCGGTGGTGGCGGCTGCGTCGCCATGCGAACGGCTGCAGGCCAGCGTCCAGCCTTCGGGTCGTGCCACGCGGCAGCGGATGGCGCGGCGCACGCCCTGCGCCGCCACCCAGGCGCCCTGCCCGACCCAGCCCGCGTACAGCAGGTCTTGCACCGGCACGTAGACCACGCCCAGCAGCGGCGCGCCGTCTTCGATCAGCGCGATGTTCACGGTGAATTCGCCGTTGCGGCTGACGAATTCGCGCGTCCCGTCCAGCGGGTCGACCAGCCACCAACGCCTGCCGGTGTGCGGCGTGCGGCCCTGCGACGCGGCCTCTTCGGCCACCACCGCCCAAGCCGGCCGCAGCGCTTGCAGGGCCGGCGTGATCAGCGCTTCGGCCTGTTCGTCGGCGGCAGTGACGGGTGAGGCGTCGGCCTTGCCGGTCACGGCGAAGTCGGTGCCGTAGATCTGCAGGATCACCGCCCCTGCGGCCCGCGCGATAGCTTCCACCGCCGCCAGCAAAGCCACCGTCACTGCGGTCTGCATCAGGGCACCCCGGGTCAAGCGCCGACCGGCACGGTCGGACGGCCACGGCCACGCACCCGCGCCACGCCTTTGGCCAGCAGGCGCCACAGCATGCGCAGCATCAGCAGCGTGGCCAGCGCCTCCAGGCCAGTGACGATGAAGGCCACGGCAGTGGGCCAACGCGCATCACGCTGGTGGAACTTGGCGACGGCGCCGTCGCGTGAGTTCTCGATGCTGTCGTAGAAGCTCGGAATGACCAGCAGCGTCAGGAAAGTGCTGGTGATGGTGCCGCCGATGATGGCCACTGCCATCGGGCGGTAGAACTCGCTGCCTTCGCCCAGACCGATGGCCACCGGCAGCATGCCGGCGATCAGTGCGAAGGTCGTCATCAGGATCGGGCGCAAACGCTTCTTGCCGGCGGCCATCAGCGCGTCCTCACGGTCCATGCCCTGTGCCTCCAGCACACGCGCTGCGTCGAGCAGCAAGATGGCGTTTTTCGCAACCAGACCCATCAGCATGATCACGCCGATCAGGCTCATCAGGTTCAGCGTGCCCTTGGTCAACAACAGCGCCAGCACCACGCCGATCAGCGACAGCGGCAGCGACATCATCACCGCCAGCGGCGCCGTGAACGAGCTGAACTGCATCACCAGCACCAGGTACATCAGCGCAATGCCCGACAGCAGCGCGATGCCCATCTGCTTGAACACTTCCTGCTGGTCTTTCGACGAACCGGCCAGTTCCAGGCCGAAGCCCGGCGGGTAGGTGGTGGCGCGGGCGATCTTCATCGCATCGGCCGTGACCTCACCGGGTGCACGCCCCTGTGCATTGGCCGCCACGCTGATGGTGCGCTTGCCGTCGCTGTGCTGGATCTGGCTGGGGCCCTTGCCCATCGTCACCTTGGCGATCTGTTCCAACGGCACCATGCGGTTGCTGCCGGCCACCGCGATGGGCAAGCGTTCGATATTGCTGGCGTCCACCCGGTCGGCCGGGTCCAGGCGCACCGACACGTCGCGCGTCTCGCCACTCGGGTCGACCCAGTCGCCCACTTCGACGCCGGCAAAGGCCACGCGCAAGGCCTGCGCGGCATCACCCACCGAAATGCCCAGCGTGTTGGCCAGGCTGCGGTCGAGTTCGATCTTCAATTCGTTCTGCGGATCTTGTTCCGACAGGCCCACGTCCACCGCGCCCGGCACCTTGCGCAGCTTGTCCATGAAGTCGTTGGTGATCTCCAGCAGCTTGCGCGTGTCGGTGCCGGTGAACTTGATCTGCACCGGCTTTTGCACGCCGTTGTTGAAGTCGTCCAGCACCACGTACTCGGCACCGACCAGGCGCGCGGTCAGCTTGCGCAGGTCGCCCGAGATTTCGGCGGCCATGCGCTTGCGCTTCACGCTCTTGCCGATATCGACGTAGACGCGGCCGCCATTGGCGTTGACGTTGCTGTTGGTCGCGATGGTCTCGGGCAAGGTCCGCGCCAGCGCGGCGGCGGCTTCCACTTTCAGACGCGAATACTCCAGGCTGCTGCTGGGCGGCGTGCGCACATCGATGGCGATCTGCCCCGCGTCGGCCGAAGGGAAAAAGCTGGTGCCACCGTACTTGGCCTGCAAAGTCAGCGCGCCGACCAGGCTGGCGGCGGCGAACACCGCCATCCAGCGGCGGTGGTGCAAGGCCCAGGCGATGATTCGACCGTAGCGTTCGGCCTGGTGGTCGAACCAGTCGTTAAAGCGACCCAGCAGCTGGCTGAGGCCGCGCTTCTCCTTCAGGTGCTGCCCTGGGGGGTCGCCCCAGTAGGCCGACAACATCGGGTCCAGCGTGAAGCTGATGAACAGGCTCACCAACACCGAGGCCACAACCGTCACAGCGAAAGGCCGGAACCATTCGCCCGACACGCCGGGCATGAAAGCCACCGGCACGAACACGGCCACGATGCTGAAGGTGGTGGCGGCTACGGCCAGGCCGATTTCCGCTGTGCCGTTGAGCGCCGCCGTGCGCCGGTCTTCACCCATTTCCATGTGCCGCACGATGTTTTCGCGCACCACGATGGCGTCGTCGATCAGCACGCCGATGGCCAGGCTCAAGCCCAGCAAACTCATGAAATTCAGCGTGAAGCCGGCCAGCCAGACGGCAATAAAAGCCGCGATCACCGAAGTCGGCAGCGACAGCGCGGTGATCAGCGTGCTGCGCCAGGAATTCAGGAACACATAAACCACGAACACCGTCAGGATGGCGCCGAAGGCCAGCGCGTCGATGACGTTGCGCAGGCTGTTGTAAGCGTTCTCGCCGCCGTCCTGCGTCACCTCCAGTTTGGTACCGGGCGGCAGCGTGGTGTGGATTTCCTTCACCAGCTTGCGGATGCTGTCGGCCACCGTCACGGTACTGGCTTCCCGGGTGCGGGTCACCGAGATGCCGACGTTGGGGTTGCTGTTGCGCACCGAGAAACCACTCAGGTCGGCGAAGCCGTCCTGCACCGTCGCCACCTGGCCCAGGCGCACCATTTCGTTGCCGCGGCGTTTGATGACGATCTGCTCGAAGGCCTTCGGCGATTCGATGCGCCCGACCAGCCGGATGCTCTGGTCTTCCAACGTGCCGCGCACCTTGCCCACCGGCGCTGTGGCGTTCTGCGCGCGCAGCGCGGCCACCACTTCGGTGACGGAAACCTCGTACTCGCGCAGCTTCTCGCTCTTCAGCAGCACCGACAGTTCGCGCTTCAGCGCACCGTTGATGTTGACCACGGCCACACCAGGAATGCCGCGGAACTTCTCCGCCAGCTGGTCTTCAGCCATCCGCGAAATGACGGCGTGGCTCAGGGCGCTGGACGACAGCGCCATCTGCATGATGGGCTGTGCCGACGGGTCGATGCGCTGCAGGATGGGCTCGCGCATTTCGGTGGGCAACTTGTAGCGCACCGAAGCAATCGCGTTGCGCACCTCGTCAGCGGCCACCACCATGTTCTTGTCGAAGTTGAAGATCAGTACCAGCTGCGCGTTGCCTTCGCTGGATGTCGATCGCAACTGGTCGATGCCCGAAATGCCCTGCAGCGCTTTTTCGATGCGGTTGACGATCTCGCGTTCGACCGTGTCGGGCGACGCACCCGGATAGGGAATGGCGACGACCAGCACCGGCTGTTCGACGTCGGGAATCTGGTTGACGCGCAGCTTGGACAGCGCGAGCAGCCCCAGCGCCATCAGCGCGGCGATGATCACGATCATCGCGATGGGCCGTTTGATGCTGAATTCAGAGAGAAACATGGCGCCTCACTTCGCAGCCGAAGCCGCGCTGCTGGAGCTGGGCGCGGTGGCTGTCTGGGCCGCCAGCGCGAGTTCGAAGGCCTGGCCGTCGGTCAAGGTGCTGGCCGGGTTGCGCAGCACGCGGTCGCCAGTGTTCAGACCCTGCAGAACCGGCAAGCGGCCGGTGCGTGGGTCGCGGTCGCCCAGCTTGACGGCCACCTTGCCCAGCGTGCCCGCGTTGCCGGTCAGGCTGGCGCGCCAGGCCCAGGCGGCGTCGCCGGCGCGCACCACGGCGGTCTCGGGCAAGGTCAGCGCCTGCGAACTGCCGGTCTCGATGCGGCCTTCGGCAAACAGCCCGGCCACTTTGGGCGCGGTCGCCGGTTCGGCGAAAGCCACGACCACTTCGACCTGGCGCGTGGTGGCGTTGGCCGCGGCGTCGATGCGCTTGACCTTGCCGCTGTAGTCGCCCTGGCTGTAGCCGTTGACGCGGAAACGCACGGGCTGCCCGATCTGCAGTTCGCTCATGCGGTCGGCCGACACCAAGCCTTCAAAGCGCATGCTGCTGGGGGCAATGACCTTCATCAGTTCCTTGCCGATCTGCACCGTGTCGCCAGCCGAAGCCTTGCGCTCGCTGACCACGCCGTCGAAGGGCGCGCGCACGCCAGTACGCTGCATCTGCTGGCGCGCCAAGACCACGCGCGACTTGGCTGCCGCCAGATCGCTCTGCGCGTTGTTGCGCCGCACCTCGGCATCTTCCAGCGTCTGCGTGCTGGTCATGCCCTGGGCCTGCAGCGTCTTCAGCCGCGCCACCTGGCGTTCGCTTTGATCGAAGGCCTGTGACAACGCCCGCGCCGCCTCTTCGGCAGAAGCCAGGCTGTCGCGGATGGCCGTGGCGTCCAGCCGCACCAGCAAGTCACCGGCTTTCACCGCCTCGCCGTTGTCCTTCAGGATCTGCAACACCACGGCGGCGACTTCGGCACGCAAATCGGCGCGGCGCTCGGGTTGCACCGAGCCGGTGATGATCGGGCCGCTGGCCAGGGTGCTGGCCGCAACCGTCAGCAGGTCTTCGGGCGCCAGCAAGAGCTTGACGGCCGACTTGGCCGCAGCCGCGGCAGAAGCGGCAGAAGCGGCAGGGTCGCCCGCGGTCTTGTCGGCAGTCTTGTCGGCGGGCTTGTCTGCGGGCTTGTCAGATTTACCGCAGGCGGCCAGCACGGCCATGACGAACAGGGCAGGTATCAGGTGGCGCATGGCAGTGGATGGAGCACGGTTCAGAGGCGGCTGGAAAAATGTTGAAGCGCGAGGTTAAGGCCCATCCGGCATGCCCGCGACCGCGGGTGCGACAAAACGACTGCCCAGCGGCGCCAAGCGGCAGCCGTGCCGCCCAACGGCAGGTAGGCCCTAAGCGCCCAGGGTCATGCGGTAGCGGGCGACCCGGACCTCGTCCACCTCGATGCCCAGTCCGGGGCCGGTGGGCACCCCGGCGTGCCCGGCGACGATTTGCAGCGGTTGGCTCACCACCTCGTCAGCCAGGTACTGGCTGGACAGGCTGACGCCCCAGTCCAGCGACGGCAACGCGGCAGCCAGGTGCAACACCGCCGCACTGGCGATGCTGGATTCGGCGACCTTGCAGGCCAGGTTGACGCGCAGGCCGAGTTGCTGGCACAACAGTGCGGCGCGGTAGACCGCCTGCACGCCGCCCAGCTTGATCAATTTCAGACTGCAGCCGGCCGCCGCGCGGCGCTCGTGGTGGTGGCGCAGGTCAGCCAGGCTGTGCACGCCTTCGTCGCAACCGATGGCCACCGAAGTGCTCGCGGACAGGCGGCGCATGCCATCGATGTCATCGCCGGCCAGCGGCTGCTCCAGGAAGTCGAGCCTCGCGCCGTCCAGCGCGTTCAGGTAGGCGGTGGCCTGCGCGTAGGTCCATGCCTGGTTGGCGTCGGCGCAGATCAGCGTGCCTGGGCCCAGCGCCGCGCCGATCGCCCGCGTGCGTCGTGCGTCGGCTAGCGGGTCGTCCACGCCGACCTTGATCTTGAAAGCCACACAGCCATCGGCCTGCCGTTCGCGGGCCTCGGCCAGGTCGCTGTCCAGCTGCCCGGTACCCAGCAGCCACAGCGCTGGCATGCGGCTGCGGCGCTGCAAGCCCAGCAGCGCGTGCACTGGCTTACCCAGATGCTTGCCCAGCAGGTCATGCAAAGCCATGTCGATGGCTGCCTTGCCGGACGCGTTGCCGTAGAGCGCGCGGTTCATCAATGCTTCTGTGGCCGTCAGGTCGTCGAAAGGCTGACCCAACAGCGCAGGCGACAGGTAGCGCACGGCCGCCGCCATGCCTTGCAGCAGTTCGCCGGTCATCGTCGGCGCCGAGGCCGCTTCGCCCCAGCCGACCCGGCCGCTGTCGGACTCGACACGCACCAGCAGGTTGTCGGCCGTGTCGATGACCACGCCGGCCATCTTCATGGCCCGGCGCATCGGCAGGCGCACAGTGATGGCTTCAATGGCGGCGATCTTCATGGTGTGCGTGCGTTGCGTTTCGTGCGTCGGCTGCCAGGCTTCAGCCACCGCTGCCCAGCTTGACGCCCGATGACTTGATCACACGGGCCCACTTGGCGATATCGGCACGGTAGTAGGCATCGAACTCGGCCTGCGTGCTGCGCAGTATCTGCACGCCAGCGACCGTCATTTTTTCTTTCATGTCGGCGCTGTCGAGGATGGTGTTGACGTCATTGGCGATCTTGCTGACCACGTCCTTTGGCGTGCCGGCCGGCAGGAAGACGCCCTGCCACAACACGGCTTCGTATTCGGGCAAGCCGGACTCGGCGACGGTGGGCACATCGGGCGCGCCGGGAAAGCGCTGCTTGCCGGTGACGGCCAGCGCCCGCGCGCGACCCGACTTGGCTTGCGGCAGGCCCACCGGCATGCCGGCGAAGTAGTAATCGACCTGGCCGCTGAGCGTATCGGTGGCCGCCAGCGAGCCGCCGCGGTACGGGATGTGGATGGCGTTCAGGCCCGCCATGTTGTTGAACAGTTCGCCGGCCATGTGGTCGGAATTGCCGATGCCCGAAGAGGCAAACGACAGCACGCCCGGCTTGGACTTCACAGCGGCCACCAGCTCCTTCACGGTCTTGATCGGTGAAGTGGCGGCGACGATCAGGATGTGCGGCGTGGCGGCCACGGCCACCACCGGGACCAGGTCCCGCTCGCCATTGAACGGCAGGCCGGGGTTGCCGCCCACGCTGATGGCCAGGCCGTTCTGCGCGAACAGCACGGTGTAGCCGTCGGGCGTGCTCTTGGCCACCGCGTCGGCCGCCAGGTTGCCGGCCGCGCCGCCGCGGTTTTCGACGATCACCGTCTGCTTCCACATCTCGCCCAGCTTGGTGGCGACCAAGCGGCCGACGATGTCGGTGGAGCTGCCGGGCGCGTAGCCGACGAGCATCCGCACGGGCTTGTTGGGATAGGCCTGGGCGGCGGCGCCTCCGGCAGCCACCAAGGCCGCACAGAACACTGCGGCGGTGCGGTGGGACATGCGATTCGTTTGCTTCATCTCATGCTTCATGTCTTGTCTCCTGATGTCGTTTTATGCGGCCGATGTGGCCAAAGCCGGCACGCCCAGTTCAACTGCCAGCCGGTCCAGCGTGGCATGCAGTTCAGCCGTCAGCGGTATGCCGCTGACCGTGCGTTCGCGCCGCGTTTCGTTGCGGCCTTCGCCCGGCACGCGGATGCGGTCGACACCCGGCAGCCGCGCGGCGGCCTGCAGTTCGTCGACGATGCGGTCGACCTCGTCGCAAAAGGCTTCGGCGTCGCAGAAGGCCGCCGGGTTCAGCACCGCGATGGTGTGGCCGGTGTTGGTCGGCGTGGTGTCGTCGGCGTTGAAGTCGACCACCTGGCTGCCCATCGCCGCGCCGTTCAGCGTGCCGGCCAGCAGGCCGATCATCAAAGACAGCCCATAACCCTTGTAGCCGCCGATGGGCAGTAGCGTGCCTTCCCTGGCGCGCGCAGGGTCGGTCAGCGGCTGGCCATCGCCGTCGATCATCCAGCCCTCGGGCATGGCCTGTCCGCGCTGCGCGGCCAGCTTGACCTTGCCGTAGGCCGCCACCGTGGTGGCCATGTCCAGCAGCACCGTGCCGTGGCGGCGGCCAGGCACGGCGATGGCGATCGGGTTGGTCGACAGCAGCGGCTCGATCGAACCCCAGGGCGCCATGTGGTTGGCACTACCGACGGCCAGGTAGATGCCGACCAGCCCGACCTCGGCCGCCAAGTCGGCGTACAGCGCGGCCGGCCCGGCATGATTGCTGTGGTGCGCGCCGACCCAGGCTATGCCATGCGCCCGGGCCTTTTCGATGGCCAGTTCGGTGGCCCGTCGCATCACCAGATGGCCCATGCCGTTGTCGCCGTCGATGACCGCGCTGGCGCTGGTCTCGCGTTCGGTGCGGATGTTCGGCGTGACGTTCAGGCCACCGGCGCGGATGCGGCGCAGGTACTGCGGCAGGCGGAATACGCCGTGGCCGTCAGCGCCGGTCAGGTCGGCCTGGGTCATCAGTTCGGCGACCTGCGTGGCGTCGCCAGGGGGCAGACCGACGGCCACCAGCAGGTCGGCGATGAAGCGCTGCAGCGCAGCCGCGCTGACGGGTACAGGCGTAGCGCCAGATGTTGACGCAGCCTTCACTCGATCAGCTGCCACGCATGCCCGCCGGCACTGTATTTCGCGATCGCCGCTTCGTCGAAACCAAAGCCCAAGCCCGGCGTCTGGTGCAGCATCAGGCGGCCGTCTTTCGGTGTCAGCTGCTTGTCCAGCAGACGGCGGAAGTTCAGCACCTGGTCGTCAGGGAAGAACTCGACGAAGCGCGCGTTCGGCGTGGCGGCCACCAGCGGGGCATGCAGGTCGTGGAACCAGTGCGGGCTGACAGTTAAGCCTCGGCTGTCGGCGTGTGCGGCAATGCGCCGCCACTCACTGATGCCACCGCAGACGGCCGCGTCGGTCTGCAAAATTTCAGCGCCACCCGCGTCGATCAGTTCGCGGAAACGCCAGCGGCCCACTTCGATCTCGCCGGTCGCGATGGTCACGCTGGTGCGTTGGGCCAGGCGCCCGTGCAGGTCGATGGCATCGGGTGTGAACGGCTCTTCGATCCAGTACGGGTCGTGTTCCTCGAAGCGCCGCACGTATTCCATCGCGGTTGGCAGGTCTTTCCAGCCGTTGTTCACGTCCAGCATCAGCAGCACATCGGGCCCGATGGCGTCACGCGCGGCGGCCACGCGTGCGGCTTCCTCGGCCGGCGAAAGCCGCCCCACCTTCATCTTCACGGCCTTGAAGCCGGCCTCCACAAAGCCGGCCATTTCCGCGCCCAGCATTGCTGGTGTCTTGCCGTCGACGTAATAGCCGCCGCTGGCGTAGGCCGGCACGCTGGTGCGTTCGATGCAGCCCAGGTAGTCGTGCAGCGGCAGTCCCACCGAGCGCGCGTTCAGGTCCCAAATGGCCGTGTCCAGAATCGAGACGCCGCGCATCACCGCGCCCGCGCGGCCTTGCAGCAACGCTTCTTGGTACATCGCCTGCCACAGCCCTTCGCTGCGGTAGCTATTTTCGCCGATCAGCACCGGCGCCAGCAGTTCTTCCACCGCCACTTTCAGCACCGAACCACCCCGGCTGCCGATGTAGCAAAAGCCGATGCCTTCGAAGCCGTCGGTGCTGCGCACCTTGACCAGGCCGTAATAGCGTTCACTGACGGTGCGGGTGGCGAAAGAAGTGACCTGGTCCAGCGGCACGCGGGCCACCGCGACGCTGACGGATTCGATGATGGGCATGTGCAGTCCTTGGAAAAATCAAAGGGCGGTGCTGCGTCTTCAGGCCCGCGCGCTGCGGCGGAATTCCATGCTGTAGACGAAGCGCTTTTCGGGGTGGCGGGTGACGCTGGCCTCAAAAAGGTCACCGTGGTGGTCGTGGTAACGGCGCACGATGACGAGCGCCGGTGAACCGGCCTGCACCTGCAGCAGCCGCGCGTGCCGCGCCGACAGGCGTTCGGGAAAGATGTCCACCGCCGCACGGTCGATGGCCACGCCGTGCGCGGCTTCGATCTGTTCGTAGACCATCGTCCGGGCGTGGTCGCGGCGGCGCACCACGTCGGCGTACTGCGGCAGCAGGTAGATGTCGGTCCAGGCCAGCGGCAGGTCGGCGTCCTGTTCGCGCCGCACCGCGCCGATGTGGAACCAGTTGGACGCCAGCGGCGCGTGGATCAACGCTTGCAGTGCCGCATCGCATTCGATGATTTCGCCGACCTGCGCTTCGCGGTAGGTGCTTTTCGGGTACCGCAGGATCTCGTCCATCGAATTCACGGTCTGCGTGTAGCGCCGTGAGCGCTGGCGGGCGATGACGCGCGTGCCGGCACCGCGGCGGCGCACGATCAATCCGCGTTCCGACAAGGCCAACATCGCGTGGCGCACGGTCTGGCGGCTGACGCCGAATTCCGCGCACAGTTGCACCTCGGCCGGCAGCGTTACCCCCACGGCCCAGACGCCTTCCTGAATGCGCGTGGCCAGCGTCTCGGCCAGCCGCGCATGCAGCGTGCCCTCGCCCGAGCGCTTGCTCTGGGCGGCTGGCTTTTGCACAGCGGCGGCCGGCATGTCCGAGGGCCGGGTCAGCTCAAACCGAACACCGTCTTGCCGGCCACCGGCAGTGGCGCGGTCAGGATGTCGCCCGACATCGATTCGGTGATGAACAGCGTGCGCTTGTCGGCGCCGCCAACGGCGATGTTGGCCAGGTGATGGTGGTGTTGGTTTTCGGAATGGATCAAATGCGTGGGCAGCATGTTGCTGTCAAAACGCCACACGCCCACGCCCAGCTGGCAGACCAGCAAGCCGTTTTCCGCGTCCATCTCGATGCCGTCAGGCCCGGCCGCGCCGCCCGACAGCTGGATGGCCACACCGGTCTTGGACACCGAACCGTCGGCCATCAGCGGCAGGCGCCAGATCTGCTGCGAACGCGTCACTGCGACATAGCAGTGCTTTTCGGTGGTGGACAGCGTAATGCCGTTGGGGCTGGGCACGTTCAGCGCCAGGCGGTCCAGCGCGCCATTCGCGCGAAGGCGGAAGACGCGGCCGGTCGGGTCGGCGATGCCGGTCTGTCCCTGGTCGGTGAAATACAGGTCGCCGTTCGACGCGAAGTGCAGGTCGTTCAGGCCCTTGAAGCCTTCGCTGTACATCGAACCGAGGATGGTTTCGATGTTGCCGGTCTTCGTGTCCAACTTCAGCAGACCCTTTTTGTAGCAACAGATCCAGGCGCTGCCGTCCTTGTGGAACTTCAGGCCGTTGGGCCAACCGTCGTACTGCGTGACCAGTTCCCACTCACCGGGCACGCCGCCCTTCATGCTGATGCGGAAGATGCGGCCGTAGGGGATGTCGACAAACCACAACGTGCCCTCACGATCGAAGGACGGGCCTTCCAGAAAGCACTCGATTTCAGCGCCCTGACGGTTGGGGTGGGCCCAGTCGCTGCGCTGCTTCTTGCGGAACTTGGCCGGCATGCTGGTCAGGACCTGGGTCTTGATCAGTTCCAGTGGCTTGAAGGGGTTGTACATGGGGTTTTCCTGGTGCTGAAGGAACAACGTCGCACGGCACTTCATGTCCGTACATTCAATCAGTTCAGCGCTGTGAACGGCCACCGGTCTGGGTGCCGTATCGGTTGATCTTTCAGGGCCTGGCAGCGATCATAGGCAGCCCGAACACGGGGGTCAAACACCAAAACCCGCGAAAGATAAAATGTCCGAACATTCAAGCCTGCGCGTCGTCCTCGTCGGCACCGGCATCATGGCCCACGGCATTGCCGCCGGCTTCCTGGCGCAGGGCGCGCGCGTGGTGATGCTGGGCCGTTCAGTGGCCCGCAGCGAGGCCGGTCGTGAACCGACCTTGAAGTTGGCGCGCACCTTGTTGCCGCAGCCGCCCGCTGATCTGTCCGAACGCCTGCAATGCGGCAGGCTCGATGGCTGGAATGACTGGACCGGCGCGCAAATCGTCATCGAAACCGTGGCCGAGAACATGGCGCTGAAGCAAGCACTGTTCGCTGACCTCGACGCCCGCGTGCCGGCCGCCGTGCCCATCGGCAGCAACAGCTCGGGCTTCCCGATTTCGCAGATCGCTGCGGGACTGGCAGGCGCGAGCCGCATGTTCAACATCCACTACTTCATGCCGGCGCACGTGGTGCCGTTGGTGGAAGTGGTGCTGGGTGCAGCGTCAGATCCGGCGCTGGGTCAGCAGGTCTGCGACCTCTACACCGCACTTGGCAAGAAACCGGTGCTGGTGCGCCGCGACATCGCCGGCTTCCTGGCCAACCGCATCCAGCACGCGATGATGCGCGAGGCGCTGTCGCTGATCGATGCCGGCGTGGCCACACCCGAAGACGTGGACCTGGCGGTGCGCTACAGCTTTGGTTTCCGCTACGCCGCCGTCGGGCCCATCCTGCAAAAAGAAATCTCGGGCTGGGACTCGGTGTGTAGCGCGGCGCGGGCCATCTACCCAACGCTGTTCAACGTCAGCGACGTGCCGGCTTGCCTGAGCGACATGGTCGCGCGCGGCGACACCGGCATGAAGTCGGGACAAGGCTTCATGGCCTGGACGCCCGAGTCGATCGCCGCGACCAAAGCCGCCTACGAGCGCAAGCTGCAAGCGGCTTTCGACATCCTGAAGAGCGACGGCTGAGCAGCCATCAGCGCGCTGGCCTGCCCGTTCACAGGCCCAGCAAGCGCGCGGCGTTGCCGCCCAGGATGGCGATGCGGTCGGCGTCGCTCAAGCCCGGCGTGGCCAGGATGTGTTCGACGGGGTATTCCTGCCACGGTATCGGGTGGTCGGTGCCGATGACGATCTGGCTGGCACCGGCTTCGGCCACCAGGTGGCGCAGCGCTTCGGGCGTGAAGACCAGGCTGTCGAAGGTAATCTGACCCAGGTATTCGCTGGGCTTTTTCTTCAGCACGATGTTCGGGTCGCAGTTCTGCGGCGACACGAAGCACGACACGTCGGAGCGCGGCGCGTACGAACCGAAATAGCCGCCGCCGTGCGCGGCCAGGATCTTCAGGCCGGGGAACTTGTCCAGCGTGCCTTCGAAGATCAGGTGCTGCAGCGCTAGGGTGGTGTCCAGCGGGTTGCCGATGGTGTTCGACAGCCAGCCGTTGCCCTTGAAGCGTTTGGCCAGCTCAGGCGTGCTTTGCGGGTGGATGAATAGCACCGCGCCCAGTTCCTGCGCCCGGGCCCAGACCGGGTGGAACTTCGGGTCGGCGAAATCGGTGCCGACCACGCTGCCGCCGATGGCCGCACCTTTCAGGCCCTGCTTCTTCATCGCCGTTTCCAGCTGCTGCACGGCCAGTTCCGGCGACTGCAGCGTCAGCGAAGCGAAGGCCGCAAAGCGCTTGGGCTGCTGCGCGCACAACTCAGCCAGTTTCTCGTTGTGGATGCGGCAGATCTCGGCCGCCAGGTCGCGCTCGTAGCCGTACCAAAAGGGGTTGATGCTGAGCACTTCCATGTCGATGCCCATCTGGTCCATGGCAGCCAGACGCCCTTCGACGCCGAAGAAGTGCTCGGGCACGCCCTTCACTGGCGGCAGCACGGCCTTCGGCCCGCCGATGGCCAGCGCCAGACCTTCGTTGAAGTAGCAATGCGCGTGCATGTCGATGGTCTTCACGCGCTGGCCGCCGACCATCGCCACCGACTTCTTGCGCGGCGCTGTCTGCCCGTAGGCGGATTGCAACATGGCGCAGCCGCAGAACATCAGGCCGCCCAGTGCACTGACCCGGCGCAGGAACTGTCTTCTCTCGGTCATCGATGTCTCCCTCTTTGTCGTGATGGCGCGCTAACGCAGACGCCGTTCGCGCTGAAAGCTGATTTCACAGTGGTAGTGGTCGTCGGCGTGCAAGCTGACCGTGACCTCGAAGGGCGTGCCCGATTCGTCGCAATAGCGCCGCACGATCATCAGCGCCGTGCTGCCGGTGGCTTTGGACAGGCGCTCGGCCTGCTCGGCATCCAGGCGCACCAACGAGATGTCGACCTCGGCGCTCTGCACACGTTGGCCGTCGAGTTGTTCGATCTGTTCGTAGACCGGGATCTTCAGATGGTCCTTGTGCCTGACGACGCCCGCATGGCGCGGCAGCAGGTAGAAATCGGTCCAGCAGATGGGCAACAGCGTGCGCGCGTCGCGGCGTATCGCACCGATGTGGAACCACGGCGTCTTCAACGGGCACTTCAGCCGTGCGGCCAGCGCGGCGTCGGCCACCGTGTAGCCCTCAACCACGTTCTCGCGCAAGGCCTCGGCCGGATAGCTGAAAACGTTGCGCAAATCGGCCGCGATGTGTGCAAAGACGGTGGGCTCCTGCGTCGCAATCACCCGGGTGCCGCTGCCGGCACGGCGCAGCACCAGGCCGCGTTCGATCAGCAGTTTCAGTGCGTCGCGCAGCGTGTGGTGGCTGACGCCGAACTCTTCGCACAGCTTGCCTTCGACAGGCAGGAACTCGCCCATCGGGTAACGCCCGGCGCTGATCCGCGCGGCGATCTCGTCGCTGATCTGGCGGTAGAGCGGCGTTCTGGAGGTCACGTTGCGGTCAGGGTGCGGTCAGGATGCGGACACGCTGGGCTGAGCCTGGGTCTACTGGTCTAGCTGGATGTTGTTGTCGCGAATGACCTTGCCCCAACGCGCCGAATCCTGCGCCAGGAAGGTGGCGAACTGCTCGGGCGAACTGGCCACGATCTCGTTGCCGTCCTCGGCCATCCTGGCCAGCACCGCCGGGTTCTTCAGCGCCGCCGAGAAGGCCTGGTGCACGCGGGCGATGATGGGTGTAGGCGTGCCAGCGGGCACCAGCAGGCCGATCCAGGAACTGATGTCGATGTTGCTCAGACCCTGCTCGGCTGCGGTGGCCACTTGCGGCAGGGGTGGCGCCCGTTTGCGGCCCAGCACCGCCAGCGCCTTTAGGTTGCCGGCCTTGATCTGCGGCACCGTCACCAGCGTGCCCAGGATGGTGATGTCGGTCTCGCCCGACACCGCAGCCATCAGCGCCGGGCCGCCGCCTTTGTACGGAATGTGGGTCATCGGAATGCCCATCGCGCTCTTCAACAACTCGGCCGCCAGGTGGCCGGAACTGCCGGCGCCGCCGCTGGAAAAGTTGATGCCGTTCGGCCGCGACTTGCCCAGTTCGGCCAACTCCTTCAGGTTGTTCGCAGGCAGCTTGGCCGGCGCGGCCAGCACCAGCGGGATCTTCACCAGTTCCATCACTGGGGCCAGGTCCTTGAAGGAATCGAAGCTCATCTTCTTGTAGACGTGCGGGTTGACGGCGAAGGTGTCGTAGACCATCAGCAGTGTGTAGCCATCGGGCGGCGCCTTGGCCACCACGCCGGCGCCGATGGTGCCGCCAGCGCCCGACACGTTGTCGATGATCACCGCCTGCCCGAGGTTCTCTTTCAGCAACTGCGACAGCATGCGGCCCAGCGTGTCCACGGTGCCGCCCGGCGGCAGGGGCACGACGATGCGGATCGGGCGGTTCGGGTACGGCCCGGTCTGGGCCTGGGCCGCGCTGCCGAGGCCAGCGGCAGCGCCGGCCAGCACGGTCAACACGGTCAACACGTTCAACAGCAAACCCATGTTCAGGATCGATCGACGCGGGAAGGTCATGGCGGTCTCCGGCGGCCCCGATGCGGGCCTGGTTGTTTTCACTCGGCCTTGATCGCGTTGTCACGCGCGATCTTGGTGAGCCGGGTGCGTTCCTTGTTGAAAAAACTCAGGCTGTCGGCGGCGGTCAGCACGGCCATTGGCTCGGCGCCTTCGTCGGCCAGCTTGTCGCGGAAGGCTGCACTGCCCACCACCTGCCGCAGTGCCCGGGCCAGCGTGGCCAGCACCTGGGGTTTCAGCCCGGCGGGGCCCCACACGGCATAGGTGATGTCCATCTGATAGCCGCGCAGGCCTCCGGCTTCCTCGATGGTCGGCACCTCGGGCAACTGGCGCGCGCGGGCGGCGCTGGTGATGCCTAAAGCGACCAGCTTGCCGGCCTGCACCTGGGGTAGCGCCAGACCCAAAGTCGAGAAATACAACGGCACCTGACCGCCCAGGGTGTCGGTCATCGCCGGGCCGCCGCCTCGATAGGGAATGTGGCTCAACTTCAGCCCGGCCTGGTTGGCGAACAGCGCACCGGCCAGGTGGCTGGCACTGCCGTTGCCAAAGCTGGCGTAGGCCACGGTGTCGGGTTGCCGCTTCGCCAGGTCGACCAGCTGCGGCACCGTCTTCGCCGCGAATCCCGGGTGGCCGACCAGCAGCAGCGGCACCGACGCGATGACGGCCAGCGGCAGCAGATCGCTGTCGGTGTTGTAGGGCAGCCGGGCGTAGATGGCCGGGTTGATGGCGTGCGAGGTCACCGACTGGAACATCAGCGTGTAGCCGTCGGGCGCGGCCTTGGCGACCGCGGCCGCGCCGATGACGCCGTTGGCTCCACCCTTGTTCTCGACAACCACAGGCTGGCCCAGTGCCTGGCCCAGTTGCACGCCCACGGCACGACCCAGCAGGTCGGCAAAGCCGCCCACCGGCCAGGTGACAACCAAGGTGACGGGCTTGTTGGGATAGCTGTCGGCCGTTTGCGCGCCGGCGGCCGTGGCAGCGCACAACGCGACGATGGCGCCGACGGCGATGCCGGCATGGCGTCGGTTCCATCGGCTGGAGCGGTTCAATCGGCTGGAGCGGTTCAAACGATTCAAAGGGTTCATGCACGGTTCTCCTCAAGCGCCGGCAGGCCGGCAACGACACCGCTCCGCATCAAGACGTTGACCTCTTCGGCAGACAGGCCCAGCTCGTCTTGCAGGATCTGCCGCGTGTGTTCACCCAGTCGCGGCGGCGGGTGGCGCACGCGGGTGGGTGTACCGGCCAGGCTCAGCGGCGCGGCCAGGCTCTTGAAAGTGCCGGCCGTGGGGTGTTGCACGTCCAGCAGCAGACCGCGGGCCTGGGTATGGGGGTCGGCCAGCGCCTGCGCCACGCTGCGCACCGGCGCGGCCGGAACGCCCTGTTCCTGTAGCAGATCGACCCACTGCTGCGTGTTGCGTTCGATGAATGCGGCCGCCACCAGCGCCTCGATCGCCTCGCGGTTTTCGACACGGGCCACGTTGCGCGCGAAGCGCGGGTCTTGTGCCCACTCCAGGTGACCGCACAAGGCCGCCAGCTTGCCGAACTGCCCGTCGTTGCCCACGGCCAGCGCCAGCACGCCGTCGGCCGTCTTGAAGGTGGTGTAGGGCACGATGGTCGGGTGGCCGTTGCCGTAACGACGGGCATCCTGGCCGGTCGCCAGGTGGCTGTTGCCGACATTGGCCAGCAACGCGATGCCGCTGTCGTACAGGCTGGCTGCCACCCGCTGCCCGCGCCCGGTGCGAAAGCGTGCGATCAGTGCCGCTTGAATGGCGTTGGCGGCCATCATGCCGGTGGCCAGGTCGACGATGGCCACGCCGTATTTGCAAGCCTCGCCATCGGCCGGCCCGCACAAGCTCATCAGGCCCGACTCGGCCTGCAGGATGAAGTCATAGCCAGGCAGGCCGGACTTCGGCCCACCATCGCCGTAGCCGGTGATCGAGCAGTGCACCAGCGTCGGCGCGTGCGCGTCCAGCCACGCCGCGTCGAAGCCCCAACGGTCCATCGTGCCGGACTTGAAGTTGTCGATCAGCACATCGGCCCGCGCGATCAGCTTGGCGAGCAGCGCCTGGCCTTCGGGCCGCGCCAGGTCGATGGCGATGCCGCGTTTGTTGCGGTTGCAGCCAAGGAAGTAGACGGATTGCGCCTGCTCCAAGTTTTGGCCCAGGAAGGGCGGTCCCCAGCCGCGTGTGTCGTCGCCCTGCCCCGGCAGTTCGACCTTGATGACATCGGCGCCCAGATCGCCCAGCAGCATCGCCGCCCAGGGACCGGCGAGCACGCGCGACAAGTCGAGCACGCGTAGGCCTTGCAAGGCGCCACCGGCATCGACGGCAGTGGTCTCGCTGTTGGGCACGGCAGCCATCACCGCATGCTCGGCGGTGCGTTCAGGTTGTGGTTGAACCCGTCGACGTAATTCGCCAGTTCGGCCTGCGCGCGCAAACGAAACTTCTGGAAGTCGGGCTTGCGGCCTTCCAGGAAGGCATTCATGCCCTCATGGCACTCTTCAGATCCCCACACCATGGCCAGCAGTTCCATGCCCTGCTGCCACGACGCGTAGAGCTGGTCGCTCTCGAAGTTCAGGCTCTTCTTGGTCATGCGCAGGGTCTGCGCGCTGTGGCTCTTGATGGTGTCGCACCAGGCCAGCGTCTCTTCCATCAGCCGATCTTCGGGAACGCATTTGTTGATCAGGCCGATGGACTCGGCCTCGGCAGCGGTGAAGCGGCGGGCCAGGAAGATCATCTCGCGCGCCAGGCGCTCGCCGATGATGCGCGGCAGGTATTGCGTGGCACCCACCGTGGGGCAGGCACCAACCTTGGCGCCGGTCTGACCGAGCATCGATTTTTCGGAAGCGATGACCAGGTCGCACCACAGCGCCAACTCGTGTCCGCCGCCCATGCACCAGCCGTTGACCATGGCAATCACCGGTATCGGCACGCCGCGTATGGCCATCGCCAGGCCCTGCATGCGGTCGTTCCACATCGAAGCGTTGGTGAAGTTCAGCCGCTTCATGGCGTAGAAATCGCCGCCCGCCGAGAACGATTCGCTGCCAGCGCCACGGAACACGATGCAGGCGATGGCCGGGTCTTCGCGGGTGCGCTTGACGGCGTCGATCATCTCGTCGAGCGTTTGCTCGCGAAAGGCGTTCATCACGCGCGGGCGGTTGATGGTGATCCAGGTGACCTGCTCGGTGGTTTCGACCAGGATGTCGGTGTATGCGGGGGCTTGCGGTGTGGTCATGCGGTGGGCCTGTTGGTGGAAGGGAACATCAACTTCCAATCACTATCCGGACAATTGGCTGGCTGCCGTATGGTGTAAACCAGACAGCAAGCTGATAACTCCGGTTATTTGAGGCTTGATGACCGGGTCGCTCGGCGGCGATCGCACGCGCGTGCGTTAACCAACGCACCGACTGCCTGCGGCACGCCGGGCACAGTGGCGGCACTGCAGATGTGCGTTGCCGGTGGGGTTTGCCATGGAGGTGATCAGCCTGGTGTTGGCCTCGCTGCTGGCCGTTGTGGTCGGCAGCTTTATCGCCCGTGCAACACGCTTGCCCACACCGCTGGTGCAGATGGCGTTGGGGGCCTTGATTTATCAGAGCCAGCTGACCTCTGCGGTGCTGGACCCCGAAGTCTTCTTCCTGCTGTTTCTGCCGCCGCTGCTGTTTCTGGACGGCTGGCGCATCCCCAAAGACGCGCTGCGCCAGGACGCCGACGCCATCCTGCGACTGGCTTTGGGCCTGGTCTTGTTCACCGTGCTGGGCATGGGCCTGTTCATCCACTGGTTGATCCCGGCCATCCCGTTGGGCGTGGCTTTTGCATTGGCCGCGGTGTTGTCACCCACCGACCCGGTGGCCGTGTCCAGCATTGCCGCCCACGCGCCGCTACCGCGCCGGCTGATGCATATCCTGCAGGGTGAAGCGCTGCTCAACGACGCCACCGGCCTGGTCTGCATGCGCTTCGCCGTGGCGGCGGTGCTGGCGGGTACCTTTTCGCTGCCGCAGGCAGTGGGCAGTTTCATCTGGGTGGCGCTGGGTGGTGTGGCCATCGGCGTGGCACTGACCGCGCTGGTTGCCTGGTTGTCGGCGCGCACCATTGCGCATTTTGGCCACGACGCCGACGAGCAGATTCTGGTCACGCTGCTGATCCCCTTCGGCGTCTACCTGCTGGCCGAACACCTGGGCTGTTCGGGCATCCTGGCAGCAGCGGCGGCCGGTATCACGATGAGCTTCATGAATGTCTGGCCCTGGCAAGCCACCACGCGGTTGCGCCGCACGGCGGTCTGGGACACCTTGCAACTGGCCACCAACGGCAGCGTCTTCGTGCTGCTGGGCGAACAACTGCCGATATTGGTCACCGCCGCGCCGCGCATCGTCGGGCGCCCGGCGCTGCAGGCCGCCTGGCAGCTGGGCCTGTGGACCCTGGCCATCGTGCTGGCCCTGGTGGCGCTGCGTTTCGTGTGGGTGTGGGTGGCGCTGAAACTGGTGCGCCTGAACAACCCGGCCGGTGTCGAAGCGCCGGTGGCCAGCGGCTGGCGACTGGTGCTGGTGATGGCGCTGGCCGGTGTGCGCGGCGCCGTCACGCTGGCCGGCGTGTTCACCCTGCCGGTGCTGCTGACCGACGGCAGCGCCTTCCCGGCGCGCGACCTCAGCATCCTGCTGGCTGCGGGGGTGATCGTGCTGTCTCTGGTGTTGGCTGCGGTGGCCTTGCCCCTGGCGCTGCAAGACCATCCGTTACCGGTGGAGCCCTCACGCAGGCCCGCCAGGGATGCAGCGCTGCACGCAGCAGCGCAGGCCGCCGTGCGGGCCGTGCAAGCCGAACAACCCAGCCTGTCAGACGGCCCTGCCGATGCGCGACGCTTCGACCACGCGGTCCGGCG
>JAYSYH010000221.1:0-4721 GCA_043716645.1 Betaproteobacteria bacterium | reverse complement strand
ACACCTGGGGCTCGTAGTTGACGTCGGCGAGCACGCGCACCCGGTTGCGCAGGTACAGCTCGCGGGCCCGCTGCGGGATGTCGCTGGCCGGGTAGTGGTGGCCGTGCAGCGATTCCAGACGCGGGTTGCGCGCTTCGGCGACGATCTTGCCGTGGCCGTCGGGGTCGAAGCGGTAGACCATCACGCGGTCGTAGCCGGTCAGGTCGCGCAGCACGTGCACGATGCTGTCCTGCAAGGCTTCCAGCGTGGCCGACTCGCTGAAGCGCTGCACGCCGGCGGCCAGCACGCGTTTCAGCGTTTCGGGCTCCAGCGCCAGCGCGGGCGGGCCGGCCGGTGGCGGGTCGACAGCCTCCAGCTCGATCACCACGCCGCCACCCGGTGGCCGGTGCACGGCACCCTCCAGCCGGCGCATGGCGGCACCTTCGCCCACGCAACATTGCAACGGCAATGGCTCGAGGCCCAGATTGGGCAGCAGACGGGTCAGTGCGCTGGGCAGGTCGCCACCCAATCCCATCAACGGCTGGTTCAGCAGCGCGGCGGCCGACCGACCGAAGACGGCTTCAGTGTTGGCGCTGGCCTGCAGCACCAGCAGGCCGGGCAGGCTGAGCAACAGCAGCGCGCCTTGTGGCTGCACCGAGCCCGCGAGGTGGATCAGTTCACGTTCGCAGTTGGTCAGGTCGGCCTGGCCGAAGGCGGGGCTATCCATGGTCAGGGCGATCACCGGTCAGGGCTGGCCAGCGGCCATGTTTGCCGCTGCCGAGCAGCATCTGAAGGGGGCCGATTCGACATCTTGTCAAGGTAGCACAGCAGGCTGTGCCGTCACTGGTGGTTTGCGTGGGTTTGCGTGGGTTTGCGCGGGTTTGCTCGGATTCGCGCGCAGCCCGGGTGCCGGGTGACGCCTACTCTTCGAGCAAAGAACGCAGCATCCAGGCCGTCTGCTCGTGCACCGTCAGGCGCTGGGTCAGCAGGTCGGCGGTGGGTTCGTCGCCGGCCTTGTCGGCCAGCGGGAAGATGGTGCGCGCCGTGCGGGCCACTGCTTCGTGGCCTTCGACCAGGATGCGCACCATCTCCAGCGCCTTGGGCGGCGTGGTGGGGGCGTCGGGTATCGACGCCAGCGTACCGAACTGCGCATAGCTGCCGGGCGCCGGGAACCCCAGCGAGCGGATGCGTTCGGCGATCGGGTCCACCGCGGTCCAGAGTTCGGTGTACTGGCCCATGAACATCACGTGCAGCGTGTTGAACATCGGCCCGGTCACGTTCCAGTGGAAGTTGTGGGTGGTGAGGTAAAGCGTGTAGGTGTCGGCCAGCAGCCGGGACAGGCCGCCGGCGATGGCACTGCGGTCTTTCTCGCTGATGCCGATGTTGATACCGATGTTGATGACGGGGCTGTTGCCCTTTTTCTTGGCCATGGTGGGTGCTTTCGTTTGTGATTCGGGGACTCTAGCGAAACGCGGCGGTCAGCGTGTCACGCCAACCCGTACCGGCCCAGGTTCATGACCTTGTTCCAGGCCGTCACGAAGTCGCGGACGAAGGCCGGCTGGGCGTCCCGGCTGGCATAGACCTCGGCGATTGCCCGCAGCTGTGCGTTGGAGCCGAAAACCAGGTCGACGACCGTGGCCGTCCAGATGACTGCGCCCGTACGCCGGTCGCGGCCTTCCAGCACACCGTGGGCGGCGGCGGACTGCTGCCATTGCGTACCCATGTCGAGCAGGTTGACGAAGAAATCGGTGCTCAGCGTGCCGGGCCGGTTTGTGAAGACACCGTGCGCTGCCTGGCCGACGTTGGCATTCAGCGCACGCAGGCCGCCGACCAGCACCGTCATCTCGGGCGCGCTCAGTGTCAGCAGGCTGGCGCGGTCCACCAGCTGCTCGGCCGCAGACGCCGTGTTGCCGTTGCCCAGGTGATTGCGGAAGCCGTCGGCAGTGGGTTCCAGCACGGCGAACGAGTGGGCGTCGGTTTGCGTCTGCGTGGCGTCGGTGCGGCCGGGGCTGAAGGGCACGGTGGCTTCGACGCCCGCGGCCCGCGCGGCCACTTCGACGGCGGCGCAGCCGCCCAGCACGATCAGGTCGGCCAGCGAAACCCGTTTTCCAGCGGTCTGGGCGGCGTTGAAATCCTGCTGGATGGCTTCCAGCTTCGCCAGCACCTGTGCCAGCTGCGCCGGCTGATTGACGGCCCAGTCTTTCTGCGGTGCCAGGCGGATGCGCGCCCCATTGGCGCCGCCGCGCTTGTCGCTGCTGCGGAAGGTCGAGGCCGAGGCCCAGGCGGTGGTCACCAGTTGCGAAGTCGTCAGGCCCGAAGCGAGAACGCGGGCCTTCAGGGCGGCGATGTCGGCCTGGTCCACCAGCACGTGGTCCACCGGCGGCACCGGGTCCTGCCAGATCAGTTCTTCCTGCGGCACCAGCGGGCCCAGGTAGCGCGCCACCGGACCCATGTCACGGTGCGTCAGCTTGAACCAAGCGCGGGCGAAGGCGTCGGCGAATTCGGCCGGGTTTTGCTGGTAACGGCGCGAGATCTGCGCGTAAGCCGGGTCCATGCGCAGCGCCATGTCGGCGGTGGACATCATCGGGGCGTGGCGGCGGCGCGGGTCGTGCGCGTCGACCACCAGGTTGGCGGCTGCCGGGTCGGTCGGCGTCCACTGGTGGGCGCCGGCCGGGCTTTTCGTCAGCGTCCATTCATGGCCGAACAGTGTTTCGAAGTAGCCGTTGTCCCAGGTGGTCGGGTTGGGCTTCCAGGCGCCTTCCAGGCCGCTGGTGATGGTGTGGCCGCCCTTGCCGCTGCCCAGGCTGTTGCGCCAGCCCAGCCCTTGCTCTTCGACGCCCGCAGCCTCGGGTTCGTGGCCGACGTACTGGCCTGGGGCGCCCGCGCCGTGGGCCTTGCCGAAGGTGTGGCCGCCAGCCACCAGGGCGACGGTTTCCGCGTCGTCCATCGCCATGCGGGCGAAGGTCTCGCGGATATCGCGCGCTGAACCCAGCGGGTCGGGCTGCCCGTTCGGACCTTCGGGGTTCACGTAAATCAAGCCCATCTGCACGGCGGCCAGCGGAAGGGCCAGCTCACGGTCGCCGCTGTAGCGCTCGTCGCCCATCCACGCGCGCTCGGAACCCCAGTAGACGTGCGTTTGCGCTTCCCAGCTGTCTTCGCGGCCGCCGGCGAAGCCGAAGGTCTTGAAGCCCATCGAGTCCAACGCCACGTTGCCGGTCAGCACGATCAGGTCGGCCCACGACAGGGCGTTGCCGTACTTCTGCTTAATCGGCCACAGCAGGCGCCGGGCCTTGTCGAGGTTGCCGTTGTCGGGCCAGCTGTTCAGTGGCGCGAAGCGCTGGTCACCCGAACCCGCGCCGCCGCGCCCGTCGGCAATGCGGTACGTGCCAGCGCTGTGCCAGGCCATGCGGATGAAGAAGGGGCCGTAGTGGCCGTAGTCGGCGGGCCACCAGTCCTGGGAATCCGTCATCAGCGCTTGCAGGTCCTGCACCACCGCAGTCAGGTCCTGGCTGTTGAACGCCTCGACGTAGTTGAAGGCCGCGCCCAGCGGGTTGGCCTGCGAAGTGCGCGTGTGCAGCGCCTCGAGATTCAGCTGTTGCGGCCACCAATCGGTGTTGGTGGTGCCGCGGGCCAGCATGGGTTTGGGTTTTCCAGCGGCGCCGGAAAACGGGCAGGTGGGGCTGGGGGTGGGGGTGGGTGTGGGGGTGGCGGTGGGGGCGGCGATGGCTTGGGTCATGCGGGCTCCTGGCAATGGCAAAAGATGGAATCTACGTACTTTAGAAACCGCGCCCATCCCGGTCAAAGCAATTGCCGTTAACGGCTCGATAGCCGGCGGACCTATCGCTGCGATAGCGCTGCGTCGGGTCAGCGGTCGACCCGGATCAGGCCGTCAGCCGCGTGACGCCAGGCAGTTCGCAGGCGTAGATGCAGTTGCGCAGCGCGGCGATGGCCTCGTAGCGCGGGAAGGTGCGGCGCCAGGCCAGTACCACGCGGCGCGTGGGCACTGGTGCGCTGAAGGGGATGTAACGGATGTGCGTCTGCAGTTCTGCCGGCACCGAGAGCTGCGGCACCACCGTGACGCCCATGCCCGAGGCCACCATGTACTTGATGGTTTCCAGCGAACTGCCCTCGAAGCTCTTGCGGATGCCTTCGCGGCCTTCGATCGACGGGCTGGCGAAGCGGGCGTATTCGGGGCAAACCTCCAGCACGTGGTCGCGAAAGCAATGCCCGGTGCCCAGCAGCAGCATCGCTTCCTGCTTCAGCTCTTCGGCAGTGATGTGGTCGCGCTGCGCCAGCGGGTGCTTGGCCGGCACGGCGGCCAGGAAGGGCTCGTCGTACAGCGGCGCCGCGGCCAGGCCGGTGTCGGGAAAGGGCTCGGCCATGATGGCGCAGTCGAGTTCACCGGCGCGCAGCATCTCCAGCAGCCGTGCGGTGAAGTTTTCTTGCAGGATCAGTGGCATCTGCGGCACGCGGGCTATCGCCTGGCGCACCAGGTCGGGCAGCAGGTAAGGCCCGATGGTGTAGATGATGCCCAGACGCAGCGGCCCGCAAACCGGGTCTTTGCCAGTCTTGGCGATCTCGCGGATGGTTTGGGCCTGTTCCAGCACCTGCTGCGCTTGGCGCACGATCTGTTCACCCAACGACGTGACGCTGACTTCGCTGGCGCCACGCTCGAACAGCTTCACGTCCAGTTCATCTTCCAGCTTCTTGATGGCCACGCTGAGCGTGGGCTGCGACACGAA
>JAYSYH010000023.1:0-2524 GCA_043716645.1 Betaproteobacteria bacterium | reverse complement strand
CCCGCACACGTGTGCCCACGCGCAACGCCGGGTCGTCGGCATAGTCGAAACTCTGGTTGCCACCCGCTTCGAGCCGCACCAGGACCCGGAAGACCCGGCTCTTGCCCATGTTGTTCTCGACCCGGTTGCCGGCATAGGCACCGCCGACGGCGCCCACGATGGTGGCCAGGTCCTTGCCCGTGCCACCACCCACCTGGTTGCCCAGCACGCCACCCAACAGGCCGCCGGCGATGGTGCCGATCACGTTCGGCGCGTCGCTCTTGACGTCGACCGGCGTGACCGACACCACCGAACCGCAACTCGCGCAAGCGGCGGCCAAGGGTTGCGGCACCGTGCGCCCGCTCCGGCGGTCGACATCGTCAGGCAGGCCTGCAAGCTGGCGTTCGAAGTGCTGGACAGACTCGCGCTGACCATGGACCAGGTAGGCGTCGGCCTGCAGCGTGCCGTCGATCCGGTCCCTGCGGCGCATCACATAAGTGGCTTCGTAGTAGCCGCGGCTCACTTCCACCAGCGCGATGCGCTTGGCCACACCCTGCACCACCACGCTGGCCTTGCCGCCCGGTGTGCCGGCCAGCGACAGGGCCAGCTCGTCACCCGGGCGGATACGGTCAGGGGCTTCGATGGTGAAGGCTGTGATCTGGGCGGTCGGCATCGGTGCCGGGTCGCGTGCGCCCTGCACCAACGATTTGCTCAGCATGGCGCTGGTCGTCCGGCCGTCTTTGACGGCCCGTGCGGTGACCAGGCTGGCCGACGTCAGCCGGTCGCGCTGGCGGATCGTGTAGTCGCCTTCGTAGCGGCCCGGCTGCACTTCGGTCATGGCCACGCCGGAGGTCGCACCGGCGATCTGCAGGCTCACGGTCGCGCCTGGCGTTCCGGTCAAGCTGAAGACCAGCACCTCACCGGGTTGCAGGCGCTGCACCTGCTCGACCCCGAAGGTCGAGATTGCGGCGTTGGATTGGGTCGTGTAGGTCTGCGCCTGCGCGGCGGCGGGCAGCGCCAGGGGCAATGCGGTGGCCAGCGCGAGGAACAGGGCCGAAAGTGGGCGACGGAGTTTCATGGAGACCTTCCAGGTGCGGTGGAGTTTCGGCGCTGCGTGCTCGCAGCCATGCCGGTGACGAAGCCGCTGGTCTTACGGGCGACCGATGGCCAGGCAGCGAAGCCGAGGACTGTGAGCATTCAACGCCCGCGCCAGCCCACCCGGCGACGGCGTGTTGCGCTAACGCCTGTAGGACAAGGCGCTAGGCGACTGCCCGCCGGGCCCGGTCGGCGTCAGATCGACGGGTCAGGAACGGCCCCGGGCCGCATCGCGCACTCGTCGAACAGCCGGACGGTGCAGCGGGCGCACACGCCATCGTCGAGCCTGGGCACGATGGCGGCGATGGCATGGCGCTTGTCGGGGAAGACATGGTCTTCGCCCAGTCGCGCCATGAAGCCGGTGCGCCGCCACATCGCCACCACCTGCGGCCGCGGCCGGTGGAAGTAGAGGTCACCGCCCAGCGCGCGGCGGCGCACCCGCTCCTCGTCCCACAGATCGGCCGCCGCCAAGTCGATGGTGTTCATGCTCTTGACCATCACCAGCAAATGACGCTGGCCCTCGGGCGAGGCCGCGGCACGCTGGCGCAGCGCGCGCAGGCGCTCGGCCACATGCGCCACCGCGCCGAACCAGACCGAACCCTCCATGCGCAACAGCTTGAGTTGCGGGCATTCGGGCAGCGCGGCCACCGGTGTCGTGCCGTCGGCGGCCGGGTCGATCACCACGAACGGCCGGTTCGGTTGGTGGCTGTCGAAGCCCATGGTGCGCAGCGCCGGCCGGGCGGTGCGGTACAGGTAGGCCACCAGCGACAACATCACACCGGCCAGCACCGCCAGTTCGAGGCGCATCGTCAAGGTGGCCGCCGTGGTGGCCAGTGCGATGGCGAACTCGCTGCGGTGCAGCGCCCGGCTGCGGCGCCAGGCGGCGCGGTCCCACAGCGACCAGGCGGCCACCAGCAGCAGCGCGTTGACACCGGCCAGCGGGATCCACGCCAGCAGCGGCCCGGCCAGGGCCACGGTGGCGATCAGGGCCAAGCCCGCCGCCACCGCCGCCAGCGGGGTGCGGGCACCCGCCTCCAGGTTGGGCATCGAGCGGTTGAGCGAGCCGCAGACGACCATGCCCGAGCCCAGCCCGGCGCCCAGGTTGGCCAGGCCCTGGCCCAGGCATTCGCGGTTGACGTCGAGCACCTGGCCGGTGCGCGCGGCCAGGGCCTTGGCGATGGCCATCGACTGGCCGAGCGCGACGATCGTCAACGCCAGCCCGGCCTGCAGCAGCGGCGAGCCCAGTGCCACCAGCCGGCCCAGGTCGGCCCATGGCGCATGCCACTGCGGCCAGGCCGACGGCGGACTGCCCAGCCGCAGCGGCAGGCTGGCCCCGGAGGCGGCGTGCTGCGTCCACCACCAGCCCAACGTGCCGCCCACCGCCAGCGCCAGCAGCAGGTGCGGCCCGCGCCGCCACCAGCGCCGGCCGGCCAGCGCCAGCACCAGCGTC
>JAYSYH010000220.1:0-4749 GCA_043716645.1 Betaproteobacteria bacterium | reverse complement strand
TGGCCAGCAGGCGGCACTTGCCTGCCGCCACGTGCTGCGTGAATTCGCCCACTGGCCCCGAAACCGCCTGCAGTTGGCCGCCGATCATGTCCAGGATGGCGGGCTGCGTGCCACGGTAGGGCACGTGCCTGAGCTCGACGCCGGCCGCGCGGCCCGCCAGCGCGCCGATGAAGTGCGGCGTACTGCCCGCTGCCGGCGAGCCGAAGTTGGCCTGGTCCGGGTTGGCCTTGCACCAGACCAGGAACTCAGGCATCGACTTCACGCTGGCCGGCACGGCCGGGCCGACCGCAAAACCGAAGTCGAAGATCGCGCCCTGGGTGACCGGCGTCAGGTCGGCCACCGGGTCGTAGGACAACTTCTTGTAGATATGCGGGTAGATGCCCAGCATGGACATCGGCGTTTGCAGGATGACGCTGCCGTCATTGGGCATGCTCTTCACGGCCTGGATGGCGATCTGCCCACCCGCACCGCTGCGGTTCTCCACCACCACGCTCTTGCCATAGCCGGGTTGCAGCCTGGCCGCTACACGGCGACAGATGGTGTCGGAAGTGCCGCCGGGCGTGAAACCGGTGACGACCTTGACGGTGTCCAGCACGACGGCCTGTGCATGGACCCGGTTGGTGACGACGCCCAGGCCCAGGCTGGCGCCGGTAAGTCCGAGGAGATGGCGACGGGTGAGTCTCATGAGGGTCTCCGAGGGCGGGTGGTTTCCAGCGTCGGGACCATAGCACCGTCGCCCTGTAGCGGCGACCGGGTCTGGTCGGTGTGGGGCGAAGTCCACACCACCGGCCAATGGCGCGGTGCATTCGACGCGGCTTCAGCCTGTGGTGGCGTTGCGCCGGGCGCGCTGCAGCAGCAGGCGCAGGCCGTAGAAAGCGCAAGTGGTCAGCATCAGGCCTAGACCCACCCACACCCCGGCGTGTTCCCAGGCCTGGGCAAAGCCGCTCTGCGATTCACGCAACAGGCCAGCGCTCGCTGTCAGCAGCGCAATCACCGCGATGAAGCCGCTGCTGAAGCGGCTGGCCTGGCGCGCCAGGCGGTCGCTGCGTTGCGCGAACCAGGCCAGCAGCAGGCCGTTGGTGGCGTCGGCCACCATCATGCCCAGGCCGAAGACGCCGGCCATCAAAGCGACGGCACCTATTCCGCTGTACGCGCTGATGTCGCCGCCGCGTGCGGCGAAGAAAGCGGCTTGCGCCAGCGAATCCAGCGACATCGCAAAGGCCACGCCGACCAGCGCCGGGTGCAGTTCGCGCCCGGTCAGGCGGAACAGCAGCGCGGCCACAGGCCCGATCGGCCGCGCGCCGTCGGCCGACGGGCTGAGCGCGTGCGCAAAGTTGCTGGCCGCGATGACCAGCAGCAGCACCGTGGAGATGACCGTGCCCAGCCCGTCCAGCCATGGCGGCAGCGCCGCGCCCTGGCCGAAGAACAGCAGCGCAGCCAGCAGGATGGTGGCGCTGTGGCCGGTGGCGAACTGCAGGCCCACCAGGCGCGCGGTCCAGTACGAGCGGTGCAGCTGGCGCGCGCGCGTCATGCCGTCGACCACCGCAATATGGTCGGCGTCAAAGCCGTGGCGAAAGCCCAGCAGCGCCGCCAACCCCAGCGCGGCGAGCAGGCTCTGTCCGTGATCGAGAATTTCGGGCGTCATGCCGGTTTCGGGTGGCTGTGACCCTGGCCCTGGCCATGCCCGTGGTGGTGGTGGTCAGCATGCTTGTGCATCGCGCCGTCGGCATGCGCGTGCCCGGGCTTGTGCAGGAGGGCCGGGTCGGACTTGCCGTGCGAACGCGGGTCTTCGCTGAAGACCAGCGACTTGATGGTGACCGGCACCGTCAGCGACGGCATGCGGATGCGGCCCAGGTCGATGAAGTCGAAACCCCACAGCGTGATGCCGTCGATCACGAGAACTTCCCCATCCACGCGGCCGTCTTCGTGGATCAGGTTGCCCAGCGTCAGCGCGATGTCGCCGTCGACGACGACGTACAGATTACGGCCCTGCTTCAGCGTCTGCGGCAGGCCATCCAGCAGGCCCTGCGCCAACGCGCTGATACGGCGAAAGGCCGGCGCGCCGGCCCAGCGCAGCGAGATCGCCACGTCGTCGTCACCTTCGACCAGGTCGTGCGATGTGAAGGCGCGGCGCAGCGCCTGCGTCACCTCGATCGGGTTAATGGTGTCTTCCAGCGCCAGCTTGATCGGCACCACCTGCAGGTTCTTGCGCGGCAGCAGCGTGCCGGGCGACGACACGTAGGTGGTGTTGCCACTGAGCTGCAGGCTGTATTCGCTGGCGCCCAGCACCGTGGCGCGTATGCATTCGCCGGCCGGCAGCAGCGGCCAGGGCAACGCGCCGGCATCGACGCGGGCGCGGATGGCTTCACCGAAGAGTTTGCCCAGGTCGCCGAAGTCCCGCGGTTCGCGGCCGTAGACGTATTCACCGACGCCGCCGGAAAACATCATTCCGCCGATGCCTTGCAAATCGTCCAGCGGGTCGGTCAGCAGCAGGTCGCGCAGGTCGCTTTCGGTGTAGCGCTCGGTCAGCACGCGCACCAACGCGTCGGCCATGCCGGCAGCCACCTCGGCCAGCTGTTCGCGGCGCACCACGCTGCCGAGTTGCCAGTCGAACCCGGCGCGGCGGGCGTGGGCGCGGCCTTGCGGATCGAGCCGGGTGATCTTCAGCAAACCCGCTTCGCCAACTATGGGTTCAGCCACCAGCAAACGCCCGCCGGTGTGCACCGCGGCGGTGGCTTTCAGCTCGCCGCTGTCGACGAGACCCAGCTTGGTGGTGCCACCACCAATGTCGATGTTCAGGATGCGGCTGCTGTCGTCAAAAGACCGCCGTGCAGCGCCCGAACCGTAGACCGCCAGCATGCTTTCCATGTGGTGGCCGGCGGTGGCGCAGACGAACTCGCCGCCCTGTTCGGCCAGCATCGCGGCGATGGCCTGACCGTTCTCGCGGCGCAGTGCTTCGCCGGTCAGGATGACGGCGCCGGCGTCTATCGCGTCGGGGTGCAGGCCGCTGCCGGCGTAAGCCGCTTCGATGATCGCGCCCAAGGCCTGCGCGTCGATGGCGGTTTCGCTTTCATAAGGCGTCAGCGCCAGCGGCGCGTGGTGCAGCGGTTCGCGGGCGATGACGATGTAGCGCGTGGACAACTGGTCGGCCACGCGCTGCAGGTGGATCTTGCTGAACACCACTTGCGTGCTGGACGAGCCGATGTCGATGCCCACGCTGTGCAGGATGACGTTGTCCTGCACCCACAGCGCGTGCTCGGCGCCGCCGGGGCTGCCCGAACTTCCACCAGCGCCCGAATTGAAATCGTCGTGGTCGTGGTCAGCGCCTTCGCCGTGGTCGTGGCCGTGGTCGTCCAGCGCTACGCCGTAGCGGTGGTCCTTCAGGCCGTGTGCAGCGGGTTGATCGCTCATCGGGGATTCAATAGAACTGGTCGAAGTGCTGCTGCTCCGGCGCCACGCCGGCGGCCAGCAGCATCGCCTGCACGGCGTTGGCCATCGCCGCGGGACCGGCGAAATAAACCTCCAGGTCACGAAGGTGTTTACCGTGCAACTGCAGCGCGGCTTCGTGCACCAAAGCCACCGGGTAGGCGCTGTTGTCGTCGGCAGCATTCGACACAAAGGCGCTGTAGTGCAGCCGCGTGCCGTAGCCCGGCAGCGCCTGCAGCAGGTCTTGCCCGCAGATGTCGGCGGCCGTGCGGCCGCCGTAGATGAAATGCAGTTGGCGGCCCGCCAGTTGCGGCTCGGCCATCGCGCCGCGGGCGATGCTGACCATCGGCGCCAGGCCCGAACCACCGGCCAGGCACAGGATGTCGCGCGGCGCGTCGCGGCGCAGCCAGGCCATGCCGTAGGGGCCGTCGATCTCGATGCGCGCACCGGGCTGCAGCTCGAACAAGGCAGTACTGCCCACGCCACCGTTCACGCTACGAACCTGGAAATGGCAGGTGCCCGAACCGTCGGCCACGTTGCTCATCGAATAGGCACGCGGACCCTGTACACCGGGCAGCCAGGCCAGCGCGTACTGGCCGGGCTCGAAAGCGAACGGGGCATCGACTTGGAAGCGGAATTCACTGATGTCGTGCGTCAGCGCGCGCACGCTGTGCAGCACGGCCGGCGCGCGCTGCGGGCGGTGCGGCGGCTGGTAGCGGTCCATCGTGCGCAGCTTGACGACGCAGTCACCCAACGGCCGCGACTGGCAACCGAGATGGCGCTTGCGCTGGCGGTCCTTGTCACTCAAGCCCGGTGCCTGCGGCCAGACGCTGGCGACTTCACCTTCGACAAGTTCGAACTTGCAGTTTCCGCAGGACCCGACGTTGCACTCGTAGGGAAAGCCCAGCCCCGCGCGCTGCGCGGCGCGCAGCAAGGTGTCGTCGGCTGCGCAGTCGAATTCGACATCACCGCCGGCCAGACGGATGCGGTAGGCCGCAGCCTTCATCGCGGCCGGTACCCCAGCCGCGTGGACACCGCGTGGCCAGTGCTGACCACGTCGGGCGCCATCGCGCGCAGGTCCTTCTTCGTCAAACGCTGCGTCGGCCCGGCCAGGCCGACAGCGGCCACTACCTTGCCCGAGATGTCGCGCACTGGCGCGGCAATGCAGCGCATGCCGACCTCGCTTTCCTCGTCGTCGATGGCGTAGCCGGCCAGCCGCACTTCGTCCAGTGCGGCCATCAGCGCGGCGCGGTCGGTCAATGTTTTCGCGGTGCGTGCGACAAGCCCGTCGCTCAGCGCTTCGGCCACCACCGCAGATGGCGC
>JAYSYH010000219.1:0-14373 GCA_043716645.1 Betaproteobacteria bacterium | reverse complement strand
GAACAAAGGGCTGGCGGTGCTCAGCGGGGACGCACAACCGCTGCGGGCGAACCCGCAGCTGCAGGCGCTGCGGAGGTTTTGAGTGCGGCCTGCGTTTGCGCAGCGGCCAGACAGCCGCGAACCTGGGCCGCGAAGGTCTTCACGTTGATGGGTTTGGACAGGTAACCGTCGCAACCCGCTGCGCGCATCTTCGTTTCATCACCGCGCATCGCGAAGGCCGTGAAGGCCACCACGCAGATGTCGCGGGTGCCAGGGTCGGCCTTCAGCAGCCCGGTCAGTTCAAGCCCGTCCATGCCGGGCATCTGGATGTCCATCAGGATCAGTTCCGGTTTGAAGGAAGCAACTTTGCCCAGCGCCTGTGGCGCGTCACAGGCCGTTTCGACTTCGAAGTGGTCTGCCGCGAGCACCGTCTGGGCTACCGCCAGATTCAACTCGTTGTCGTCCACGATCAAAACCCTGGGCGCGTTCACGGCTCGCCCTTCTGTTCGTCGGCGACCTGCGGCTGACGCCACCGGCGCACGCTTTCCAGCATGGCTTCCATGGCACCGCCGCCCTTGATCAGGATGGCCCGCGCCGATCTGGCGAGGGTGGCGTACTCCTCGTCGGTCAACAGCATGCTGGTCCAGATGAATACCGGCACGTCGCGCCATCGGGGCAGGCGCTGCAGGGCGTGGAGCACCTGAAAGCTATCGAAGGCCGGCATCATCAAGTCCAGGATGATCGCGTCGGGCCGATAGCGGTCGATTTCCTGCAGCGCTTCGCGGCCATCGAGAAAGCAGGCGGCGTCGATCTCGATGCTCATCAGCGTGTCGCGCATCAGGTCGAGCGACAGCGGTTCGTCGTCGATCACCAGCACCTTGGGCCTGTGCGCGCCAGGCAGACGGAAGCGGGACATGGCCGTCAGAATTTCATCGCTGCGTATTGGCTTGCACAGCACGTTGGCGATGGCGAAGGTGGCTGCCATTTCAGGGTCGCCGGGCATGGCGATGCCGATCGCGGGCGATGCATGGCTCGCACTGGGGCTGCGGATGTGGCCCGGCAGTTCGAGGCCGGGCTGGTCGGGCAGCCGCGAATCCAGGGTCAGAGCAGCGTAGGCCGTGTCGCGGGCGCGGCGCAGCGCGTAAGGGCCGGCTGCCGCCGCATCGACCTGAAAACCAGCCTCGGAGAAGGCCGCCACCAAACGCGCCTGATCGCGTTCGTGGTCTTCAATCACCAACACGCGCCGTGCCTCTTCGGTGCGCGCGTCGCCGGTGGCGGTGTCGGCCAGCAGCGTGTCGACGCCGTGGACCCGGTTCAACACCAGATGGAACACGCTGCCGCGGCCCACGGTGCTGCGCACACCGACGCTGCCGCCCTGTGCTTCGACCAGCCGGCGGGTCAGGGCCAGCCCCAAGCCGGTGCCTTGATGCTGTTTGCTGTACCCGGTGTCGAGTTGCTGGAATTCGGTGAACAGGCGCGCCAGGTCGGCCGCCGAAATGCCGATGCCGGTGTCCTCGACCTCGATGCGGAAGTGGGTTGGCCCTTCGGCCGAAACACGCACCGTGATCGACCCGTTGGTGTTTGAGAACTTGATGGCGTTGGACAGGTAGTTGTAAAGCACCTGCTTCAAGCGCGCCGGATCGAGTTGCAGGTCTGACAGCGTTGCATCGATGGCGGTCTGGATGCGGATGCCCTTGCGCTGCACGGCCGTGTGCAGGACGTCTTCGACTTCTTTCAACAAAGCGGGCATGTCCAGCGCTTCGGGGAAAAATTCAAACTTGCCCGACTCGACTTTGGACAGGTCCAGCACGTCATTGATCAGTTGCAGCAAGTGCCGCCCGCTGGCGCCGATGTGGCCGAGAAATTCGTGGTGCTTGGGCGATTCCGGTTTCACGATGCCCGTGTGCAGCAAATCGGCAAAGCCGATCACAGCATTCAGCGGTGTGCGCAACTCGTGCGACATGTTGGCCAGGAACTGACTCTTCAGGCGGTTCGCTTCCTGAATCTGCCGGTTCTCGGCTTCCAGCCGCTGCGCCTTGAGTCGCGCGTTCTCGGCCTGCCGTTGTTCGGTGATCTCGCTGACGATGCCCAGCATGCGCGTGGCCTTGTCGCCGCGGCGCTGGACGCTGCCGTGGGCACTGATCCAATGCACGCTGTGGTCGGGCCAGACCACCCGGCACTGCACGCGCCAGTCGCGAAATTCGGTGACCGCCACATGAAAGGTCTGGGCCACTTCGGCGCGGTCGTCCGCGTGCACATGTTCGATCAGCTTGTCGAAATTCCATTCGGCCTGCAACTCGCTGTAGCCGAAACACTGGTCGTGCCGCAGCGAGTGCCTGACCACGCCGGTGGCCAGGTCCAGGTCCCAATCGCCGATGTGCGCCGATTCGAGCGTGAAGCGCAGCCGTTCTTCGCTGGCCCGCAGTGCCGCTTCGGCGCGCCGCTGCACGGTGACATCGCGGGCGATCTTTGAAGCCCCGATCAAGCGCCCGCCACTGTCCTTGATGGGCGAGATCGTGATCGATACATCCAGCCGGCTGCCGTTGCGGTGCAGCCGCACGGTGTCGAAAGGTCGTATCGGGTGGCCGTGCGACAACTCGGCCAGGATGTCGAGTTCCTCAGGCTGCAACTCCGGCGGAATCAGGATCTGGATCGGCTGGCCCAGGGCTTGTTCTTCGCTGTGGCCGAACAGGCGCTCGGCAGCGGCGTTCCAGTTCGTGATGCGGCCGTCCAGGGTCTTGCCGACGATGGCGTCATTCGAAGATTCCACGATGGCGGCCAGTCGGCTCGATTCGGCTTCGGCACTCGCCAGTCGTGTCATGTCCCGGAAAACGACCGCCAGTCCGGTCACGGCACCATCTTCGGCCCGGGTCAAAGCGGCTTGGACGTCGACCTGTGTGCGCCTGCCGCTGCGTGAAATGGCCGTGACGCGGTACACCGTGTCGACGGTGATGGCCCGGTCGATCAGCACATCCACCGGGTTCAACGCCAGAAATTCTGCAGGCCGATCGTCGCGTTCGAATACCTGCCACAGGCTCTTGCCCTTGGCTTCGCCCTGCGTCCACCCCAGCAACTGCTCTGCCACCGCATTCATGCGGCTGACCCGGCCGGCTTGGTCGGTCGCGATGAAACCCGCACCGATGCTGGCCAACGTGACGGCCAGGCTTTGCTGGATATCGACCACCTGCCGTTCGGCTTCGCGCCGCCGCGCGATCTCGGCTTGCAGCGACGTGATCGTCGATTGCAGACGTTCGACGGTGGGCACCTTCAGTGCTTTCGGGATCAAGCGCCACAGCATCACGGCAGTGGCCAGCGAGATCATCGCGGTGACCGTCTTGGTCAACGCTTGCAGGCCGTAGTCGGGCTGCCAGATGGTCCAGACGTCCATCACATGGGTGATGCCGCAGGCGAAAATGAAAGCGCTGAACAGCATGGCCATGCCATTCAGTGCAGCGTCGCGCCGTTGGCGCACGAAGCTCAGGATGGCGACCGGAATGGTGAAGTAGGCCGCAGCGATGGCGGTGTCGGCGCCCACCATCGACCACAGCAGGCCTGGCGTCCACGTGAAGCAGTAGCCATGGGGCAGAAAACCGGAGCGACCAAAAAGCGAATCAAGAATATCCACGCGCGACCTCCACGAACAACGCAGAAGCCGAGTTCGACCTCTGTTGCATCGGCGGGCGCGTGTCTGCCCGGTTCTGCAGTTCCAGCATACGCTGCACTGGGGAGGCTAATGCCTGTTGAAACCCCCCGAAGGGCTCGCGTTAAGCCGTGCACGCCGCCCACGCCGCCCACGCCGCCCACGCCGCCCACGCCGCGCGCGGTGCGTACCGCGCGTGGCGCATGGCGCATGGAATTACTCCATCAAAGCCACGGTCTTGACCTGCGCCCACACCGCCATGCCGGGCGCCAGCGCCAGGGCATGGGCGGAACGCCGCGTCAGCCGGGCCACCAGCGGCACGGTGCCGTGGATGCCGATCATGTCGTTCGTGCTGTTGATGCCATTCGTGCCGTTGATGCCATTCGTGCCGCGGATGTCGTTCGTGCCCACGCGCACGCGCACCAGCGCCAGCCCGGGGTGGCTGTCGTCGGCGATGGCCTCCACCGTGCCCGCCAGTTGGTTGCCGATACTGGTGTCGTTCTGCCGCGCGCGGGTCAGGCTGACGTCGCGTGCCAGCACGCGCAGGCGCACGCGCCGGCCCAGCGGCAGGCCCTGGTCGCGCGCCCACAGGCTGCAGCCCGGCCCGCCCCCGCCCGAGTCCAGGCCCGTGTCGACGTCCAGCCGTGCCAGCTGCCACGGCAGGTCGCGTGCGCCGACCACGCCCTGCAGCACCACGCCGGCGTCTTCGCCCAGCGACTGCGGCAGGTCGATGCGCGCCAGCACCTCGGCCATCGGGCCTTGCGCGACAACGTGGCCCTGGTGCATCAGCACCAGGTGGTCGGCCAGCCGGGCCACTTCACCCATGGCATGGCTGACGTAGACGATGGGGATGGCCAGCGCTGCGTTCAACCCTTCAAGGTAAGGCAGGATCTCGGCCTTGCGCGCGGAGTCCAGCGCGGCCAGCGGTTCGTCCATCAACAACAACTGCGGGCTGGTGGCCAGCGCGCGGGCGATGGCCACGCGCTGGCGTTCGCCACCCGACAGCGCGGTGCTGCGCCGCGCCAGAAGCGGCGCGATGCCCAGCAGCTCGACGGCCTGGTCCAGCGCAATGCGCCGCTGCGCCACCGGCGTGCGGCGCAGGCCGTAGTCCAGGTTGCCCTGCACGCTCAGGTGCGGGAACAGCGCGGCTTCCTGAATCACATAGGCCAGCGGGCGGCGGTGGGTGGGCAGGAAGACACGCTGCTTGTCGTCCTGCCAGACCGCATCATTCAGCGCCACCCGGCCGGCTGCGCGTTCCAGCCCGGCCAGCGCGCGCAGCACGCTGGTCTTGCCGCAGCCCGACGGACCGAACAGCGCGCTCACGCCGCGAGCGGGCAACTGGAGCGCCACGTCCAGCAGGAAGCCGGCACGGGGCAGGCGCAGTTGCAGGTCAATCATGGTGGCTGGCCGTCCGGCCGTCCGGCCGTTCGCGTGGGGGCCGGTTCACCGCGTACAGCGTGACCAACACGACCAGTGCGAACACCACCATGCCGGCGGCCAGGCGGTGCGCGGCGGCGAATTCGGACGCTTCGACGTGGTCGTAGATCGCCACCGACAGCACACGCGTTGCGCCCGGAATGTTGCCCCCGATCATCAGCACCACGCCGAATTCACCCACCGTGTGCGCAAAACCCAGCACCGTGGCCGTCACCAGCCCGGGCCGGGCCAGCGGCAGCGCAACGCTAAAGAAGCGGTCCAAGGGTCCGGCGCGCAGCGTCGCGGCGGCTTCAAGCAGGCGTTCGGGTATGGCTTCGAAAGCCTGTTGCAGCGGCTGCACCACGAAGGGCAGCGAATACAGCACCGAAGCCACCACCAACCCGCCGAAGGTGAAGGGCAGCCGCCCCAGGCCCAGGGCCTGCGTGAACTGCCCCACCGGCCCCTGGGGCCCCATCAGCAGCAGCAGGTAAAAGCCCAGCACCGTGGGCGGCAGCACCAGCGGCATCGCCACCAAAGCGGAACCCAGCGGCTTCCAGGCTGAACGCGAGCGCGCCAGCGCCCAGGCCAGCGGCGTGCCCAGCAGCAGCAACAGCACGGTCGCGGTCGCGGCCAGCGCGGCCGTCAGGCGGATGGCGGTCCATTCGTCGGCGCTCATGCCTCAAGCTGCCTCAAGCTGCCTCAAGCGTCAACGCCGGGATCATTTGCCGCTGCCGCTGCCGCTGCCGCTGCTGGCGTGGCCGTAGCCGTAGACCTGGATGACGGCCTTGGCCGGTTCGCTTTTCAACCAGGCCAGCAAGGCGGTGGCGGCGGGGTTGGCTGCACCGGCGGTCAGCAGCACCGCGTCCTGGCGGATTTCGCCGTGCAGCGCGGCCGGCACCAGCCAATAAGACCCACCGGCCGGCTTGCCCGGTACCAGCAACTGCGACAGCGCGACAAAGCCGATTTCCGCGTTGCCGCTGTAGACGAACTGGTAAGCCTGCGCGATGGACTCGGCGGTAACGATCTTCGGTGCCAGTGCATCGCCCAGGCCGCGCGCCTTCAGCACCTCCAGCGCCGCCCGGCCATAGGGTGCGATCTTGGGGTTGGCAACGGCCAGATGGTTGAACCGGCCGGCCGCCAGCACGGCACCCTGGCTGTCGACATAGCCGGGCTGCGCACTCCACAGGGCCAGCTTGCCGATGGCGTAGGTGTGGTTGCTGCCGGCCACCGCCAGGCCCTTTCTGATCAGCCGGGCCGGGGTTTCGTCGTCGGCGGCGATCAGCACCTGGAACGGCGCGCCGGCCACGATCTGCGCATAGAACTTGCCCGTGGCACCGACCGACACTTTCAGCGTGTGGCCGGTGGCTGCCGTGAAAGCGGCGCTGATCTGGGCCAGCGGCGCGGCGAAGTTGGCGGCCACCGCCACCTGCACCTCGCCAGCGCCGGCGTGCCCCGCCAGCACAGCCAGCCCGCCGCCGACGAGCGACGCCAGCAGGACCTTGCTCATGCCGCCACCATGCCGTGCCGCCGCTTCAACGCGGCCAGCTCGGGCGACGCGAAGAACTGCAGCAGTGCGCGCACCGCTTCGGGTTGTGTGCTGCGGCTGGCGATGGCGGCCGAAAAGGTGGTGGTGATCTGGATGTCGGGCGGCAGCGGGCCGACAAGCGTGATGCCGGGCAGGTGCATCAGCTCGCTGAATTGTTGAAAGCCCAGATCGACTTCGCCGCGCGCCACCAGCGCGCCCACGGGCACGCCGGGCGGCGCGGTCACGATGCGGCTGGCGATGTCGCCGGCGATGCCCCAGCGCTCGAACAGCCTGGCCAGTTGCACGCCGCTGGGGCCGCTGGAATAGCCCAGACGCGGCGCGGCCAACACGGCGGCGCGCACCGCCGCCGCACTGCCGATGTCAGGCCGCGCAGCGCCCGCCCGCACCGCTACCGCCACGCCGGAATCCGCGACATCGACGCGGCTGCCGGGCACGATGTGTCCGCCTGTGGTGAGCGCTTCGATGGCGTTGGCAGCCAACACCACCGCGTCGAAAAGCTCGCCGGCCTGAACCCGTTTGGCGACATCCACGCCGCCCACCGACAACACGTTCACCGCCACCCCGGTCTGCTTGGCGTAGTGCGCCACCAGGTCAGCCAGCAGCTGCCGGGTGGCCATGGAAGCGATGAGCTGGAGGGTGGTGGACATGCGCAGACGGGAGGTAGCCGGGGATGCGATTCTGGCGTGTTGGCGTGGCCCGAAGTCGGCCGTGGCACAGTCGACGCGATGGAGAAGCTGCCTGCGTGCACGCCCACGTTGACGTCGAAGCTGCGCCCGTCAGCCTGCGCGCGGCCTTCGCCTTCTGGCTGAAGCTGGGTTTCGTCAGCCATCTTCGCGCTGCAGCTGCCGTTTCCCTTGATCGTGCTGGGCGCCGGCGGTGGCTGGACGAAAGTCGTGCTGGGTGCCGACGCGCTGCCGCTGGCCGGTGCATTAGCGGCTTGCATCGTCACCTTCCTGCCGTCCTTCCTGTTGATCCTGCTGGGCGGGCGGTTCATCGAGATGGGCGGGCTGGGAAACTTTGCAGGCCTGTTACGCGCCGTAAATTAGCCTTTTGCTAAATCCGAGGAATTGATATGCCGACATTGAATTTGCGCGCCAACCGCTGGCTGCTGTGCACCTGGGCGCTGGGCACCGCGCTGGCCGCCGGTGACACGGTCGCCGCCGACATCTCCACACCCAGGACCGGCAGTTACGTGGCGCGCGATTTCCGTTTCCACAGCGGTGAGGTGATGTCCGAGTTGCGGCTGCATTACACGACGGTGGGCGAGCCGGGCGGTGAACCGGTGCTGGTACTGCACGGCACGGCCGGCAGCGGCACGGCCATGCTGGGGCAGAACTTCGCCGGTGAACTGTTCGGCCCCGGCCAGCCGCTGGACGCGCGGCGCTACTTCATCATCCTGCCCGACGCCATCGGCACCGGCCTATCCAGCAAACCGTCTGACGGCCTGCGCGCGAAGTTTCCGGCCTACAACTACGACGACATGGTGCTGGCGCAATACCGCCTGCTGACCGAACACCTGGGTGTGCAGCACTTGCGGGCCGTCATCGGCAATTCGATGGGTGGCATGCAGACCTGGATGTGGACGCAGAAGTACCCCGGCATGATGGACATTGCGGTGCCGATGGCGGCGATGCCCACCGCCATGTCGGGCCGCAACTGGATGCTGCGCCGGCTGATCACCGACTCCATCCGCAACGACCCCGAGTGGCAGGGTGGCAACTACACGAAGCAGCCGCGCAGCGCGCACTTTGCCTCGGTGTTCTTCAACCTGGCCACCAACGGCGGCAGCCAGGCGCTGTACAAGGCCGCGCCGACGCGCGACAAAGCCGACGCCCTGCTGGACCAGCGCCTGAACGCAGCCGCGGCGGGCGATGCCAACGATCTGCTTTTCCAGTGGGGTTCGTCGGGTGATTACGACGCGTCGGCTGGCCTGGAAAGCATCCGCGCCACCGTGCTGGCCATCAATTCGGCAGACGACGAACGCAACCCGCCCGAATTGGGCGTGATGGAACGCGAAATGAAGCGCGTGAAGAACGGCCGCCTGCTGCTGATACCGAGCAGCGAGCAGACCGCCGGCCACGGCACCACGGCGCAGGCGCGCTGGTGGAAACAGCCGCTGGCCGAATTGCTGCAGACCGCGCCGAAGGTAGCGTCTGCACCAGCATCGCAAACAGCATCGCAAACAGCATCGCAAACAGCGCCGCAAACAGCGTCTTCAGCCCTGCGCCAGTTGTTTACCGACGAATGGGAGCGCGGCCTGCGCGACCACCCTGAACGCGCCAGCTACCAGGGCGACACGCGCTACAACGACCGCTGGACCGACAACAGCCTGCCGGCCATCGCGGCGCGCGAAGCCGCCGACCGCGCGGCACTGGCGCGCCTGAAAGCCATTCCCCGCGCCGCCTTGAATCCGGCCGAGCAGATCGACTGCGACACCTTCGAATGGCTGGCGCAGCGCACGGTGGAACGCCAGCGTTTCCGTGAACACCTGCAGCCCATCAACCATCAGGGCGGCATCATCACGGCCGATGGTATTGCTGAAGTACTGCCCTTCGCCACGCCGGCCGATTACCGCCAGTACCTGGCCCGCCTGGCGGCCCTGCCGCAGCAGGTGGAACAAACCGTGGTGCTGATGCGCGAAGGGGTGAAAGTCGGCATCGTGCCGCCGCGCGTGCTGATGCAGCGCGTGCCGGCGCAACTGGCCGCACAGATCGTCGACGACCCGCGGCGCAGCCCGTTCTACAAACCGTTCACGCGCTTTCCGCTGGGCTTTGCGGCTGCCGAACGTGTAGCGCTGCAAGCGCAGGCGCAGGCCACCATCCGCGACCAGGTGGTGCCCGCCTACCGCCGTTTGCAGACCGCCTTCCTGGACGATTACCTGCCGCAAACGCGCAGCAGCATCGCCGCCACCGACAGGCCCGACGGCGTGGCCTATTACGACTTCCTGGCGCGTGACTACACCACCACCGACCTGGGTGCCGAGGCCATCCATGCGCTGGGCCTGAAGGAAGTCGAGCGCATCCGCGCCGCGATGGAGCGCGTGAAGAACGAGGCCGGATTCAGCGGCACCATGCAGGCCTTCTTCACCTTTCTGCGCAGCGACCCGCGCTTCTTCCACAAGACACCGGCCGAACTGTTGAACGCCTACCGCGCAACGGCCAAGCGCATCGACCCGGAACTGGTCAAGGTGTTCCGCACCATCCCGCGCATGCCGTATGGCGTGAAGGCTATTCCCGACAACATCGCGCCCGACACCACCACCGCCTATTACCAACCGGCCGCGGCCGACGGCAGCCGGGCCGGCATCTACTACGTCAACCTGTACAAGCCCGAGGTGCGGCCGACTTGGGAAATGATGCCGCTGAGCCTGCACGAAGCGGTGCCCGGCCACCATTTCCAGTTCGCCCGCGCGCTGGAATTGCCCGGCGCGCCGCAATTCCGCCGCACCGCCTATTTCGTGGCCTACAGCGAAGGCTGGGGTCTGTACGCCGAGCAACTCGGCCACGAGATGGGCTTGTACGACGACCCCTACGACCGCTTCGGCCAACTCACCTACGAGATGTGGCGCGCCGTGCGTCTGGTGGTCGACACCGGCATGCACACCAAGGGCTGGACCCGCGAGCGATCAATAGCCTACTTCAAGGACAACGCGGCCAAGACCGAGCAGGACATCGTCAACGAGATCGACCGCTACATCAACACACCGGCCCAGGCGCTGGCCTACAAGGTGGGGCAGTTGAAGATTTCGGCGCTGCGCGCGCGCGCGCAGCAAGCGCTCGGCGCGCGCTTCGATCTGCGTGATTTCAACGATGCGGTGCTGGCCACCGGCTCGGTGCCGCTGGCCGCGTTGGAGGCGCGCATCGATGCCTGGATTGCCGAGCAGCGGGTCATGGTGGCTCGCTAGCCGGGCGGTATCTTCCTTTCGACCTAACTGCGGCTGTTTCGGCGGTCTCGCACCTGGCGCACCCTGCCTTCTTTTTCGACATGCTGTGGCGGTTCTCAACCTGGACCAGGGCAGTTCGGTCTTGGTGTCTTCGATGGTGTGCTTCTGTTCTACGCTGCTTCAGGGTTGTGACGCCCCGGTGGCAATCACGCCGCGGCGCACCTGGTCGCGTTCGATGCTCTGGAACAAGGCCTTGAAATTGCCTTCGCCAAAGCCCTCGTCCTTCTTGCGCTGGATGAATTCGAAGAACACCGGGCCGAGCACGGTTTGCGAGAAGATCTGCAGCAGCAGCCGCTTGTCGCCGCCAGTCGTCGAACCGTCGACGAGGATGCCGCGTGTCTGCAGTTCCGTTACAGGTTCGCCGTGGCCGGGCAGCCGCTCTTCCAGCATCTCGTAGTAGCTGGCGCTGGGCGCTGGCAGCAACGGGATGCCGGCCAGGTGCAGCGCGTCGACGCTGGCCATGATGTCGTCGGTCAGCAAAGCGATGTGCTGGATGCCTTCGCCGTTGAACTGCATCAGGAACTCTTCGATCTGCCCGCCGTTGCGGCCCGACTCCTCGTTCAGCGGAATGCGGATCAGCCCATCGGGCGCGGTCATCGCCCGGCTGGTCAGGCCGGTGTATTCGCCCTGGATGTCGAAGTAGCGGATCTCGCGGAAATTGAAGATGCGTTCGTAAAAGCCGCCCCAGAAGGCCATGCGTCCCTTGTAGACGTTGTGCGTCATGTGGTCGATCAGTTTCAGGCCGTGGCCGACCGGATTTTTGTCTTTCGTGTGCTGAAAAGCGGGCAGGAATTCGAAGTCGATGTCATAGATGCTCTTGCCGTCCTCAAAGCGGTCGATCAGGTACAGCGGCGCGCCGCCGATGCCCTTGATGGCCGGCAGCCGCAGTTCCATCGGACCGGTGGGTATCTCGATGGGCTGGGCGCCCAGGTCCAGCGCGCGCTGGTAGGCCCGGTGCGCGTCGCGCACGCGAAAAGCCAGGCCGCAGGCCGCCGGGCCGTGTTCAGACGCGAAGTAGCCGGCCTGGCTGCGCGGCTCGCGGTTGACGATGAAATTGATGCCGCCCTGGCGGTACAGCACCACGTCTTTCGAGCGGTGTTTCGCCACCAGGCTGAAGCCTAATTTTTCGAACAGCGGTTCCAGCACGCCGGGGGTGGGTGAAGCGAATTCGACGAACTCGAATCCGCACAGGCCCATGGGGTTGTCGAAGAGGTCAGCCATGTCGGTATGCCGGGGCAGGGTGTTGAAGCGGGAAACTCTAACCCCGTGCGCCGTCCCGTACAGTGGATTCACCGTTAGCCGCCTGGAGCCCGCAACATGACCGATACATCACCCAACATGCCCGACACCGACACCGCCCCCCAGCCCGCCCCCGCCCCCGCACCCGCCTACACGCCGCCTGCCGTGTGGACCTGGCAGAAGCAGAACGGCGGCCGCTTTGCCAGCATCAATCGCCCCATTGCCGGCCCGACGCACGACAAGGTCTTGCCGGTGGGTCGCCACCCGTTGCAGTTGTATTCACTGGCCACGCCCAACGGCGTGAAGGTGACGGTGATGCTGGAAGAACTGCTGGCGCTGGGCCACCGCGGCGCCGAATACGACGCCTGGCTGATCCGCATCAACGAAGGCGACCAGTTCGGCAGCGGCTTTGTCGACGTCAACCCGAATTCCAAGATCCCCGCGCTGATGGACCGCAGCGGGCCGCAACCGGTGCGCGTTTTCGAATCGGGTGCAATCCTGCTGCACCTGGCCGAGAAGTTCGGCGCCTTCCTGCCGACTGAACCGGCGAAGCGTGCCGAATGCCTGTCGTGGCTGTTCTGGCAGATGGGCAGCGCGCCTTATCTCGGCGGTGGCTTCGGCCACTTCTACGCTTACGCGCCTTTCAAGATCGAATATGCCATCGACCGCTTCGCGATGGAGGTCAAACGCCAGCTCGACGTGCTGGACCGCCGGCTGGCGATCAGCGCCTACCTGGCGGGTGACGACTACACCATCGCCGACATCGCCGTCTGGCCCTGGTATGGCGCGCTGGCCAAGGGCGTGCTGTACGAAGCTGGCGAATTCCTGCAGGTGCAGGGCTACACCCATGTGCAGCGCTGGGCCAGGCAGATTGGCGAACGGCCGGCCGTGCAGCGCGGGCGCATGGTCAACCGAACCTTCGGCGACCCGGCTAGCCAATTGCACGAACGCCACGAGGCCAGTGACTTCGACACGAAGACGCAGGACAAGATCGCACCCGCTGCGACCTGACCACTAGCGCGTCAGCAGCCGCCGCAAGCCGGCGCTGAGTGCATCCACCAGACCCACCAGCAGCAGCATCGCCACCAGCACGGTGGCGGTCTTGCTCATGTGGAACAGGCCCATGTGGAAGGCCAGCACCTGGCCCAGGCCGCCGGCGCCCACCACGCCCAGCACGGCTGCGGCGCGGATGTTGTTTTCCCAGCGGTACAGCGTGTAGCTCATCAGCTGCGGCAACACCTGCGGCAGCGTGGCGTACAGGAAGACCTGGCCTTCACCCGCGCCTTGGGTGCGCAAGGCGGCGGCGGGGCCGGGCGGCGCGTTCTCGATGGCCTCGGCAAACAGCCGGCCCAGCACCCCGGCGGTGTGTGCGGCGAGGGCCAGCGTGCCGGCAAAAGGGCCCAGGCCGGCGGCGATCAGCAGCAGGCTGGCCCACACCAGTTCCGGCACCGAGCGCAGCGCGTTCAGCAGCATTCGCGTGGGTGCGCGCGCCCAGGCCGCGTCTTGCGCGTGCAGCCGGCTGGCGGGCAGGGCCAGCAGCAGTCCGGCGGCAGCGGCCAGGGCCGTGCCCAACGCCGACATGGCCAGCGTTTCCCAGGTTGCTACCAGCACCTGGCGCAGGAAGGCCGGCTGGACATTCGGCGGGAAGAATTCGCCCAGGAAACGGCCCATGCTGCGGGCGGCGTCCAGCGAGAAGAACTGCGCCCACTGCAAATCCAGCGACCAGAAACTGGCCACCACCAGCAAGCCCAGTCCGGCCGTGAACCAGCAGGCCTTGCAGCGCGCGCTGAACAGCGGCGGTGGCAGCTTGTAGGGCCGGTTGGCAGCGCCGCCCGGGCGGGTTGTGGGCGTCATGCGAGTGCTTTGCGCAGCCAGCCGCTGACCCGGTCGGCCAGCGCGACCAGGCCGAAGAAGACCAGCAGCATGGTTGTGACTTCACCACCGGCGAACATCTTCATCGAGCTGTCCAGTTGCTGACCCAGCCCACCGGCGCCGACGAAGCCCAGCACCACCGACGAGCGGATCGCGCATTCCCAGCGGTAGACGGTGTACGAGATCAACTCGCCCGCGTTTTGCGGCAGCAGGCCGTAGCCGAAGGCCTGCAGGCGGCCGCAGCCGTTGCGCAGCAGCGCTGCGGTGGCGTGGGTCTCGCCACTTTCCAGGATCTCGCTGTAGACCTTGCCCAGCATGCCGCCGTAGGTCAGCGCAATGGCCAGCACGCCGGCCGTGACCCCCAGGCCCACGACGCGCACGAAGACCAGCGCCCACACCAGTTCGGGCACGCTGCGCAGCACGATCAGCAGCCCGCGCACGGCCTGCCGCACCGCGAAGGGAACGCGCCCCATGCGCCCACGCAACGCCGACACCGACAGCACCCGCGTTGACAGCAGCGTCAGCGGCAGTGCGATCACCAGCGCCAGCGTCATGCCGGCGCTGGCAATGGCCACGGTGCGCCAGGTTTCACGGGCCACCAGCAGCAGGAAATCGGGCGCCACGGCCGGCGGCAGGAAGCTGCCCAGGAACTGCGCGGTGACTGCGCGGCTGCGCGCGTCGAACAGCTGCCAGGGCTTGAATTCGGTGGCGCTCAGCAGCGGCCACAGCAGCAGCAGC